>NZ_JACAPZ010000032.1:0-49448 GCF_013385475.1 Pseudomonas sp. G5001
GTAACCCGGCAGGACGCCGGGTTAGCCGTCCTGGGCCAGGGATGGCCCATGACGGCGGCCCACGGTCCAAAGCCGGAGTGAGGGCACTCCGAGCCTAGGCGAGGAGCCGAGTGGTGGGGCAAGAGCGTTTTGCTTACTTTTGCGCTCTTCAAAAGTGAGCCGCTGTAAGAGCGGAACCAATAGTCGCCGTTACCTAAATAACGGATATGTACACCATCACCACCGCCACCACCCTCAGGGTCGATACAAATGCGCATGCCCCGCACGATACAACGACGACTCACCAAAACTGTCACTGGCCAAAACCCGGCCCACCAGAATCAACGCCGTACGCCGAAACCCCTTGGCTGCCACCTTCCCGGCAATATCCGCCAGCGTACCAATGGCCCAATCCTGATCCGGCCAGGTCGCCCGATGCACCACCGCAATCGGACAATCCTCCCCATAGTGAGGCACCAACTCAGCCACGATCTTCTCCAGATGATTCACCCCCAGGTGAATCGCCATGGTCGTCCCATGCTGCGCCAGGCTACTGAACACCTCACCCTCAGGCATCGCCGTCTTATCCGCATACCGCGTCAAAATCACACTCTGCGCAATGTCCGGCAACGTCAGCTCAGCCTCCAACAACGCCGCACAAGCCGCCACCGCCGTCACTCCGGGAATGATCTGAAACCCAATCCCAAGCTCCCGCAAAAGCCGAATCTGCTCCCCAATCGCCCCGTACAAACTCGGATCCCCGGAATGCACCCGCGCCACATCCTGGCCTTTCTCATGGGCCGTCTTGATCAGCCCAATGATCTGCTCCAGATGCAGCTCCGCACTGTTGACCACCAACTCCGCCTGATGCCCCTCAAGCACCGCCGCCGGCACCAGCGAACCGGCATAGATAATCACCGGGCAACTGCGAATCAGCCGCTGCCCCTTGACCGTGATCAATTCCGGATCGCCTGGGCCTGCGCCGATGAAAAAGACAGTCATGGATTCATTCCTGTGAAAAAAAGCACGCGAGCAGCCTTCCAGATGAAGATTGCTCATGATCAAAGCTGACGATTATCGGGAATTCAGCCGGCGCAAGCCAATGCAAAGGTGGCCTGGGCGGTTTTTTTGCGGGTGATCAGCAGGGTGGCAGGGCTTTGAGACAGCTGTTCTGCCAGGGCCAGGGCGGCACTTTCAGCAATGCCGTAGCAGCCGGTATGAGCAAAAACCGTCTCGGACTTATGGCTCAGTCGATCTTCATAGGGCGCCAATTGCTCCGCACTGAAAAATACCAACGGCAAATCCAGAACCTGAGCCAGTGCCAGCAACCCCGGCTCATCCCGCTTGCGATCAAGACTGGCCAACGCAGTGATGCGCTGACGCTCAATGCCACCCTCGGCGAGGGCGGCGTTGAACAGTTCACGCAGGATGTCGACAGAACAACCCCGCTGACACCCCAGGCCAACCGCCAGGATCATGCCGAATACTGACCATCACGGTTACGGCGAAACAGCCAGGCACTGATCAAGCCCAGCGCCAGCCAGAAGGCAACGTTGGTCAACTGCGAAGCGATCTTGAATTGAGCTTCCAGAGCCTCCGGTGCCAACATCGAGTGGACTTCCGGCTGTGGTGCGCCAATCACATGGGGCACAGCCAGGATCGCCACGCCCAGGATTTTCAGCAGCCAGTTACGACCGAACACGATCAGCGCGATACCGGCAGCGGTAGAGGCGGCAGTGCCGATCCACCAGATTTGCCGTTGCGCCAGGTCTGCCGCCGCAGTCCCCGGCAATTCAGGCGGCAAGCCCAGGGTCGGCGCCAACACAAAGGTGGCGTAACCGGCCAGGCCCCATAGCAGGCCTTGGGCCGTACGGGTCGGTGCACGCAGGGTGTACAGGCCGGCAAGCATCAGGGCAAAACCTACGGCGACCACCAGGTTACCGCCCGTAGTCGACAGCACACGCTGCCAGCCATCTTCCGGCTCCCAGGCTTCAGCGTCGTGGGTGTGGGCCGTGGCTTCGGCATGTTCATGCACTTCGGTCGCGGCCGGGGCGTTTTCGAAGGTTTCCGCCTGCAGGATCAGCGGGGCAACCCAGAAGCTTTGCAGCAAGGTCAGCAGCAAGGCGGCCAGGAGGCCGGTGAAACCTGCGGTTTGGGCAATACGCTTGATCATGTCGGCAGGTCTCAGTGGCACGGGAACGCAGCGCTGTGGCGGGTATCGTGGGCGGCGTTGTGCACCGCTTCGATGTGCGAGAAACCGGCGAAATACACCAGGCACGCGCCGAGGATCGACGCGCCGATGGCAGCAGTCAGGCGTTGGCTCAGGGTGGCGGTGGTGCTGGCGGTAGAGGCGGTGCTGCTGATGATCGACATGGCGCGTCCCTTCAGGGTTTCAGGGTGACACGAGCGCATGAAAACCCCGCGAGCCAGGCACGCAGGGTTCTGAACAGCGCCCGCCCACCGCGGGTTTGTTATCTGATTTTTTCGGGCCGGTCTCCGGGCTTGCGAGGGGCCTGGGCCTTGAAAGCATCACCTTCCCATGCCCTGGAGGCACAGTGGTTTTGATGCTTCACTCGCTTACCGTTGCGGGGGCAGCACCGGACTCGTCACGCCCTTGAGTAAAGGAACATGACTCACCGGTTTCCCGTTTCACCCTGTGAAGGGCACCCGAAACAAGATGTGTAGGAGAGCATGGGCGGGCGATGGGCGTCAAATCGCCGCGTTAACCCCAGCGTTTGAACAACACACTGGCATTCACGCCACCAAAGCCAAATCCATTGGAAATCGCGTATTCAATCGGCAACGGCCGGGCTTGGCCCCGGACCATATCCAGCCCTTCGGCAGCGGGGTCCGGGTTGTCCAGGTTGAGGGTGGCCGGGGCAATCTGGTCGCGCAGCGCGAGCACAGTGAAGATCGCCTCGATCCCGCCCGCTGCGCCCAACAGATGGCCGGTCGCCGACTTGGTGGCGCTGATCGCGACGCTGGCATTTGCACCGAACAGCGTATTGATCGCCGCCAGCTCGCCGTTGTCACCTACGGGGGTCGACGTGGCGTGGGCGTTCAAGTGCTGGATCTGTGCGGCGCTGATTCCGGCCTGCGCGATCGCCAGTTCCATTGCCCTGCGTGCACCCGAGCCATCTTCCGGGCCCGAGGTCATGTGATAGGCGTCGGCGCTGGTGCCGTAGCCCACCAGCTCTGCGATAGGCGTCGCCCCGCGAGCCAATGCATGCTCCAGTTCCTCGATCACCAACAGCCCGGCACCTTCGCCCATCACAAACCCGTCGCGGCCTTGATCGAACGGGCGGGAAGCCAATGCCGGCGTGTCGTTGTAATCGCTGGACAGCGCACGCGCCGCAGCAAAACCGCCGAGGCTGACTCGGTGGATACAGGCTTCGGCGCCGCCACACACGGCGATGTCGATTTCGCCGGCACGGATCATTCGCGCGGCATCACCAATCGCCTGTACGCCGGCGGCGCAGGCAGTGACGGGGGAGCCCAGCGGGCCTTTCAGTTGATGCTGGATCGACACGTGCCCGGCCGCCATGTTGCCGAGGAATGACGGGATCGTGAACGGCGACAGGCGGCGAGGCCCTTTGCTGTCAGCCGTACGAACGGCCTCGGCAATCGCGGGAAAACCACCCACGCCGGAGGCGATGATTGTCGCCGTACGTTCCTGCTGCGATGGCGTCTGCGGACTCCAGCCTGCCTGGGCCAGGGCCTCTTGCGCGGCTGCCAGGGCAAACACGATGAACCGGTCCATCTTGCGTTGTTCCTTGGCCGGGATGACAGTGTCCGGGTCAAAGCCGGCTTCAGGGTCCTGGATGCGGTCCAACACTTGGCCGCCGATGCTGATTGCCAGGTCGCCGATCAATGCCTCGGGTAGCCTGCGAATCCCGGATTCACCGGCCAGCAGGCGCTTCCAGGTCTGTTCCACGCCGGTTGCCAGCGGTGTCACTGCACCCATGCCGGTCACAACAATTCGCTTACTCATGATCGCTTAGCTCCGCAAATTTCAGGTTGGTAGCAATGCATGGACGAAACTATCATTATGAAAGTAACATCCGATAGCTGAAATTTCCGTAGCCGCCCCACAGAGGAACTGCAATGCAACGTAAGTCGCTGGTGAATGCCGAATGCCCGGTAGCCCGTGGAGTGGAACGGGTAGGCGAGTGGTGGAGCATCCTGATCATGCGCGACGCGCTGCAAGGTTTGCGGCGTTTTGACGAGTTTTCCCAGAGCCTGGGAATCGCTCCGAATATGCTCACCCGCCGGCTCAACAGCCTGGTCGAGGCGGGGCTGCTGGAGCGCCGGCAATACAGCGAGCGGCCGCCCCGTTTCGAGTACGTACCGACGCCGGTTGGCGAGGATTTCCGGGTGGTGATCATGGCGTTCATCGGCTGGGGCAACCGCCATTTCGCCAACGAAGGTGAAAGCCTGCAATTGGTTGACCGGGAAACCCGGCGCCCGGTGGAAGTGGCGGTGGTGGACGCCGACGGTGTGCGCGTGTCCGTCGAGCAATGCAGCGTTCAAGCCGGGCCTGCTGCCAGCGAGGGCATGCTGGAGCGCCTGGCGCTGCTTCGCGCCAAACGCTCGGACATTGACCCGTCCCCGCGCACTGCGTAGCCTTGCACCTTCGAGGTTCTTCGGCCCAGGCCGAAGCTAAGAAGGGAACGCGGTCAATGCCGCGGCTGCCCCCGCAACTGTAAAGGGTTTATCTGACTGCCACGCCACTGCCTGAACAAGGCGGGAAGGCGCAGCCAGCGCCGGCATCACCGCCGGCAAGCCCCAAGCCAGGAGACCTGCCTCGCAACCGATTTTCTACTTCAACCGGGCGGGGTGATCCGGTGGCGAATTCTGCTCCTGCGCACCCGCGCAGGGCCACTCGTCCCGTATGCCCGCCCCAAAGGGCATCCGATGAAAACACTGGCCAAACTCCCCGTCACCATCGTTACCGGCTTCCTCGGCTCGGGCAAGACCACCTTGCTGCGCCACATGCTGGATAACGCCCAGGGGCGCCGCATCGCGGTGATCGTCAACGAGTTCGGCGAGCTGGGCATTGACGGTGAAATCCTCAAGCAATGCTCCATCGGCTGTACCGAAGAAGAGGCGAACGGCCGCGTCTACGAATTGGCCAATGGCTGCCTGTGCTGCACGGTCCAGGAAGAGTTCTTCCCGGTGATGCGCGAACTGGTGGCCCGTCGCGGCGACCTCGACCATATCCTCATCGAAACCTCGGGCCTGGCCCTGCCAAAACCCTTGGTCCAGGCGTTCCAGTGGCCGGAAATCCGCAGCGCCTGCACCGTTGACGCCGTGATCACCGTGGTCGACAGCCCAGCCGTGGCCGCCGGCACGTTCGCCGCCTTCCCGGACCAGGTTGACGCCCAGCGCAAGCTCGACCCGAACCTGGACCACGAATCCCCCCTGCACGAGCTGTTCGCCGACCAACTGGCCAGCGCCGACCTGGTGATCCTCAACAAGTCCGACCTGATCAGCCCTGAAGACCTGGCCCGTGTGCGCCTGGAAGTGGCAGAAGAACTGCCGCCGGCGGTAAAAATCATCGAAGCCAGCAGCGGTCGCCTGCCGCTGGACGTATTGATCGGCCTGGGCGCGGGCTCGGAAGAACACATCGACGGCCGCCACAGCCATCACGATCATCATCACGAAGGTGAGGACGACCACGACCACGATGCCTTCGACTCCATCTCCATCGAACTGCCCCAGGCCGACGAAAGCCTGCTGCTGGACGCCCTGACCCAACTGGTGGTCAAGCACGGCATCCTGCGGGTCAAGGGCTTCGCGGCGATCCCGAACAAGCCGATGCGCCTGCTGATCCAGGGCGTGGGCACGCGTTTCGACAAGCACTTCGACCGCGCCTGGCGCGCCGATGAGCCGCGCGCCACGCACCTGGTGCTGATCGGCCAGGAACTCGACGCCGCGTTGCTCGAAGCGCAACTGCGCGCTGCCCTCAGCGTTTAAACCATGCATCTGCTCAGGACCCAGCCCGGCGGTTTCGTTTCGGATGACAACATCGCCGACCTTGGGCAAACCCCCGCCGAGCTGGTGATCCTGTGCAGCGGTGATTCCAGCCTGGCGCTGCTGGCCGAAGCGGCCCAGCAGTTGCCCGAGGATTACCCGAGCCTGCGCCTGGCGAACCCGATGCAGGTGCAGAACCATGCTTCGGTCGACCTGTATGTCGATGAGGTGCTGCGCCACGCCAAGGTCATCCTGATTTCGCTGCACGGCGGCATCGGTTATTGGCGCTACGGTATCGAGCGCCTGGTGGAGTTGGCCGAACGCGGCGTGCAGCTGATCCTGGTGCCGGGGGATGATCGCCCGGACCCGGAACTCAGTGGCCTCAGCACCGTGGGCGCCGAGGAACGTGACCGGCTCTGGCACTTCCTGCGCCAGGGTGGTTTGGGGAATGCGCTGGATTTCTATCGTTGCCTGGCCGCCGGCTACCTTGGCCGCGATTACGCCTGGAGCGAGCCGCAAACCCTGCCGCGCACGGCGATTTATCACCCGCATAAAGCCAATGCCCGTCTCAACGATTGGCAGGCTGACTGGCAAGCTGATTTTCCCGTGGCGGCGGTGCTGTTCTACCGCTCCCATTTGCAGGCGGCCAACACCGGCTTTATCGATGTTTTTTGCCAGCGCTTGCAGGCCGCGGGTCTCAACCCGCTGCCGATGGCGGTGGCCAGTTTGAAAGAGCCCGGTTGCCTGACCGTGGTCGAGGATTTGCTGGACGAGGTGCACGCCTCGGTGATTCTGAACACCACCGGTTTTGCCCAGTCCAGCCCCGAAGCGCCGCACCTGCGGCCGTTTCGCCGCAATATCCCGGTGATCCAGGCGATTTGCGCCCAGGACAACGAGCCCGGCTGGCAGGCCAGCGAGCAAGGCCTCGGCCCACGTGACCTGGCGATGCACATCGCGTTGCCGGAACTGGACGGGCGCATCATCAGCCGGCCCATCAGCTTCAAGGACCTGGCCTGGCGCAGTGAGCGCAGCCAGTCGGATGTGGTGTGCTATCGCGCACAGCCGGAGCGCATGGACTTTGTCGCCGAACTGGCGCGGCGCTGGGTCGAACTGGCGCGGGTGCCGAATGGCGAAAAGCGTATCGCGCTGATCCTCGCCAACTACCCGACCCGGGACGGACGTATCGGCAACGGCGTGGGTCTCGACACCCCAGCCGCCGCGCTGAATATCCTGCGGGCACTGAAAATCCAAGGTTATCCGCTGCCGGACGAGCTGCCGGAAAGCGGAACGGCACTGATCCAGGCGCTCTTGGGCGGCGTCAGCAACGACCTGGACAGCCTCGACTTGCGTCCGTGTCATCAGAGCCTGGCGCTGGATGACTACGAGGCGATGTTCAACCGCTTGCCCGAGTCCAATCGCCAGGCCGTGTTGGCACGCTGGGGTACACCTCATAGCGATCCGATGTTCCGTGACGGCCGCATGATGATCGCGGGCCTGCGTTTGGGCCTGACCTTCGTCGGCATCCAGCCGGCCCGGGGTTACCAGGTGGACGCGAGTGCGGTCTATCACGACCCGGACCTGGTGCCGCCCCATGGCTACCTGGCGTTCTACTTCTGGTTGCGCCACACCTACGGCGCCCACGGCGTGATCCACGTTGGCAAGCACGGCAACTTGGAATGGCTGCCGGGCAAGGGCGTCGGGCTTTCCGAGAACTGCTGGCCCGACGCACTACTGGGGCCGCTGCCGAATATCTACCCGTTTATCGTCAATGACCCGGGCGAGGGCGCCCAGGCCAAGCGCCGCACCCAGGCCGTGATCATCGACCACCTGATGCCGCCGCTGACCCGCGCCGAAACCTATGGGCCGCTGCGCGACCTGGAGTTGCTGGCCGACGAGTATTACGAGGCACAACTGCTCGACCCACGGCGTGCCCGCGAGCTGCAAAAGGACATCCTCAAGCTGGTGCGCGAAACCCGCATCGACCAGGAACTGGCCCTGGACGAAAACCTCGACAGCGACGCCGATGCGGCGATCTGGCTGCCGCGCCTGGACACCTACCTGTGTGACTTGAAGGAGTCGCAGATTCGCGATGGCCTGCACATTTTCGGCGAGTCACCCGAGGGCCGCTTGCGCATCGACACCTTGCTGGCGTTGTTGCGTATTCCGCGTGGCGATGGGCGCGGGCCGCAATCGAGCCTGCTGCGGGTATTGGCCAAGGCCTTCGACCTGGGCTTCGATCCGCTGGACTGCGCCCTGGCCGAGCCGTGGACGGGGCGCCGGCCAGTGGTGTTGCAGAAGATCGACACGCAGTTGTGGCGCACCGCCGGCGACACCCGTGAACGCCTGGAGCTGTATGCCGCGCGCTTGATCGAGCAGGCGCTGGAAGGTGCCGTGGAGCAGCTTGAAGAGCCCGGCTGGGAAGACGTCAAGGCGGTGATCGAGAGCTTGCGCATCGTCGTCGCGCCACGCCTGGATGCCTGCGGCCCGGCGGAAATGCGCGGGTTGCTGGATGCCTTGAACGGGCGCTTCGTCCCGGCCGGGCCCAGCGGCGCGCCGAGCCGGGGCCGCCTGGACGTGTTGCCCACCGGTCGCAACTTTTTCTCGGTGGATGTGCGCAACCTGCCCACCACCACTGCCTGGCGCATCGGCTTCCAGTCGGCGAACCTGATCCTTGAGCGTCACCTGCAAGACCATGGCGACCACTTGCGCCAACTCGGCCTGTCGGTGTGGGGCACTGCCACCATGCGCACCGGCGGCGACGACATTGCCCAGGCCATGGCGCTGATGGGCGTGCGCCCGGTATGGGCCACGGGCAGCCAGCGGGTGGATGACTTTGAAATCCTGCCGATCAGTCTGCTGGACCGGCCACGGGTGGATGTGACCTTGCGCGTGTCGGGCTTCTTCCGCGATGCATTCGCCAACCTGATCCGCCTGTTCGACGCGGCGGTGCAAGCCGTGGCTGCGCTGGACGAACCGGATGACCTGAACCCGCTGGCGGCCAAGGTGCGCAGTGAGCGAGAGGCCTTGCGCCTGTCGGGCCTGGACGAGGACGCGGCGGCGAAGCAGGCTGGTTGGCGGATCTTCGGTGCCAAGCCCGGTGCCTATGGTGCCGGCGTGCAGGGCGCGATTGATGGGCGCTTGTGGCAGAGCCGCGAAGACCTGGCCGAGGTTTACCTGAACTGGGGCGGCTACGCCTATGGCGGCTCCGACGAAGGCACCGCCGCCCGCGAACAGTTTGCCCAGCGTTTGAGCCAGGTGCAGGCGGTGTTGCAGAACCAGGACAACCGCGAGCATGACCTGCTCGACTCCAATGATTACTACCAATTCCAGGGCGGCATGCTCGCCGCCGTGGAAACCCTGAGCGGCGACAAGGCCGCCAGCTATCATGGTGACCACAGCCAGCCGGACTTGCCGAAAGTCCGCACGTTGAAGGAAGAGTTGAACCGGGTGATTCGTGCCCGGGCGGCCAACCCGAAGTGGATCGAAGGGGTGAAGCGCCACGGCTATAAAGGCGCGTTCGAGATGGCGGCCACCGTGGATAATCTGTTCGCGTTCGACGCTACGACGGCGTTGATCGACGATCATCAATACGCGTTGCTGGCGGATGCCTACTTGCTGGACCCGGACACCCGCGCCTTTGTGCAGCAGCACAACCCGGATGCCCTGCGGGACATGACCGAACGCATGCTTGAAGCCCAGCAACGCGGCATGTGGCAGGAGCCTGGGGCGTACCGCGAGGCGTTGGAAAACCTGTTGTTGGATATAGAAGAAGGCAGTTGATGACCGACATTCCACATTTCCCGCTGTCCGCCGTGGTCGGCGCCGACGACTTGAAACTGGCCCTGTGCCTGACGGCCATCGACCCGAAGATCGGTGGCGTGCTGATTGAAGGCCCGCGGGGCATGGCCAAGTCCACCCTGGCCCGTGGCCTGGCGGACCTGCTCGCCAGCGGCCAGTTCGTCACGCTGCCGTTGGGCGCCACCGAGGAGCGGCTGGTGGGCACACTCGATCTGGACGCGGCACTCAGTGAGGGCCGCGCACAGTTTTCCCCTGGCGTGCTGGCCAAGGCCGACGGCGGCGTGCTCTATGTCGATGAAGTCAACCTGCTGCCCGACCACCTGGTGGACCTGCTGCTGGACGTGGCCGCCAGCGGCACCAACCTGATCGAGCGCGACGGGATTTCCCACCGGCATTCGGCGCGTTTTGTACTGATCGGCACCATGAACCCGGAAGAGGGCGAGCTGCGCCCGCAATTGCTCGACCGGTTTGGTTTCAACGTGGCGCTGAGCGGGCACACCCAGCCGGCCGAACGCGGGCAGATCATCCGTCGCCGCCTGGATTTCGACAGCGACCCTCAGGGTTTCTGCGGGCAATGGGCCGACCGGCAGGCCGCGTTGTGTGAGCGTTGCACCCGGGCCCGCGCATTGCTGGATAGCATCCCGTTGGATGACCAGGCGCTGGCGCAGATTACCGAGCGCTGCTTTGCCGCCGGCGTCGATGGCTTGCGCGCCGACCTGGTCTGGCTGCGTGGCGCACGTGCCCATGCGGCCTGGCGGGGCGCGACGGCTATCAGCGAAGAAGATATCGAAGCGGTCGCGGAATTTGCCCTGCGCCATCGTCGTCAGGAGCAATCCCCGCCTGCAACGCCGCCCGCTGGCGGTCAATCACCCAAGCCCAATGATGCACCTGAAGGCCAGGGCCAATGGGGCGACATGCCCGCACCCGCCTTGCCGATAGGCGCTCGCCGTGATGTGCCCACCTGGCCAAAAAAGCCCTAGGCATCCGCCCCAAACCTGACGCGGGGGCGGATGCACGGCCCAAGGCGGGTCGACTGAACAAGGGCCGGCGTGGCCAGGCGCGCAGCGCGGCCGAAGGTTCGATCAACTGGCCGGGCACCTTGCTCGGCGGGCGGCCGCAACGCCGCGAAGATTTGCTGTATCAACTGCGTAGCCGTACGCCCCATGAACTGTGGCTGGTGATTGTCGATGCTTCGGCGTCCACCCGGCGGCATCAGGCGCTTAGCGATGCCAAGGGATTACTGGCCCAACTGTTCGACGATGCCTATCGACAGCGGGCGCGCATGGCGTTGCTCACCGCGAGCGGGCAATCGCCAAAGTGGCAGGTGCAGGGATTAAAGGCGGCAAAAGGGCTTGGTCATTGGCTTGATGGCCTCGGTGCAGGCGGTGGCACGCCATTGTTGGCAGCGCTGAACGAAGCGGGGCACTGGTTGGCGGCTCGTCGCAAGCGTTACCCGGTGGAGCAGCAGCGGTTGCTGGTGATCACCGATGGGCGGCTGAAGGATGTGGCGGGTTTGCCGCCGCTGGACTGCCCGGGTTTGCTGGTGGACATCGAGCGCGGCCCGATTCGGTTGGGTCGTTCAAAGCAGCTGGCTATGGGGTTACAGATTGACTATCGGCATATCGATAACCTGTAAGCGCCGGCACGTTCGGCCACAGATCCGCCACCAGAAACAACCGTTCGGCTTCTTCCCATTCGCCTTCGCTGTTTTCCACCAGGCGCACCAGCAACTGCGCGGGCGCCATGGGGTCCAGTTCGGTTAGCCAGTGCTGCATCCGGGCCGCGTCCCAGGCTTCGTCCGCCGGGTAGTGCGCCGGTGCCAGCCATGCATGGCGGGGCAGCGGTTGCCAGCGTCCTGCCGGGCTTTGCTCGATAAACCTCGACCAATCGCGCTGATGCAGCCAGCGGCCATTCAGGTGTTGGGGATGCGCGCCCTGCGGCGCCTGCGCCATGCCCGGCCATGGGTAGAGCAGATACCCGCCCAGCCACAGATGGGCATCAAAGGCCTGGATATCCAGCGCGGCCAGGACTTCGCGGCTCTCCGGCCGGGCGGAAATCGGCAGTTGGTGCTGGGCCAGGTGGGCCAGCTTGCGGTCGAGCCGGTCATGACAGCCGGGGCCGAGCCATTGCGCGGTGTCCCGGCCATCACCGTCCTGGGGCCCGAGGTAGAGTTTGATCGCCAGTTCCAGATGATGCACACCGTCACGGTCGCGCAGCAGCATGTCCAGTTCGCCCAGGGTATGCCCGGCCTGGCGGATCGGCAGGTTGGCCGCCAGCAGCTCCACGCCCGGCGCATGCTGCACGGCGAATTGCCACAGCCGTTCGTAATACAACCCCAGCCGGCGGGTGCGTGCCTGGCTCAGCCAATGCAGCAAGGCACTGCTGTCCTGGTCCAGCTGGCGCAGCCACTGCTCCAGCAAATGCGGGGCCTGCACCCAGTCGCTGCCGGTCAGCGGGTGGCGTTGTGGCCACGGCGTTTGCGCGAGCATCGGCGGGGCGAGCATCACCCACGCGAGATCGCGCACCTCGGGGTGACGCAGTTGGCGGGGCAGGTGCTGCAAATCAGGGAACAGAGTCATGGTCCGAGCATAGCCTTTTACAGCCGGGAAGGGGGCTGAGAACCGTTGTCGTCTGGGGTTTGCGGCGACAAAGGATTTTGTGTAACGCCGGCTTTCGCCCATAATCGTTCTTTTTTGCAGAACCCGAACCCCGCAGGAGCCCCATGGAGCAATTTCGCAATATCGGCATTATCGGTCGCCTGGGCAGTACCCAGGTGCTGGACACCGTCCGCCGACTGAAAAAGTTTCTGCTCGAGCGCCACCTGCACGTGATCCTCGAAGACACCATCGCTGAAATCCTCCCGGGCCATGGCCTGCAGACCTCGTCGCGCAAGATGCTCGGTGAAGTCTGCGACATGGTGATCGTGGTGGGCGGCGACGGCAGCCTGCTGGGCGCCGCCCGGGCGCTGGCGCGGCATAACGTGCCGGTGCTGGGGATCAACCGCGGAAGCCTGGGGTTCCTCACCGATATTCGCCCCGACGAGCTGGAAGTCGAAGTGGCCAAGGTGCTGGACGGCCATTACCTGGTGGAAAACCGCTTCCTGCTGCAAGCCGAAGTGCGCCGCCACGGCGAAGCCATCGGCCAGGGCGACGCCCTCAACGATGTGGTGCTGCACCCCGGCAAGTCGACGCGGATGATCGAGTTCGAGTTGTACATCGACGGCCAGTTCGTGTGCAGCCAGAAGGCCGACGGCCTGATCGTCGCCACGCCGACCGGGTCCACGGCCTACGCGCTGTCGGCCGGTGGGCCGATCATGCATCCCAAGCTGGATGCCATTGTGATCGTGCCGATGTATCCCCATATGTTGTCCAGCAGGCCTATCGTGGTCGATGGCAACAGTGAGCTGAAAATCGTGGTGTCAAAAGACATGCAGATCTACCCGCAAGTCTCCTGCGACGGGCAGAACCATTTCACCTGCGCCCCCGGTGACACCATCACCGTGAGCAAAAAGGCACAGAAGTTGCGGTTGATCCACCCGCTGGACCACAACTACTACGAAGTGTGCCGGACCAAGCTGGGCTGGGGCAGCCGCTTGGGGGGTGGAGGCGACTGATGCTCGATCCCGCGCGTAGCTACGACCTGATTGGTGACGTGCACGGTTGCGCTCATACCCTTGAGCACTTGCTCGACCGATTGGGTTACCACAAGCAGGGCGGTACCTGGCGGCATCCGTCGCGAATGGCCGTGTTCCTCGGCGATATCATCGACCGTGGCCCGCGCATTCGCGAGGCGCTGCATATCGTCCACGACATGACCGAGGCCGGCCAGGCACTGTGCATCATGGGCAACCATGAGTTCAACGCGCTGGGCTGGAGCACGCCCGCCGCCCCAGGCAGCGGCAAGCAGTTTGTGCGCGAGCACACGCCACGCCACGCGCGGTTGATCCACGAGACCCTGACCCAGTTCGAACAGCACCCGGCAGACTGGCACGATTTCCTCGGCTGGTTCTATGACATGCCGCTGTTTGTCGACGCCGGGCGATTCCGCGTAGTGCACGCTTGCTGGGACAACGGCTTTATCGAGCCCCTGCGCGCGCATTTCCCGGACGGCTGCATCGACGAACACTTCCTGCAAGCCGCCGCCGTGCCCGGCAGTTTCGCCAGCAATGCCTTCGACCGCCTGTTGCGCGGCACCGACATGCGCCTGCCGGACGGCTTGACCCTCACCGGCGGCGACGGCCTGACGCGCTCGTTCTTCCGTACCAAGTTCTGGGAAGACGACCCGAAGACCTACGGCGATATCGTGTTCCAGCCCGATGCGCTGCCGGAACCGGTGGCCGCCACGCCGCTGTCGTCCACTGAAAAGAATTCCCTGCTGCGCTACGGCGTCGACGAGCCATTGCTGTTCGTCGGCCACTACTGGCGCAGCGGCAAACCGGCGCCGATCCGCCCGAACCTGGCCTGCCTGGACTACAGCGCGGTGCTGTACGGCAAGTTGGTGGCGTACCGGCTGGATCAGGAAACCCGCCTGGACCCGCGTAAATTTGTTTGGGTCGATGTCGAGCGCCCTGAGGTTATTTCATGAGTACCGTTGCTGTATTACGCCTGCCGCTGGCGGTGGATTTGAGTGGTTTCGTCAAGCTTCTGCAACGCATGCAAGTGCCCCATCGCGTCAGCGAAGAAGCCGGGGAGCAGGTGCTGTGGGTGCCTGACTCCATCAGTGAAGACGTGAAGGTCCTGTACCAGCGCTTTCCGGCCGGTGACCCGGACCAGCAACTGGACATTCCCGAGCAGGCGACGTCGACCAGGCGTCCCGGGTTTGCCCAGCAGCTTCGCCACAGCCCGGTGACCGCGTTGGTGTTGCTGCTGAGCATCATCGTCGGCGCCGTTACGTTGCTGGGGGATAACCTGCAAGCCATGAGCTGGCTGACGTTCCTGCCGTTCAGCGTGGCAGGCGAGTACATCCGTTTCACGCCATTGACCGACAGCCTGGCGTCGGGACAGTGGTGGCGCCTGGTCACGCCGATGTTGATCCACTTCGGCATCCTGCACCTGGCCATGAACGGCATGTGGTACTGGGAACTGGGGCGGCGCATCGAGTTGCGCCAGGGCAGCATCAACCTGCTGGGCCTGACCCTGCTGTTCAGCCTGGTGTCGAACTACGCTCAATACTATTTTGGTGGTCCCGGCCTGTTTGGCGGGTTGTCCGGCGTGCTGTATGGCTTGCTCGGGCATTGCTGGATCTATCAGTGGGTGTCGCCGAATCCGGTGTATCGCCTGCCTCGCGGGGTTTTGGTGATGATGCTGGTGTGGCTGGTGCTGTGCCTGTCGGGCCTGGTCTCGATGATCGGCTTCGGCGAAATCGCCAACGCGGCCCACGTGGGTGGCCTGGTGATGGGCTGCCTGACCGGTTTGTTGGGTGGCTTGTACAGCCGCCGCAAAATGTCTCCTATTTAGTTAAGGAAGAGTCTTATGTCCTCTTTTGTCGAAATGATCGAAAACATCACCCCGGACATCTACGAGAGCCTCAAGCTCGCCGTGGAAATCGGCAAATGGTCCGATGGCCGCAAGCTCACCGCCGAGCAGCGTGAATTGTCGTTGCAGGCGGTGATCGCCTGGGAACTGCAGAACCTGCCGGAAGACCAGCGCACCGGCTACATGGGCCCGCAGGAATGCGCCTCCAAGTCGGCGCCGGTGCCGAACATCCTGTTCAAGTCGGATGCCATCCATTGATTGAGATTGGCCGTGGTGCAGTCAGCAAGATGTCGGCGCAGTTGGGTGAGCCGACCGTTCAATACGCGTTTCGCCTGGGCGACACCGAGGTGCCGGTCAATCCATTGATCGGCACTACCGTGCGCCTGGAATACCTCGGTGCGATCCATTGCACCCATTGCGGTCGCAAGACCAAGACCAGTTTCAGCCAGGGTTACTGCTACCCGTGCATGACCAAACTGGCCCAGTGCGACCTGTGCATCATGAGCCCCGAGCGCTGCCATTACGACGCCGGCACCTGCCGCGATCCGGCCTGGGGTGAAAAATTCTGCATGACCGACCACGTGGTGTACCTGGCGAACTCGTCGGGGATCAAGGTCGGCATCACCCGCGCCAGCCAGCTGCCGACCCGCTGGCTCGACCAGGGCGCCAGCCAGGCGCTGCCGATCATGCGCGTTGCCACGCGCCAGCAGTCGGGCTTCGTCGAAGACCTGTTCCGCAGCCAGGTGGCCGACAAGACCAACTGGCGCGCGCTGCTCAAGGGCGATGCCCAGGCCGTCGACCTTGCGCAGGTGCGCGACGAACTTTTCGCCAGCTGTGCCGAAGGCATGCTTGGTTTGCAGGAACGCTTTGGCCTGCAGGCCATCCAACCGGTGACCGACATCGAACCGATCGAAATTCGCTACCCGATCGAGCAGTATCCGACCAAGATCGTCAGCTTCAACCTGGACAAGAACCCGATTGCCGAAGGCACGCTGATGGGGATCAAGGGCCAATACCTGATCTTCGATACCGGCGTGATCAATATTCGTAAATACACGGCCTACCAGCTCGCCGTGCATCAGTAGAAGGACGACAGACATGCGCACCGAACAGCCGAAGATGATTTACCTGAAGGACTATCAGGCGCCGGATTACCTGATCGACGAGACGCACCTGACCTTCGAGTTGTTCGAGGACCATAGCCTGGTCCACGCGCAGTTGGTGATGCGCCGCAACCCCGAGCGCGGCGCCGGCTTGCCGCCGCTGGTGCTGGACGGGCAGCAGCTGGAGCTGCTGTCGGTGAACCTGGCCGACCAGGAACTGACCGACGCTGACTACCAGTTGAGCGACAGCCACCTGACCGTGCACCCCACCAGCGCGACCTTCACCCTCGACACCACGGTGAAGATCCACCCGGAAACCAATACCGCCCTGGAAGGCCTGTACAAATCCGGCGGCATGTTCTGCACCCAGTGCGAGGCCGAGGGTTTCCGCAAGATCACCTATTACCTCGACCGTCCGGACGTGATGAGCGTGTTCACCACCACGGTGATCGCCGAGCAACACAGCTACCCGGTGTTGCTGTCCAACGGCAACCCGATTGCTTCCGGCCCTGGCGAAGACGGCCGGCACTGGGCGACCTGGGAAGATCCGTTCAAGAAGCCGGCGTACCTGTTTGCACTGGTGGCCGGTGATTTGTGGTGTGTCGAAGACACCTTCACCACCATGACCGAGCGCACCGTGGCGCTGCGTATCTATGTCGAGCCGGAAAACATCGACAAGTGCCAGCACGCCATGAACAGCCTGAAGAAATCCATGCGCTGGGACGAGGAAGTCTATGGCCGTGAGTACGACCTCGACATCTTCATGATCGTCGCGGTCAACGACTTCAACATGGGCGCCATGGAAAACAAGGGCCTCAACATCTTCAACTCCAGCGCCGTGCTGGCCCGTGCCGAAACCGCCACCGACGCCGCGCACCAGCGAGTCGAGGCGATTGTTGCCCACGAATACTTCCACAACTGGTCGGGCAACCGCGTGACCTGCCGCGACTGGTTCCAGCTGTCGCTGAAGGAAGGCTTCACGGTGTTCCGTGATTCGCAGTTCTCTGCCGACATGAATTCGGCCACCGTCAAGCGCATCCAGGACGTGGCTTATCTGCGCACTCACCAGTTCGCCGAAGATGCCGGCCCCATGGCCCACGCCGTGCGTCCGGACGGCTTTATCGAGATCTCCAACTTCTACACCCTGACCGTGTACGAAAAGGGCTCGGAAGTCGTCCGTATGATCCAAACCTTGCTCGGCGCCGAAGGGTTCCGCAAAGGCAGCGACCTGTACTTCGAACGCCACGACGGCCAGGCTGTGACCTGCGATGACTTCATCAAGGCCATGGAAGACGCCAACGGCGCTGACCTGACCCAGTTCAAGCGCTGGTACAGCCAGGCCGGTACGCCACGCCTGGCGGTGAGCGAGTCCTACGACGCGGTGGCTAAAACCTACAGCCTGACCTTCCGTCAAAGCTGCCCGGAAACCCCGGACAAGGTGGAAAAACTGCCGTTCGTGATTCCGGTTGAGCTGGGCCTGCTGGACGGGAAGGGCGCGGGCATCGCCTTGCGCCTGGCCGGTGAAACCGCTGCCGGCGCCACGTCCCGCGTGATCTCGGTGACCGAAGCCGAACAGACCTTCACCTTTGTCGACATCGCCGAGCACCCGCTGCCGTCGCTGCTGCGCGGCTTCTCGGCGCCGGTGAAGCTGAGCTTCCCGTATAACCGCGACCAACTGATGTTCCTGATGCAGCACGACAGCGATGGCTTCAATCGCTGGGACGCCGGCCAGCAGCTGTCGGTGCAGGTGTTGCAGGAGCTGATCGCCCAACATCAGCAGGGCAAGGCGCTGGTGCTGGATCAACGCCTGATCACTGCACTGCGCAGCGTATTGAGCGACGAAAGCCTGGACCAGGCGATGGTCGCCGAGATGCTCTCGCTGCCGAGCGAAGCCTACCTGACTGAAATCAGCGAAGTGGCGGATGTCGACGCCATCCACGCGGCCCGAGAGTTTGCTCGCAAGCAGTTGGCCGACAACCTGTTCGAGGGCCTGTGGCTGCGTTACCAGGCCAATCGCGACCTGTCGAAGAAAACCCCGTACGTGGCCGAGGCGGAACACTTTGCCCGTCGCGCCTTGCAGAACATTGCGCTGTCGTACCTGATGCTCAGCGGCAAGCCGGAAGTGCTGGCGGCGACCCTTGAACAGTTCGACGCGTGCGACAACATGACCGAGCGCCTGACGGCCCTGGCGGTGCTGGTCAACTCGCCGTTCGAAGAAGAGAAAGCCAAGGCGCTGGCGGTGTTTGCCGAGAACTTCAAGGACAACCCGCTGGTCATGGACCAGTGGTTCAGCGTGCAGGCGGGCAGTGGTTTGCCGGGCGCGCTGGAGCGGGTCAAGACGTTGATGCAGCACCCTGCGTTCAACATCAAGAACCCGAACAAGGTGCGGGCACTGGTGGGCGCGTTTGCCGGGCAGAACCTGATCAACTTCCACGCGGCGGATGGTTCGGGTTATCGGTTCCTGGCGGACCTGGTGATCCAGTTGAATGGCTTCAACCCCCAGATTGCTTCGCGGCAATTGGCACCGTTGACCCGCTGGCGCAAGTACGACAGCGCGCGGCAGGCGCTGATGAAAGGCGAGCTGGAGCGGATTCGCGCTTCGGGCGAGCTGTCCAGCGATGTGTTTGAAGTGGTGAGCAAAAGCCTCGCTTAACTGAGGCTGAGTACTGCATCTGTGGCGAGGGAGCTTGCTCCCGCTGGAGTGCGCAGCGCTCCCAAGATTTTGGGGCCGCTACGCAGCCCAGCGGGAGCAAGCTCCCTCGCCACAACGGGTCTTAGATAACCGGCGGCCAGCGCAGGTCTTGTGCATCATCGTCCGTATAACGTGGGAAGCGTTCCGCGATCATCTCGTGGGGCACGCCCAGCGGTATCGCGCTGGCAGCATCCAGGCGGGCCACTTGCTCAGCCGAGAGTTGCACACTCAACGCACCCAGGGTGCCGTCCAGTTGTTCGCGGGTACGCGGCCCCAGGATCGGGATCAGCGCGGTGGTAGAACGACGGGCCTTTTCCCGCAGCCAGGCGATGGCGATGTGAGTCGGCGTGGCGTCCAGTTCACCGGCAACCGCCAGCAGGGTGTCGAGCACTGCGGTTTCCCGTGCGCTTTTTTCAGCGTGGACCAAAATCCCCAGCTTGCTGGCGCGGGTATCGTCCTGGCTGTTGCGGTACTTCCCGGTCAGAAAACCACCCCCCAGCGGTGACCATAAAGTCGCGGCCAGGCCCAGGGCCTCGGCCATGGGCAGCAGCTCGCGGTCAGCGGTGCGTTCGGCCAGGCTGTATTCGGTCTGGATCGCTACCAGGGGTGCAAAGCCGCGCACTTCAGCGAGCAGGTCGGCGCGGGCAATGCGCCAGGCGGGGAAGTTGGACAGCCCGGCGTAGTGGATCTTGCCGGCACGCACCAGGTCATCAAAACCCCGCAGGATCTCTTCCATCGGCGTGACGTTGTCGCTGATATGCGCCCAGAACAGGTCGATGTGGTCGGTGTTCAAGCGTTTCAGGCTTTCTTCGACGGCGCGCACCATGTTCTTGCGGTTGTTGCCAAGCTTGAGGGTGCCTTCGTCTTGAGGCTGGGTGCGCAGGGTGTATTTGCTGGCGATCACCAGGCGGTCGCGTTCCGAGGCAATGAACTCGCCGAGCAGTACTTCCGATTGGCCGAACTGGTAGCCGTTGGCGGTATCGAGGAAGTTTCCGCCGGCCTCCAGATAGCCGTCGTAGATTCGCTTGGACTCTTCGCGCTCGGCGCCGTGGCCCCAGCCTGTGCCGAAATTGGCGGTACCCAGGGCCAGCTCTGAAACCCGCAGGCCGCTGCGACGGCCAAAGACTTTATTGCGCATACCGAAACTCCTGACGCTGTGGTTGGTTTAAATGTTTCGCAACATCTATTAAATATGATGCGAGTCATATATTTCGTCAAGGGGCTTTTTTGGCGGCTGAAGGGAAGGGTGCCTGCTCCTGACACTTTCTGACGGAGGCCTCTGCTAAGCTGCGCCACCTTTCTTTTTCGAGCATGATCAACGTGTCGCGTACCAGTCGTCTGTTGACCTTGTTGCAAGTCCTGCGGGGCAAAAAGCGCCCGGTGACGGCCGCCGTGCTGGCGGCAGAACTGGAGATTTCCGAGCGCACGCTGTACCGCGATATCGCCGAACTGACCGCGTTGGGCGCACCGATCTACGGCGAGGCGGGCGTGGGCTATGTGCTGCGTGCGGGCCTGTTTCTGCCGCCGCTGATGCTCAATGCCGACGAGACCGAAGCCATCGTGCTGGGCTTGCGGTATGTCGACCAGCGCGGTGATGACGTACTGAGCCAGGCGGCGGCCAATGCGCTTGCAAAGATCGCCGACGTGCTTGACCCGGCTGCCCAGGAAGCCTTGCGCAATCCGACGGTGCTGCCGGGCCCGCCAGGCTTCGGCTACCCGGAAAATCGCGTGCCGTTGAATGTGTTCCGCGAGGCCATTCGCGGCCAGGCCAAGCTGCACATCGACTACGCCGATGCCAGCCAGACCGCCAGCCAGCGCCTGATCTGGCCCCTGGCCCTGGGCTTTCTCAACGAAGTGCGGGTGATCGTCGCGTGGTGTGAATTGCGTGGGGCCTATCGCACCTTCCGCACCGACCGAGTGGCCGCCGCGCGCCTGCAAGGTGAACGGTATCCGGGGCGCCGCAGCGATTGGCTGCGGGGCTGGCGCAAGCTGATGGAACAGAACGAATCCGGGCCGTTCACTCCTGACAAGAACTGACACAACGCTGCTTTAGGATGGCTCCATAAATCACTAAAAAGGAGCTGTCACCATGTCCCAACCCACCCCTGAACTGGCCCCGGCTATTGCAACCTACATTGCCGCGGCGAATGCCGGCGACACCTCGCTGGTGGCCGACTGTTTCGCCGAAGATGCCAACGTGTTCGACGAAGGCGAGCACCGGGTCGGTACCGCCGCCATCGCCCGCTGGATGGAAGACACCGGGCGTCGTTACCAGCCCAGGGTCCAGGTGCTGAATGTGCAGCACCGCACGGGCAAGGTGCTGGTCAGCAACCTGATCACCGGCAGCTTTCCCGGCAGCCCGCTGGAGCTGCGCTATACCTTCCGCCTCAATGAACACGGCAAGATTGCCCGATTGGATATTTCCCTGTAGCCGTCATGGCATACTGCCGGGCATGACTTTCGACTCGCCACTTGCCGCCTATCAGCACGCCATCACCGAACAGGGTTTTGTCCCCGACGACGCCCAGCGCGAGGCGGTGCAAGCCCTGCAGGACTGCCATCAGGCCTTGCACCACGGCCATGGGCCCATCACCGGGGTGTACCTGTGGGGCCCGGTCGGCCGGGGCAAGACCTGGCTGATGGACCAGTTCTACCAAAGCCTGCGAGTGCCAGCGCGGCGCCAGCATTTTCATCACTTCATGGGCTGGGTGCACCAGCGTTCATTCCAGCTAACGGGCACCCACGATCCCTTGCAGGCCCTGGCCCGCGAACTGAGCCGGGAAGTGCGGGTGCTGTGTTTCGATGAGTTGTTTGTCAACGACATTGGTGACGCCATTATCCTCGGACGGCTGTTCCAGGTGATGTTCGAGGAAGGCGTGGTGATGGTCTGCACGTCCAACCAGCCACCGGACCAGCTGTACGCCGACGGTTTCAACCGGGATCGTTTCCTGCCGGGAATCGAAGCGATCAAACAGCATATGCGGGTGGTGGCAGTCGATGGCGGGGAGGATCATCGTCTGCACCCGGGCACCGCACTGCAGCGTTACTGGGTCGACCAGCCCGACGCGTTGGCCGAGGTGTTTCGCCAGTTAAGCGCCGGGCAGGCAGTGAGCAGCGCCCCGGTTGCGGTCGGCTACCGCTCCATCGTGGCAGTGCAGTACAGTGAAACCGTGCTGTGGTGTCGCTACGCCGACCTGTGTGAGCAGCCGTTGGCGGCGATGGATTTCATGCTGCTGTGTGATCGGTTCAAGGCCATTTTGCTCGGCGAGGTGCCCAACCTCAGCGCGCAAAAGCGCCCGGGACGAATCGCCCGGGGCACCGAAGACGCTGCCGAACGGGTGGACGCCGGGGACCGGGAACTGCCGGAACTGTCGGTGCATGACGACAGCGTCCGGCGTTTCATCGCGCTGGTGGACGAGTGCTACGACCGCAAGGTGCCGCTGTACATCGAGGCCCGGGTGCCGCTGGAAAGCCTCTACACCGAGGGTTACCTGGAGTTTCCATTCCGCCGCACCCTGAGCCGCCTGCAGGAGATGCAACTGGCACGGTTTGGCGAGCCTGGCGCGCTTTCACGCGGGCAAATGTAGTTAATCTCCTTCATCTAATGCCTGCACCACGCTTACAATCGAGCCCTTTTATGGGGACCGAGTCCCTGTCGCACCGTCAACGAGGAAGGAAATGGACAGCGCAGACATCCTGGTGCTGCAAGCCAGCTACACCAATCCGGTACACGCCGAGGCCATTGGCCTGGTGCTCAATCATTACGCCGAAGACCCCATGGGCGGTGGCCACAGCCTGCCGGCCGACCGCTTGCAGCAACTGCCGGCAGAGCTGGCCAAGCGTGCCCACGCGTTCAGTGTGCTGGCCTTTGTCGGCGGTACGCCGGCCGGCCTGGTGAACTGCTTTGAAGGGTTTTCCACCTTTGCCTGCCGCCCGCTGGTCAACGTGCACGACGTGGTGGTGATGGATCAATTCCGTGGCCTGGGGCTGAGTCAGAAGATGCTGCAAAAGGTCGAGGAAATTGCTCGCCAGCGCGGTTGCTGCAAGATCACCCTCGAGGTGCTTGAAGGCAACGCCGTGGCGCAGTCGGCGTATCGAAAGTTTGGGTTTGATGATTCGGTATTTGATCCGCAACATGGCCGGATGTTGTTCTGGAGCAAACCGCTTTAATTAATGTTTATTTAATTAAAGGCAAAAAAAAGGCGCCAGCAAGTGGCGCCAAATTGACCTTGGCTATCAGAGCGGAATAGCACAGGTACTGCGGGTAAATCAGCTGTTCGGTGTGTTGGTAGTTTGGTCGGCCGTTGCCGGCTTTTCGGTCTTGCCGTCAGCCATTGCGGTTTGCTGGGCAGCACCGTGAGTCTGTTCCTGAACGAAGGTGAAGTTGTTGTAGAACTCCTTCGAGCGCTCTGATCCGCCCTCTGCAAAGGCGGCTACGGAAGTCATGGTCATCAGGCCGGCAAGGATAACAGTCGAAAATTTCATGGCAGTGTCTCAGTAAGTGTGTTGGGTCCGCGCGTTGTCATCTGCGGCGGGATGGGGAGACTGTGGGCCAATGATATTAAGTAAGGGTTAACCTCGCGCTGACCGAAAGTTAACGATTTCGTTAACTTCCAATCTTTAGCAGCGATGAATTCAGAGCTTCCAGTCCAGTGCAACGCTGATAGAGCGCGGGTCTCCCCAATACACGCCGTTATAGAAGCCGACGCGCTCGTAATATTTTTTATCAAATAGGTTGTTGATATTAAGTGACGCCGACAAGTGGTCATCGAACTCATAGCGCGACATCAGGTTGACCACGGTATAGGCCTGCTGGGTGATCCGGGTGCGCTCCCTGATCAGGGCTCCATTGGTGTCCCGGCCAACCGGGCGATAGGCGAAGTCGTAGAAGTCGCTTTGCCAATTCACCGCGCCGCCGACCGTCAGCGCGTGCCATTCGCCGGGCAGGCGGTAGGCCGTGGACACGCGCAGCAGGTTCAGCGGCAGGTGGGTGTTATTGCGCTGCTTGTCCCCGTTCAGGGAGTGGGTGTAGGTGTATCCGGCGGTCAGGTTCCAGTCGGGGCGCACCTCTCCGGACACCTCTACCTCGAAACCCTGAACCTTGTTGCCTTTGCCGCCGGATGTGAAGAACTGCTCACCGGTCTTCGGATCCGGTGGGGTCAAACTGTCCAGTTCCGCGACGTTGTCCTGTTTGCTCCAGAAGTACGCGGCCGCCAGGTTCAGGCGCTCTTCCAGCAGGCTGCCCTTGATGCCCACTTCATAGTTGCTGCCTACCACCGGCTCCAGGTATTGCTTGCTGGCGGTGCGTTCTTCCTGCGGGTTGAAGATATCGGTGTAGCTGGCGTAGACGGTGTACTCCGGGGTCAGGTCGTAGAGCAGGCCGGCGTAGGGTGTCCACATGTCGTTGTGGGTCTGGCTGGATTTTGACGTACCGAGGAACTGGTCAGTGTCCCTGTTGTAGTTGTAGGTGGTGCTCTCGATCTCCCAGCTGCCGTAGCGGCTGCCCAATACCGCATGCAGGCGATCGGTCAGGCTCAGGCGGGTGGCCAGGTAGCCGGCCTTTTGGCGGGTGCTGCCTTGTTCGCCCTTGAGGCCGGTGTTGGTGTCGGGGAATTTGCCGATCCCGCCCATGTGTTTCCAATCGTCGATGCTGGTGTAGTCCTTCGGCACCGTACCGCTGCGCAGGTGTGGCGAAGCGTCACGCTGCTCGGACTCGCCGTAACCCACCATCAATTCGTGCTCACGACCCAGCAGGGCATAGGACCCGGACAGGTTCAAGTCGACCACGTCCATTTTTGAGGTGCCGAGCATGTGGCTGGTCCAGGCGGTCATGCCGCTGCGGTCGGCATTCGGGAAGCCTGAGCCGCCGTAATAGACCTTGCCGTCGGTGTCGCTTTCACGGTGGGTATAGGCGGCCTTCAGGTGCCAGTCACCCGCCAGGCGGTGGTCGAGGGTAGCGAAGGTGGTTTCATCTTTCAGCGGCCAGGAACTCCAGTGGGCCGCGATGTTGGCGGAGCGGGGCAGCCTGGCTTTGCTGCCGTCGCTGTTCCAGTAGGGCAAGGTGCCCCACGCGGTGCCCTGCACATGCTTGTTCTGGTAATCGAAGCCCACCGCCAGCACCGTGTCGTCGGTCAGGTCGCCTTCGAGGATGCCGTAGCCGACTTCCCGTTGCAGCGCGTAGTTGTCGCGGTAGGACTGGGTGTCACGGTAGGCGAGCACCGTGCGGCCGCGCAGGCGCCCATCAAACGCCAAGGGGCCGCCGACATCCAGGTAGCTGTAGTAATTGTCATCGGAGCCGCCACTGATGCCCGTCTTTGCCTGCCATTGGGCAGTCGGACGTTTGCGCACCATATTGACCGTGGCCGAGGGGTCGCCGGCGCCGGTGGTCAGGCCGGTGGCGCCGCGGACCACTTCGACCCGGTCGTAGATGATGGTGTCGGCATCGGACTTCATGCGGCCGAAGGTGTTGAGCATGCCGTCAATCTGGAAGTTGGTGATGCCGTAGCCGCGCGAGGAATAGCCGACCCGGTCGGAGTCCAGGTGCTGCACCACCACGCCGGTGGTCTGGCGCATCACTTCGGTCAGGGTGTTGAGGTTGAAGTCGTCCATCTGCTGGCGGGTGATCACCGAGACCGACTGCGGGGTTTCCTTGATGGACAGGTTCAGCCGGGTGGCGGTGCCCATTGAGCCTGTGGTGTAGGCACCGGTGTGTTCGGTGTTGGCGCCAAGGCCTTCGGCGGTGATGCTGGTGCTGCCCAGTTCCAGGGCTTTGGCCGGCGCTTGGGATTCCTGGTCGGGGTCGTTTTCGGCCAGCAGGTCCGGGCTCAGCACCACGCTGAAGAGGCCCAGGGTCAAGGTCATGGAACGGGTAATAGGCGCGAACATCGCGGCGAACTCCTTGTCGTCTATGAAAAATGCCATTGGCTCAAAGACGAAAGGAGGCGGGGAACTTTAGCGCTAAACGAGAATAATTATTATCTTAACGTTGCAGCCAAATCGGGTTTCACCGCATTGCGCGGATGAAACCCGGGCGATTCAAGCTACTTGACGACCACGTTGGCGGCGTCTGGCTTCGGCTTGATCAGGCTGAAATCAATCAGCGGTTTTTGCTGGCGTGCATACGGGTCGCCAATCAGCCGTGGCCGAGGCTTGAAGCTGTCACTGACCAGGCTCTTGCTGTGGTCTAGTTCGTCGAAGCTCAACCCGGCCATGTCGGCCCAGGTATGGATCAGCTGCGAGCTGGTGTAAGGGCGCTGCAAGTCACCGGCAAAACTCCAGTCATGGCTTTCACGCCACTTGGGTGATGCGTAGGCCATGAACGGAATGGTGTACATCGGTGCCGTCGGCTTGCCTTCGTTGCGGCCCAGGGTGTTGTGGCCGGCCGAATCGAACACGTCTTCGCCGTGGTCGGAAAGGTACAGCAGGAAACCGTTCGGATCGGTCTTGGCGTAGTCCTTGATCAGGCTCGACACCACGAAATCGTTGTAAAGCACCGCATTGTCGTAGCTGTTGTAGGTCGGCAACTGTGCGTCGCTGACCCCCTCAGGCACGCCCTGGCGGTCGGTGAACTTGTCGAAGGTCGGCGGGTAGCGGTACTGGTAGCTCATGTGGGTACCCAGCAGGTGCACCACGATGAATTTGCGTTCGGCGGTGTCGGACATGGCCTTGGCAAACGGCTCCAGCACGTCGCCGTCATACTGGCGCGCATTCTGGTTGCGGTTGTTGTTCAGGTACACCTGCTCGTCGGCCTGTTCGGAGAAGGTCGTGAGCATGGTGTTGCGCTTGGTCATGGTCTGCTGGTTGGTGATCCAGAAGGTCTTGTAGCCGGCCTGCTTCATCACGCTGACGATGGACGGGGTCTTGAGGTACAGGTCCGGGTTTTCTTCGTCGGCGAAGGTCAGCACCTGTTGCAGCGCCTCGATGGTGTACGGGCGCGGGGTAATGACGTTGTCGAACACCGCCAGTTGGTCCCGCAGCTTGTCCAGTTCCGGCGTGGTGTTGCGCGGGTAGCCATACAGGCTCATGCGCTGGCGGTTGGTGGACTCGCCGATCACCAGCACCAGGGTCGACGGCTGGCCGGCCATGCTGTCCTTGAGGTTGGTCAGGGGCGGGATCTTGCTGGCGCTGGTCAGCATGCCTTGCATGTTATCCAGTTGTTCGGTGTAGCGGCGGTAGGCCACGATCATCTGCCATGGCACTGCCGGCTCTATACGGGTTTCGAAGCGGTCGATGGCCAGTTCCATGGTCTCGCTCTTGGCGATCTGCTTGACCAGCGGGTAGCCGACGATGGCAATCACGATTGCGGCAGCCGCCAGCATGGCCTGGCCACGTGGCAGGTACACCGGGCGCACGCGGGTCCACAGGAAAACGGCCATGGCGGTGTGGGCAATAAACGCCAGCACGATCCACCAGGCAAAGTATTGGGTGGCGTATTCGCCGGCTTCAGAGATGTTCGACTCGAACATGATGAAGATGACGCTTTGAGAGAATTCCTGCTGGTAGATGAAGAAATAACCCAGGCTGGCCATGGAACAGGCCCACAGCACCACGCCAATCAACCCCGCCACCAGGCGCGCGCGACGCGGGAACAACAGCATCGGCGCCAGCCACAGGGCGCTCATGAAGAATGCCTGGCGGAAACCACTGAAGCCGGAGGTGCCGGTCAGTTGGATCAGCAGTTGGGTAATGCCCGAGAAATACCAGAAGAACAGAAACATCCAGCCGAGGCCGGCCCAATCAAAACCTTTCGCAGACGCAGTGCTGCGTTTGAACATCGCCATCCAGCGCTCCAACCCGATAATTTCAGTGTCAACGCGCAGGGACGCACGCAAACAGAGGGCCTGCGCGCGTAGCGCGGCCCTATTCGGCGGGAGTATCGGGAGGGGGATGTGAAAACTTCGTGAGTTATTCCTGAACGGTTCGTTCAGCCCACGTTCAGCAAAGTGCGGGCTGGGTGCCGGACGGCTGATTGAGCTGGCCCTGCAGGTGCGAGCGCAGACGCATGACTTCCTGCTGCAGTTGGTCGCGCTCGTTTTTCAACTGGCGCAATTCATCGCGGCGAATGGTGACGTAGAGGGTCTGTGGCGGACGGGTCATGTGTGCAGTGCTCATTGCTTACCTCGCAAATAGCCGGTCTATCGCGGTGCCAGAGCGCTTGAATCGAGGCTCTCGGCAACAGTCGGGGCAATTCTGAATTCTTTTTTTAATGAAGGGAACTTTTTTATTTTTGATGGTCGTTGTGACTTTTAACCCACTGAAGGCGAAAGGATGGCCACTTTTTGTCATGAAACTATGCCAATCCGCTCTGGACTAACCCTCATTAGCCTCATTGCGCTATAAACTGTGACACACATTTATTCGTAGTAAGGAGCATCAGCACATGCAACTGGGGATTATTGGACTAGGCCGCATGGGTGGCAACATTGCGCGGCGCCTGATGCTCAATGGGCATACCACCGTGGTTTACGACCGCAATGAAGCATTCGTAAAAGGTCTGGCAGGCGAGGGCGCCACGGGCGTTGCTGACCTGGCAGGCCTGGTGGCCGGGCTGCAAAAGCCCCGGGCGATCTGGGTGATGCTGCCGGCAGGCGACCCGACCGAGAACACCATTGAAGAACTGAGCCAACTGCTTGAAGACGGTGATGTGATCATCGACGGCGGCAACACCTTCTATAAGGATGACATCCGTCGGGCCAAGGCCCTGTCGGAAAAAGGCCTGCACTATGTTGACGTCGGCACCTCCGGCGGCGTCTGGGGCCTGGAGCGCGGCTACTGCATGATGATCGGCGGCGACGCCGAGACCGTTAAGCTGCTGGACCCGATCTTCGAAAGCCTGGCACCGGGCCTGGGCACCATCCCGCGTACCAAGGACCGTTCCGCCGCAGCGGACAGCCGTGCCGAGCGCGGCTATATCCACGCAGGGCCTGCCGGTTCCGGGCACTTCGTCAAGATGATCCACAACGGCATCGAGTACGGGATGATGCAGGCCTTCGCCGAAGGTTTCGACATCCTCAAGACCAAGAATTCGGAGAACCTGCCGCAAGACCAGCGCTTCGACCTGAATGTTGCCGATATCGCCGAAGTCTGGCGCCGCGGCAGCGTGGTGTCGTCCTGGCTGCTGGACCTGACCGCCGACGCCCTGGCCACCGATCCGAAGCTCGACGGGTATTCCGGCTCGGTCGCCGACAGTGGCGAAGGCCGCTGGACCATCGAGGCCGCCATGGAACAATCGGTACCGGTTCCGGTGCTGTCGAACTCGCTGTTCGCGCGCTTCCGCTCCCGCCAGCAAAGTACCTACGGTGACAAAATGCTTTCTGCCATGCGCTTCGGCTTTGGCGGCCATGTGGAGACTCCCAAAAAATGACCGCCAACGGCAAGAAACCCAAGGCCGAACCCGCTCCGCCCACCACACTGTTTCTGTTTGGTGCCCACGGTGACCTGGTCAAGCGCCTGCTGATGCCGGCGCTGTACAACCTCAGCCGCGACGGGCTGCTGGGCGATGGCTTGCGCATTGTCGGCGTTGATCACAACGCCATCAGCGACGCCGATTTCGCCAAGAAGCTCGAGGACTTCATTCGCACCGAGGCCGCCAGCAAGGTCAAGGGCAATGCCGAGAACGCCCTGGACCCTGCATTGTGGGAACAGTTGGCCAAAGGCATCAGCTACGTCGAGGGTGATTTCCTCGACGACGGCACCTACGCCGATATCGGCAAGAAGATTGCCGACAGCGGTACTGGCAATGCGGTGTTTTACCTCGCCACTGCGCCGCGTTTCTTCGCCGAAGTGGTGCAGCGCCTCGGCGCGGCCGGCTTGCTGGAAGAAACTCCGGAGGCGTTCCGCCGGGTGGTGATCGAAAAGCCGTTCGGCTCCGACCTCGCCACTGCCGAAGCGCTGAACGCCTGCCTGCTCAAGGTGATGAGCGAAAAGCAGATCTACCGCATCGACCATTACCTGGGCAAGGAAACCGTCCAGAACATCCTCATCAGCCGTTTTTCCAATGTGCTGTTCGAGGCGTTCTGGAACAACCACTACATTGACCACGTACAAATCACCGCCGCCGAAACCGTCGGCGTGGAAACCCGTGGCAGTTTCTTCGAACACACCGGCACCCTGCGGGACATGGTGCCCAATCACCTGTTCCAGTTGCTGGCGATGGTCGCCATGGAACCGCCGGCTGCCTTTGGTGCCGACGCAGTGCGGGGCGAGAAGGCCAAGGTGATCGGGGCCATCCGGCCCTGGTCGCTGGAAGACGCACGGGCCAACTCGGTGCGTGGCCAGTACACCTCGGGTGAAGTCGGCGGCAAGCAGTTGCCGGGTTACCGCGAAGAGGCCAATGTTGCGCCCGACAGCAGCACCGAGACCTTCGTTGCCCTCAAGGTGTTGATCGACAACTGGCGTTGGGTGGGTGTGCCGTTTTACCTGCGCACCGGCAAGCGCATGAGCATCCGCGACACCGAGATCATCATCTGCTTCAAGCCGGCGCCTTACGCGCAGTTCCGTGATACCGAGGTCGATGAACTCAAGCCGACGTACTTGAAGATCCAGATCCAGCCGAATGAAGGCATGTGGTTCGACCTGCTGGCGAAAAAGCCCGGGCCGACCCTGGACATGGCCAACGTGGAACTGGGGTTTGCCTACAAGGACTTCTTCGAGATGCAGCCGTCGACAGGTTACGAAACCCTGATCTACGACTGCATGACCGGCGACCAGACCTTGTTCCAGCGCGCCGACAACATCGAGAACGGCTGGCGTGCGGTGCAGCCTTTTCTCGATGCGTGGAAGCAGGACGACGGCATCCAGGCCTACAAGGCGGGTGAGGACGGCCCGGCGGCGGCTGATGCGTTGCTGGCCCGCGATGGCCGTACCTGGCACAGCCTCGGATGAGTGACTTGCCGAGTCAACCCATCCGTTTTGTGTTGAGTGATATGGATGGCACGTTGCTGCATCCGGATCACAGCCTCAGCCAGCGCACCATTGATACGGTTCGCGCCTTGCGCGCGGCCGGGGTGTTTTTCAGCCTGGCCAGCGGGCGACCTCCCAAGGCCATGCGTCAGCAGGTCGAAGCACTGGGCATCGATGTGCCGATTGCCGGCTTCAACGGCGGCACGCTGGTCAATCCCGACGGCAGTATTCTGGTGGCGCATCACTTGCCGGCAGAAGCGGCGCTGGTGGCGTTGGCCTTGTTTACGCCGCAGCCGGACGTTGAAGTCTGGCTGTTTGCCGACGGTGACTGGCTGCGTCGCGATCCCGGCGGACCGATGGCGGTTCGCGAGGAGCACGGCCTGGGCTATGGGGCGATCGTGGTGGAGAGCTTCGAGCCGTATCTGGATCGGGTCGACAAGATTGTTGCGGCCAGTACCAATACCCAGCTGCTGATGGAGCTTGAGGCGCAGTTGCAGCCCAGGGTCGAGGGATTGGCCCAGGTGTCGCGTTCGCAGCCGGTGTTCCTGGATGTCACCGCCATGAAGGCCAACAAGGGTGAAGCATTGAGAACCCTTGCGGCGCACCTCGGTGTGCCACTGCAACGGACCGCAGCCATCGGTGATGGCGGCAATGACCCGGCGATGTTTCATGTGGCGGGGTTGTCGATTGCCATGGGCCAGGCAGAAGAGGTGGTCAAGCGCCAGGCCAGCGTCGTGACCGGCAGCAATGTCGATGACGGTGCGGCGGAAGCCATCGAGCGGTTTATTCTCTCGGCCTATTGATCGGTAACCACACTAATAAGTAGTCAGCTATGCAAAGTTGCAACTTGCATGGCTGACTGTCCACTTGAGTTAGTGCGGGTCAATATATTGCGCAGCCGGGCGGCACACTTTCGGGTGCCGTCTCACGCACGCTTCAGTTACTTGGGCATTGCCCAGGATTGCAACTGGTAGCCATCTTTGTCGAGTTCGGCACGGGCCTGCAACAGCAAGTCCTCGAGCTGTGCCGGGTCGGTATAAGTGCTGGAAGACAGCTGCTTGCTACCGATACGGGTATTGGTGCGGTCGATGACGCTCAGGCTCAGGGCGCCGTTGCCGTCGTGCCAGGCCACACATTGAAAGGGCTGGAAAGCACGGTCTGCGATCAAAAGAGCTTCGTTGATGCGGAGCGGGGCGTTCATGGGGTCTTCTCTCTAAATGCCCATTCAAGTGGAAGCCGTTGGTTGGGCGTGCCTAACGACTGGTTACTTGTACTGATGCACGATCACCGGGTGCGGGTCACATGTTAGGAGAAGATTTTTAACTTTCCCTGATTAAAGTCATGTAAGGGGCTATTTTGAAAGCCTCATGAAAGTTATGCCGCGGCAATTGACCGCACCCGACTGACATAAAAGACCCGGTTCGTTCGCGACTTATAGCGAATCGGTACAAAGGGTGCGTCAAGATCTTGCTAGGGTTATCAGCAGACTTTGCAAATAGTTGTTTTTAAATAACTTTAACGATTTTGACGCCAAGGAATAGTCATGATTGTTACACCTGCCCCGCGCCGCCTGCTTGTGGTCGATCCCTGTGATGACTGCCATCGGCTATTGCCCGGTTTGCGCGCAGCGGGGTGGGACGTGGACAGCTGCGCCCTCGAGTCGGTGGGTGAGCGCTCCTGTGACGTGGGTTTGTTGCGCCTGCAGCCGTTTCACCTGGAGCGACCCGAAGCGGTCAAGGAACTGATCAGCCGCAGCGGCACCGAGTGGATTGCGGTGCTTAACCAGGAAGTGCTGCGCCTGCAGAATGTCGGCGATTTTGTCTGTGAGTGGTTCTTCGACTTCCATACCTTGCCGTTTGACGTGTCGCGGGTGCAGGTCACCCTGGGCCGCGCCTTCGGCATGGCGCGCCTGCGGGGCAAGGGTAACAACGCGCCTGCGGGCCAGCCGGAACACGAGTTGCTGGGGGACAGCCGTCCGATCCGGGAATTGCGCAAGCTGCTCGCCAAGCTGGCGCCCACTGAATCCCCGGTGTTGATCCGTGGCGACAGCGGCACCGGCAAGGAATTGGTCGCGCGTACCTTGCATCGCCAATCCCAGCGCCATGCCAAGCCGTTTGTGGCGATCAATTGCGGGGCGATTCCCGAACACCTGATCCAGTCCGAACTGTTCGGCCATGAGAAGGGCGCCTTCACCGGCGCCCATCAGCGCAAGGTGGGGCGGATCGAGGCGGCGCACGGCGGCACCTTGTTTCTCGATGAGATCGGCGACTTGCCCATGGAGCTGCAAGCCAACCTGCTGCGTTTTCTCCAGGAAAAACAGATCGAGCGAGTCGGCGGCAGCCAGCCGATTGCGGTGGATGTACGCGTGTTGGCGGCCACCCACGTCGACTTGGAGGCCGCGGTGGCAAAGGGTACTTTTCGCGAAGACTTGTATTACCGGCTCAACGTCCTGCAAGTGGTCACCGCGCCGTTGCGCGAGCGCCACGGTGACGTGGCGATGCTGGCCAACCATTTTTCACACTTCTACAGCCAGGAAACCGGCCGCCGTCCCCGCAGCTTCAGTGAAGACGCACTGGTGGCCATGGGCGAGCACGGTTGGCCGGGCAATGTGCGCGAGTTGGCCAACCGCGTGCGGCGGGGCCTGGTACTGGCGGAAGGGCGGCAAATCGAAGCCGTTGATCTGGGATTGCAGAGCCAGCAGGCAATCGCGCTGCCGATGGCTACACTGGAGGATTACAAGCACCGTGCCGAACGCCAGGCACTGTGCGATGTGCTCAACCGGCACAGCGACAACCTGAGTGTCGCGGCGCGTGTGCTGGGGGTTTCCCGGCCGACGTTCTACCGGTTGCTGCACAAACACCAGATCCGCTAGGGCGGGTAAACCGAAAAGCCCCGCAACGACCCTTATCGTTGCGGGGCTTTTCCCGTTGTCATGCCTTAAAAATAATACGGGAACTTCAGGCTGAAGCTGAACGACGGCGCATCCGGTGTGATCCCGATGGCCAGGTTCGGCACGATGGTCAGGTTGTCGCTTGCCGCAATCGTCATGCCCACGTTGAAGTAACCCGCGTTGGCATCGCTGGAAACCACTGACTGCCAGTCGCCGCCATCCGGCTTGAGCTTGCTCTTGCGTTGCACCAGGTCGGACACCGAGAACGACATACTCATCTTCTCGTTCAGCGCAAACGCCACGCCAGCGCCGATCTGGAAGCTGTCGCCCAACTGCACTTTCCCCGGGGTCTTCTGGCCGACCTGGGAGCTGATATCGCTGAACGAGTCTTCGAAGTTGTGGGTGTACGACAGCGAGCCGAACAATACCGCCGGGTCGAAGGTCTTGACCAGCGAGATACCCGGCGTGATCGACCACACACCGTTGCCGGTGGGCAGGCTTTCCGGCACGAAAAGGTTGGTGTTGCTGGATGACTGGACCAGCTTGATCCCAAACGGATCTTCGCCGGTGGGTGCCTTGACCCGCACCGACACCACGGCATCCGGCAGGTTGACGCTCTCGTCGAGGAATTTGTAGGCAATCCCGAAGTTGACGTCGCCGATAGTCGGGTCACGCGTGACCGATTGTTCCGAGGTCGCGGTGCCGCTGCCACCGTTGGCACCACCGGACTGATAGGTCGACTCGCGGTACACCACCGGCACGTTTATATCGAACTGCCAGCGGTTGTCGAGGTTGTAGCGGCCCGTGAGGTCGACGGTCCAGTTATCCGACTTGATCCGGTCCAGGTTGATGTTGCCGAGGAAGATCGAGTCCAGCGCCAGGAAGCCGTTGAGGGTCAACTGGCGGGCATCGTAGCGGGAATAGGTGACGCCGGTTTCAAAGCTGAACTTGCCGTTGCCAAAGAACCCGCTGGCCTCGTTATACAAGTTGCTCACGCTCTGCGCCGGGGCCGAATCATCCTTGAGGGACTGGCCGTAGGACGCGCCACCGGCTGCACCGCCCGAGGCCGCAGCCGCGCCGACTCCCGGCGTGTTGCCGGCCACCGTGGTGCCGCCTTTCTGGAAGTCTGCCGGGGATTTGGCCAGGCGTTTGGGCGGCGGCGCCACCGGTTGTTCTTCCACCTGGCGTACCCGTTGCTCCAGCACTGCCAGTGCTTTTTGCTGCACTTCGTAGCGTTGCTTGAGCTCCAGCAATTCCTTTTTCAATGTGTCTATGTCGGTGTCCGGCGCGGCATACAACATGGATGCGGGCAGGAGCGTGCTTAAACAAATTACGGCACGTAACGATAGCGATCGATGCATGGAATAAGCCGTCCCTTTCTAATGCGCAAGTGTCGAGGCACAGCGTAGTTCAATAACCGTTAGGGCGTAGGCCCCTGAGTTGATTCAGGTTGAGGTTCTGCCCCAAATTGTTCAAACCGTTGTTGCCCAGCACCACATTGAGTTGGGTCATGTTGCTGACGAAGTTGCTGTTACCCTGCAAAACCGTGCCTTGCAGGACATTCCCGGCGCCGATCTGCTGCAACGAATTGCCCTGATTGTTGTTGGCCAGGATCGCCATTTGCAGCCCGCCATTGGCGGCCGACACCGTGACCTGGCCGGCACCCGTGCTGCCGGTGACCGACTGGCCAGCCACCAGGGCTTGTCCGGACTGGACGACATTGGCCGGCGACAAGCCATTCTGGTTCACATTGATATTCACGTTATTGCTGGCGGTGTTGCCATCGCCGGCGGCGCGCACGCTTTGGGTCACGCCCTGGCCGCTGCCCAGGCCGGCACCACCGACCACCGTGCCGGTGCCATTCGGCTGGTTGGGCGAGACTTTGGTGGGGCTGTCGGTTACCTGCACATAAAACTGCGGGGTGACGGTCGACGCGTTGACGTTCATGCTGGCCGAGCCGGTCACGCTGTCGCCGGTGGCATTGGTCCAGGTACTGCTCATCACGATGCCAAAACTGATGATCCGCCCCGGCATCACGTAGCGACCACGCAGGTCAGCCAGTTCCGAGTCCTTTATTTCAATCGGCTTGAACACCGATGACGCATAAGCGGGCATTGAGGCTGCCAGGCACATGACCGTCAGCCAACGGTAAGTGTTCATCGTTTGCTCCTGGAGCGTCCTGCCCCTTATTGCGCTTCTAGAAGAAGTCGCTCTGGATAAAACCGAAGTCCATCAATTCACTGTCCCGCACCGGACTGAACTCATTGATTCTGTTTTTCGCCGTCAGTGGGGTGGGCGGGTCGAGCAGCACGTTGGTCTTGTCATAACCTTCGCCCAATACCGCGAAGACGATGCCATTCCAGCCTTTGACGAAGTCGTCGCGGGCATAGCGTTTATGGCCCAGTACCGGGTCGCCGATGTACACCCAGTCCTTGTCGGCGCGCTGCATCACCACGAAGTGCTTGTAGCCGCGAATCTCCAGCAACACCACCACCGGGATCTTCACCGTGAGCAGGGTGTCTGCATTGATCCGGTAACCCCGGGCGCGCATCCCGATGCTTTCCAGGTAGCGCTTCATGTCCAACATCGAAAAGCCCTGGGTACGCACCAGGTCCTGATCGGCGTTGACCAGCATGCCCTTGATGATGTGGTCTTCATCCACATCCATCCAGTAGGCCTGGCGCAGGATGGTGGCCAGGGCGGCGGCACCGCAGCTGAAATCGGTTTTCTGTTCCACCAGGTTGGCGAACTTGCGTTCACGGATGCTCTCGACCTTCTTGAAGATCACGCCACCGCCGGGCATGGCAGCAATCGCCATTTGCCCCGCCCAAGTCGGGCCGGTGAGCAATAACAGGAGGGTGAGGGCGATGATCCGCATGATCGAATGGCCTGGAGGACACTGGAATAAAAAGGGGCCTTGTCGCCAAGGCCCCGTTGCATCAGAAACGTACGCCGGAGGAAATCACAGTGGTGTTGCCCTGCTGATTGCCCACGCCTGCAGCAATGTTGGCGCCCAGGTTGCCCGAAGAGCCATTAAGCGAGTTGTTGGCGCTGGCGTTGTTCACGACAGGCAGGTAAGTGTGGCTGCCCCATGGGCCAGACTGAGTGGCCACGGTATTGAGGAAGGTGTTGTCGACGCTGGTTTGAGTGGTGTTGCTCGAGGCAGCGGCGGCGGCACCACTGGCAGAAGCAATTGCCAGTTGGTTTTTCTGTTGGTTGAAGTTACCCGCGGCAACGCTCACACCCAGGTTGCCGGAGCTGCCGTTGGCCGAGTTGTTGAGCGACGCGTTGTTGTGGGTAGCCACTTGCACCGAGACGTTGTTGCGGTTGTCTTGGGTAATGGTAGCTTGGGCAAACACGGCATCTGCATCACCGGCCGCAATGGCGGTCTGGTTGTCTTGTTGGTTGCCATCACCGGCTGCGATGTTGGCCTGGGCGTTGCCGCTGCTGCCGTTCAACGAGTTGTTGGCCGACGCGTTGTTCTGGGTGCCCAGGTTGAGCACGCCATTGTGGTTGCTCGATTGCGCATCGGAAACGGCGGCTACTGCAGCGGTAGGCTGATGAGTAGGTGGGTTGGCATGTGCGGCGGCAGCCATGATTGCAGCGAGAGCGAAGGCCAGTGGTTTAAGAGCCATTGTAGTTTTCATGGTATTTCCCCTTGCTTCTAATTAGTTGGTTAAGTGTTGGTACGGTCCAGCTTCGAGCTCCAATGAATCATTGGATCTGTACGTTCAGGGCGTTAGCCATGCGGTTCCCCACCCCGGCACTCTGATTCACCTGTACCACTCCACGGCTGCCGGTGAAGGCCTGGTCGCTTGTGACGACCTGGCGGCTGCCAGTGGTAGAGGTGAACCCTGAGTTTGGTGACAGCGCCACGTTCTGTTGCGACATGACGCTGTCGTCGATGCTTTGCGGGCCAGCATTCACGCTGATCCGCACCGCATTGATCATCTGGTTGCTGGCCCCGGCCGACTGGTTGACGCCCAGTACACCGCTGCCATTGCTGAAAGAGCTGCCCTGGATCGCCACCCTGGCGTTCTGGGAGCGATCGGCCGGTGCGCCGCCGATGGTCTGGCTGAGGGCGCCGCCCGCCTGGGAGTTGCTGCCCGCCGAAATCGCGCGGCTGTTGAGCTGTTGTTGCTGATTGCCGGCCGCCTGGTTGATCGAGACGATGCCGTTGTATTGCTTGCCGGAGTTGTCGATCACTGCGCTGTTGTCAGCCATGGCCGCCGAGCAGCCCAGGATCGCCAGGAACAACCAGGAATGGTTCATCTCACTGGCCTCCCATCAGGCTGCCGATATTGTTCAAAGGCGCCATGCCGCGGGAGATTGAGCCATTGATCTGCCCCGAGAGGCTGGAGCCGCCACCATGGCCGGCCGCTGCGCCGCCACCGAGGCCTACGCCACCCCCGTTGTTGGTCAAGCCGGGAAGGTTGCCGCCGGGCAGGATGGCGCGAGTGATGCTGGAGCCGCTGCTGATGTTGGCGTAGTCGTTGTCGCTCAGCTCGCTGGTGGCCCGCAGGATCTGTGGAGAAGAATTGGCATTGACGGTGACCGGGTTGGGGTCGACGCCAGCGGTGCGGCCAGCCATGTGGCCCTGGACGGTGCGCTGAATCACGATCACACCGTCGCCTGCCGCGAGCACCGGGAGGCTCACGCTGGTACTCAGTACACAGCTGATCAGCAGAAGGCTCAATGAGCCTGGATTAAGTGTCTTCACGACGGCATTCCTTATTCTTGGCGCTGACCCTAAACAGCGCTGTCAGGAAGAGAGCAGGAGCTGTGCCGCTTTTGAATTTGGGATGACATTCATGGGGTTATGAGCGCGGGGATAGAATGCACAGTGGATGTGTTTCAACTGTGAGACAGCGGGCCTTTGTCCAGCCCGCCTGGCAGGTGTCTCAGGGATGAAACACTGCGCGCCGTAAACCCGGCACTCCGCAGCCGGCTGTCAGCTCAGCCGGTGCAAGTGTTTCAAAAATGGACGATTTGACGCAGGCAGCATCCGGGAGGAGGGCGCAGGCCCATGACCCTGGCTCAGCTCTTTGGGGTTTTGCGCGGAATCGAATTGAGTACAGGGTTGCCGTCCTGGTTCTGGGTCAGGTAGACCGGCAGGACCTTGGGCAGGGAGGGGACGAGGTTGGACACCTCGTTGATGTTGTAGATGCCACCAATGCGGATCGCGCCGGTGCCGGCGTCGGCCAGCATCACGGGTTTGCTCAGGTAGCGATTGATCAGCGGCAACGCGTCGGCCAGGGCCAGGTTGTCGAGGATCAGCTTGCCTTCACGCCAGGCCAGGGCCGTGTCGCCCGGGGCAATTGGCTGGGCCTGGGGGCTGGCATCGCCACGGTTGTAGCTGGCCTGCATCCCGGGTGACAGGCGCAGGCCGCTGTGGGCGTCGTCGCTGCTCACCAGCACCGAGCCTTGCAGCAGCATGACCCGCACATGGTCTTCGTATTTCCAGACATTGAACTGAGTGCCGGTCACTCGAACCTGGCCGTCCCCGGCGTGGACGATAAACGGATGTTGCGCGTCATGGCTGACCTTGAAAAACGCCTCGCCTTTTTTCAGGGTAACCCGGCGCTGATCCTTGAAATTGCTGTAGACCAGTTCGGTGCCCAGGTTCAGTTCAACCTGGCTGCCGTCGTCAAGGGTGACCTGGCGCAAGCTGTTTTCAGCTTCGTAATGGTTGTACGAGCTGGGCAGCCAGCCTGCTTCCCAGCCGGTAAAGGCCGCCAGTGGCAAGGCCACCAGGCATATCGCCGCCGCTACCGCGTAGTTCCTCAAACGGCTGCGAGGTAGTCGTCGCGCCACGACGGGGGCGGGCTCGCTGCGGGGTAAGTGATCGGCAACGTCCCAGATTTCCAGCATCGCGGCGTATTCGAAGGCATGCAGTGGATGCGCATCGTGCCACTGCTCGAAGGCCTGACGCTCCGCCGTCGTGCAATCGCCAGCGTGCAGACGCATGCACCAGTGCGCAGCGGCATCGGTGATGGCGTCGTATTCGGCTTCTGATAGGGACTTATCTGTCATTAACTCATCCTGATTTCCGACATTCTAACCTCCACAGCAGGACGGCGAGAACAGCCATCATGGCGAATGCACATCAATTGGAACTAATTCTCGTCTGCAGGGCCCTAAAAAATTCAGGACAGGTAACACTCATTCCCTAATGGAGCACGAAAATGCTTAAGAAAACCTTAGCCGCCGTTGTCGCAACCACCGCCTTGCTCAGTGCTGGAGCCGCCCTGGCGGACAAACCGGGCGCAGGCTGGATCACCATCGAAAAAGCCATCGAGACCGCCAAGACCAAGGCTGGTTACGTCCAGATCTACAAGATCGAAGCCGATAACGATGGCTACTGGGAAGGTGAGGGGCGCAAGGCCGATGGCGTGGTCTATGAGTTCCGCATCGACGGTGAGTCGGGCAATGTGTTGCGCGATCAGAAAGACTGAATGAACTGACGGGGGCGGGCGTTCGGCCCGCACCCTGTCTGTTACGGTGTGGCTTCGGCAATCGAAGGCACGGGGTCCAGCTGGCGCCCCAGGGTGGTGATCAGCAAGGTCAGTGAGTCGGCGTTATCCATCTGTGTGTTGAACCGCCGCGTCAGGTTGGTTTTGAAAATTCCCCGCGCGTTGCTCAAGTCCACGCCTCCGGTCGTGGCAAGAATCTGCTGCTTGATGTAGTCATCTTCCGGGTCGGTCCCCAGGTCGAATCCGGTAGGCCCCCACGCGTCCGTTGATTTGAACAATTGCCCAACAGGCGTGTTGATCGAGTACGCATTCTCCTGCACGTTGCGCAGCCAGTCCTGAAGATCGCGACCGGCCTGGGTCTGTACCTCGATCAGGTCGTAAAAGGGCGATGTGGAGTTGAGGTAGGCGACGTCGGCGGTATTGCTCACGATATGAGTCAACTCATGAATCAAGGTGGTCGCGCGGGCATGGGCTCTTTGGTCGAAGTGATTGATCAGGCGCCCTTCGAAATCGGCCGTAGGCGGGTTGAAGAAGTTTTCAGTGAGGTAGATGCGTCGATCCGGGTCGCCGTCGATAGTAAACGCCCAATGCCGTTCCGGTTCGGCAATATGCGCACCGGAGACGAAACGCCGGGAGTTGAGCGAGTAGAGTGCCGGCTCCAGCGCCTCATCGAGGAGGGCGGTCACCGTGTCCATGAGTTTTTGCGCGAGGGCTTCCGGAAACTTGGCCGGGCCGGTGTCGGCGTCTATCGGGATGCCGAAGAAGCGGTTGATAAAGCGATGCACCCGGGTCACGGGCGGATACTGGTGGTCGAGCAGTTTCAGGTTCTGCTGGCAGTTGTGCAGGTAGAAGGTTGCCAGGTCCAGTGCCTCGACGATCGCCTGGGCCCTGGCGGGCGACACACGCCGAATCTCGGCCAGGCCGCGGGCCTCGACGTTCATCACCTGGTCCACGGCTGTCCGCACCTCACGGCGGTCCATCATTGCACTCCATCCGGGGCCGTGGCGGCGAACCGATGCGCCCGGGTCCAGGGTCCATTTGCGGTTGGCATCCAGGCGCACAAACGGTCCTTTGGACCGTGCACTGAAAAGCCGCCAATGGCCTTCGACCTGCCTGGCGCGGTAGACCTTGCCTGCGCACGGCAGGTAATGCCGGTTGTCCGTCGCTGTGTAGACGCCCGTGTTGCCTGCCGTCAGGCCCTCCAGGCTGATGTCGCAGGCTTCGTACGCTTGCAGCCGGGTTCGGGCCCGGGCGGTGACGTCGATGTCGTGCCAGACACTGGCCGTTTGCGTCGGCGCGGGTTGCGCGGGGGCGGTGCCTGGTGTCGAGGGCTCATCCATCAATGCGCGGATCGAAGCCATTTGCGCGACACCGCCGATGAAGGTTTGCAGCGCCTCGCGCCAGCGGTGTTGCTGCAAGTCTTCGGCAGAGGCCTGGAACAGTTTGTAGCTTTGCCAGATCACCAGCGGCACCATCAGTTTGCCCGGCAGCAACGCCTGCGCGTGCTGCAGTCCGCTGCTGAACAAGGCTTTGAGGGTGTCCCAGGCTGACCGGCCGTTGGCCTGGGATTGCTGTTCAAACAGGTTCGAGATCAATCCGATGTTGTCGCGGTACAACTGCTTGAGGGCGTGGCCCCTGATCGGATTGGCCCCCAGGGTGATTTCCGAGGTTCCCCCGACCGTGCTGGCCCAGAGGTGTCTATACGTGGCTTGCTCAGCCTCTGGCAGGCGACCGATCACCCAGTCCTGCAAGGGGCCGGGCAGGTTGAGCCGCCGAATCAAATCCGCCTCGTTGTCGAACTCCTGGAACGCCTGTTGCGGCCCATAGGGCGCATACATCACCAGCGGAGTGCTTTCGACGGCACTGATCAAGTAGACCCCAAGGGCCTTGATGGACCGGGCCCCCGCCGTGGCGATCAACTCCAGCGGACGCACTGTCGAGGTCGCGCCCTCGACCGCTGCGCGGGCGAGCGCGTCCGGCATGTCGAGGACCTGTTCGACCAGGCTCAGGCCCGCGGGTGATAACAGTTCCTGCAGCCACAGCGCGTGGGCATTTTGCAACAGTTGCCAGGGCAGTTGCCGAATAAACCGGCGCTCCCGCACGTCTGCGCCCGGCTTGCCCGGGGTGAGTTTTTCGACCAGGCAAGCCTGGTGGTCCTGCTTGAGGGGCAGGCGCGCGAGGATCTGGCGCACCACAGCAGGTGTCAGGCCGGCGGCTGTGGACTCGACATCGAATGCAGCAGCTTGCTGGCTGACGTGATTGAGGGCGTAGTCCACCAGGTTCTGCCGCTGGCCGGCCAATACCAGCTTGGGCAGGATGTAGACGTCTTGCGGGCGCACGTCATAGGGCAGCAACAAGTCGATGAGCTTGCTGCCGAGATACGCTGGCAGCGGCAGGAAATCGTCAAGGTAGTCCTTGTCATCCGTGAGGCTGTGGCGGTATTGCTCAAGGATTTCGACATGGCGACGCTGTTGGCTGACAGACGCCATCCCCAGCCAGGCGGGCAGTGATTGTTGTGCCATGAAGGTCTGGGCGATTTGTGAGGCATGGCCCAGGTCGTTGGCCGGCAAGGCCTTTTCCAGCCCCCCGAGACGCTTCAGCAAGGCGTCCCCTGAGAGCGTCAGGGTGAGGCAGTGAGCCCGTTGTGCCCGGTAATGATCAATCCAGGACTGCTGGCAGTGCTGTGCGACCGCGCCGTTGATCAGCATGAACTGACCGAGTGCGCAGGCCTGGTGCGGTTTGAGATAGCGCGGGTCGAGATTGGCCAGTAGCTGCCTGCGAAGGTCCGGGGCGGCCAGTCGTCGTTGCAGTTCTGTCTGCAACTGGCTGACATTGGCGAAACTCTCCAGGCCGCGCGCCGGCGTCCACAGCACGGCCCGGCCTGAGTGGGACGGGGCCAGGCCACCGCGTTCGGTGAGCATCAAGCAATGCGCCAGGGGCACCCGTTGCGTCAGGCCCTCGGGTTCGACGGTCAACGCATAGGCATCCGGGATGAATCCACCCAGGCCCTGGCGCCGGCGGCGATCAGGGTGTTGAAGATCAAACACCGTCTGCACGATCGCCTCATCACGCGCGTCCAGGCTGTTGTTGAGGCGCCTGAGCCTGGCTTCGCCCTGGATCGCCACCGCCATGGCATGGGCCATCGGCGCCCTGAGCTGTTCCAGGTATTCGCGGGGAATATCGGCAATGTTGGAGTGATGAAACTTGACCAGTGCGGCATCGAGCGCCGCGTTGGCTTGCGCTATGTCCAGGCCGCCCAGCGGTGTAACAGACCCATCGCCCTGGCTGGCGTAAAGGCCATAGTGCGGCGTTTGCGGAATCGGCCCGCGCTTGTGTATCAGGCGCGCAAGAAAGTAACTGCGCAGGCTCTGGCTTTCCAGGGGCGCAGTGGCGGGTGTCGCGGTTGCGCTGGCGGCGTAGCGATTGACGTAGATCTTGCCGGGATCGTGGCCAGCCAAGCCGCGGCGGTTGAACTCGGCGGTGAGCGCCTGATTGACGGTGTTGGCCAATGTGGGTTGCGCTCGCACCTGGGTTGCCAGCGTGTCCTGGATATCGGTCATCTGCTTTTGCAGCAGGGCGGCACGTTCGGCGGCCACCGACACCGGGCGAGTCGGGTCGGCCAGTACCGAATGAGGCGTCCAGCGTCCCGCGGTATCCAGGCCCGGGAGGTGGCTGTCGATCATGTACCGCACATCCACCGCGTAGTCGAGCAAGGCCGCGGGGTCAATGCCGGCGCGGGTGCGTCGGTACAGGTCGAGTGCGTAGCGTAGGTTCTGTTGCTGCTTGCCGATGATGGTTTCGAGCACCTGCTCAAACAGATTGCCGGCGATAGGAATGCCGGAAAACTGCGGCGTCTTGAACCCCACAAACAGCGCCCGCTCCTCCAGGGACATCAGGTTGTAGAGGTCGTCTTCATAGCCTGGTGCCTTGACCATGGCCTTGAGGGTGCCCATCAGATCGTCGTAGGTCCCGAGCACCTGCAGGCCCTTCTCGGGGGTGTAGAGAAAGGTCTGCGAATTGCCGATCATCAAGGTGCTGGCCAGCTCGACGGTGTTGCTTGGCTGCTCCCAGATCTGTACGTTCTCGACGCGCAGCGTCTGGCTGTTCGGGGGGGCCTCGTTACCCCGGGAAGAGTACAGCGCTGCCAATGCCCGGCTTTGCTCCGGACTGATGATGGATTGCTGGCGCTTGAACAGCAGATCCAGTTGCGCATTGGCGGCCATGGCCCGGGCGAACCAGGCCCGACGCGACACGCCCGGTGCGATCTCGCTGTTCCAGAACGTCTCCAGTGCACTGTGCAGGAACGGGATCAGTTGGCCGGCTGCTTGTTTGATCGCGGTTTCCCAACGCTGCGTGTCGCGGGCCTTGGCGTCGGCAGGCCGCTTGGGGTGGAAGAACTCCCGGGTTTGCCCGGCGGGCCAGGCTTGTTCACGGTAGTACAACAGCACCGCGTCATTGAGTTGCAGCGAGTCGAGCCAGCGAGGCACCGTGTGCCCAACGGGTTGTATGGCGAAAAAACTCACGTGGGCTTCGCCGGGGCTGAGCCCGGGGAACAGTGGGCGGCAGACGCTTTCGAGCAGTTTTGAAAGCAGGGCGCCGAGGGCGGGCAACTGTTTCAACGCCGCCAGCAGCGCCTGGCGATTATTCTCCTGATAGCGCCTGAGGGTTTTTTCCTGTTCACCCAATACGTCGCCGAGCATGGCCTCCGGTGTCAGCACCAGTCGGTTGTCGAGTAGCGGCGATGGTTGTTGCTGCAAGGGCAGGAAGTACAGCAGTTGCGTGGCGCTGTCCGGGGTTTTCAAGCGCTCGGTCAGTGCTGTCAGCAAGTGGGCGGGGCTGTCGAATTTTTCCAGGCCGCCGTACGGGGTGTAGAGCCAGGCATGTGGGTAGGCGCTGGTTGAACTCATCATGAAGCTGCCGGCCAGTTCGACGGCATTGGCAGTGCTTTTATTCAACCAGATGCGCTGCGCGATCATTGGCGGCGACTGTTGGCGACGGCCTGCATCGCTGGCAAAAAACACCTTGCCGAGAAACTCGATGTCCCTGCTGTCGATGTTCAGCTGGCGCTCACGGTCCAGCGCCCTCCAGCCCACGCGCATGGCTTCGGGGAAAAAATACGGGAGAGGGGTGTGGCTCATCATCCTGATCCTTGAAGAGTTGCGTGCCTGCAACCTATCCAGGCCTGGCGCCACGAGGGGCTAGATATGTCTGGCGCTCCCTGTCGACAGCCATGGGGCAAACCCTGTCTAATCGACGGACCGATTCTTGTACGCTGTTGCCCATTCCAATAAATAAACGGGAGCTTCAGATGTCTGCATCGCCTTTGGATGTCGAGTCTTCATCAGAGCGACTCAGTTATGCGCAATTGACCGACCTGCTGCGCCAGGTGTTTGTCCGCCACGGTACGTCGGCCGATGTGGCCCAGGTGCTGGCCGAGAACTGCGCCAGCGCCGAGCGCGACGGTGCCCACAGCCACGGTGTATTCCGTATCCCCGGTTACGTCTCGACCCTGGCCAGTGGCTGGGTCAACGGCAAGGCGGTGCCGGTGGTCGAGGATGTGGCCAGCGGATTTGTGCGGGTGGATGCCGGCAACGGCTTCGCCCAGCCCGCACTGCAAGCCGCCCGCCCGTTGTTGGTGGAAAAGGCCCGCAGTGCCGGGATTGCCTTGCTGGCGATCCATAACTCCCACCACTTCGCGGCGCTTTGGCCGGATGTCGAGCCCTTCGCCGAAGAAGGCCTGGTGGCCTTGAGCGTGGTCAACAGCATGACCTGCGTGGTGCCCCACGGCGCCGACCGCCCGCTGTTCGGCACCAACCCCATTGCCTTCGCCGCGCCCCGCGCCGATGGCCTGCCGATCGTGTTTGACCTGGCCACCAGCGCTATCGCCCATGGCGACGTGCAGATTGCCGCGCGCAAGGGCGAACGCCTGCCACCCGGTATGGGCGTGGACAGCCTCGGCCAGCCGACCCAGGACCCCAAGGCGATCCTCGAAGGCGGCGCACTGCTGCCGTTTGGCGGGCACAAGGGGTCGGCCCTGTCGATGATGGTCGAGCTGCTGGCCGCGGCCCTCACGGGCGGTAACTTCTCGTTTGAGTTCAACTGGTCCGATCACCCCGGCGCTCGCACCCCATGGACCGGCCAACTGCTGATCGTGATCGACCCGAGCAAGACCGCCGGGCAGAGCTTCGCCGAGCGCAGCCAGGAATTGGTGCGACAGATGCATGCGGCAGGGTTGCGGCGTTTGCCGGGGGATCGGCGCCATCGCACACGGGCGAAGTCGCTATCAGGCGGGATCGAGATCGAAACGCAGGAATTGAGTCGGTTGCGGGTGTTGGCACAGGCGTGAAGCGAGCTGCGCCCGGGGAGGGCGCAGCCGTTGCATCAGATCAGTTGCGGCGGCCCAGCAACAGGCCGACTACCAGGCCAAACCCGGCGGAAATCGCCACGGTCTGCCATGGGTGGCCACCGATATAGGTTTCGGTGGCATCCACCACCGGCTTGCTGCGCTCGCGCACATTGGACACCGAGTCCAGCGCCTGCTTGAGCTTGATGGCGACCTGTTCACGCAGGGTTTCACCTTCTTCCCCCACCAGTGACGCGCTGCTTTTGAGCAGCTTGTCCGATTCTTCGATCAGTGCGGTCAGTTCACTGAAGGCTTGGTCCTTGATTTGGTCTTCGACGGCTTGGGCGGCAGATTTGCGAGCCATTGGGTTAACTCCTTGCGGGTGAATGTGGCAATGAATGCGCTTGATGAAGAATGGAGTGTTTGAAGCGGGCAAAAGTTGCAGTTTTTTTCCTGTGGTCAGCTTAGGAGAAATCCAGGCCAGGAAATTTCAACCTACAGTGTAAGATGTCACCTATTTGTGCAGCAGGTAATTCAACATGAGCTTCAATCTGGCCAACAAGCCCCTCGCCGAGCGCGCCGCGCTGGAAGATGAAAAGTCCCGTCTCTACGACCTCTGGCAAAGCAACCTGGGCAAGGCCAAGGGTGAGGCCGCCCGCCTGTTTGGCGAACGCGCCAAGCGCAAGGGCAAATGGGCCGAATGGGTGCGTGCAGAACTGGACGGCATGTCACCGCCGGAGTTCTCGAACATGGTGCGCAGTGAAGTCAATCGCCTGATGGCGGCGAAGTAAAACAAGCCTCGATTGCCTCGCGCACCTTGAGCAGCAACGGATCCAGTTGCGCCTGGGTGCGCCAGCCCAGCTCCACCGGGTAACGCGGCAGCGCCAGCGGGCAAGGCAGCTCCCTCAGTCCGGTCATCTGCGCGATGGCCTGGGCCGCATGGCCGGGGATGGTCGCCACCGCCTGGCTGCCCTTGAGCAGGAACGGCAGCGCCGCGAAGTGCGTGGTCGAGGCACCTACGTGGCGGCTCAGCCCCTGCGCGGCCAGGCCCTCGTCGGTGATCCCGATAAACCCGCCGGATGACACCAGCACATGCTCGCGCCTGACGAACTCGTCGAGGTCGATGGCCTGTTGTCCCGGCGCCAGGCTGTCGGGGTCCACCAGGCACGCGTAATGGCCTTCCCCCAATACCTGCCGGCTCAACCGGCGCTCGGCAAACCCGCCGGCGGTGATTGCCAGGTCCAGGCTGCGGTCGAGCAGGGCGTCGGCAACGATCTGGCTGTGGGTCTGGCGGAACATCAACCGCAGCTTTGGCGCACGCCGGGCAATCTCTTCAATCAGCCGCCGGCCGTAGGCGATTTCGAAATCATCCGATAACCCCACCACCACCGAACGGCCCTGATAGTGATTGCCCTGGGGATCCACCATCGCCAGGCTCTGGCGGCAGCGATCCAGGGCTTCGCTGATCACCGGCTTCAACTGATTGGCCCGCAAGGTGGGCGCCAGGCCCCGGCCGGTACGCACGAACAACTGATCGCCGTACACATCGCGCAAGCGGCGCAGGGCTGCACTGATCGCCGACTGCGTGACGCCAAGGCGCAGGGCGGCACGGCTGGCACTGGATTCGTCGTGCAGGGCCTCGAAGGTTTTCAGCAGGTTGAGATCGACGTTGGCGATATTCATATGGCTCATATCAGTTAGCAGCGAAGCGGGCTTTATTCATGATTGCCGCTGGCCGGAGAATGGGCAACCCCCATTGATACGGAGTGATCGTGATGCCTGTTTCTACCGTGGCTGCGCTGCAAATCGGTTCCTTGCCGGGTGGCAAGGCTGAGACCCTGGAACAGATCCTGTCCTACGAGGACGAAATCCTGCGCAGCGGTGCGCAACTGGTGGTGATGCCGGAAGCGTTGCTCGGGGGTTATCCCAAAGGTGAAGGCTTCGGCACCCAGCTGGGGTATCGCCTGCCTGAAGGGCGCGAGGCCTTTGCGCGGTATTTTGCCAATGCGATTGATGTGCCGGGTGTGGAGACCGAAGCGCTGGCCGGCTTGTCGGCGCGCACCGGGGCGAGCCTGGTGTTGGGCGTGATCGAGCGCAGTGGCAGCACGTTGTATTGCACTGTGCTGTATTTCGAGCCGGTGGGCGGGTTGGTGGCCAGGCATCGCAAATTGATGCCTACCGGCACTGAGCGGCTGATCTGGGGCAAGGGTGATGGTTCGACGTTGCCGGTGGTTGATGCCGCGGTAGGGCGCATCGGTGGCGCCGTGTGCTGGGAGAACATGATGCCGTTGTTGCGCACCGCGATGTACGCCAAGGGTGTGGAAGTGTGGTGCGCGCCGACGGTGGATGAGCGGGAAATGTGGCAGGTGAGCATGCGGCATATTGCCCATGAGGGGCGGTGTTTTGTGGTGAGTGCGTGTCAGGTGCAGGCGTCACCCCAGGCGTTGGGTGTGGAGGTGGCGAACTGGCCGGTGGATCGGCCTCTGATCGCGGGGGGCAGTGTGATTGTCGGGCCCATGGGGGACGTTCTTGCCGGGCCATTGCTCGGTGGGGCGGGGTTGCTGGTGGCGCGGATTGATACGGATGATTTGGTGCGGGCGCGGTATGACTATGATGTGGTTGGGCATTATGCCCGGCCGGATATTTTCGAATTGACCGTGGATGAGCGGGTTAGGGCGGGGGTGCGGTTTATTGTTGACTGAGTACATATCCGTTTCTTCGGTAACGGCGGCTTATGGTTCCGCTCTTACAGCGGGTCACTTTTTTACAAACGCCTAAAAAAGTAACCAAAAAACGCTTTGCCCCACCACTCGGTGCCTCGC
>NZ_JACAPZ010000033.1:0-113628 GCF_013385475.1 Pseudomonas sp. G5001
ACCACGAGATTCCATCGGTCGCGAAGAAAGCGGCTTGGGGCTTGAAGTACACCCGTTCGATCTCCGATCCGAAGTTCGAAACCGGTACCGTTGAGACTGACAAAGAGCTGCTGCGCAACCTGGTGGCGTACTACTGCGTCCTGGAAGGCATCTTCTTCTACTGCGGCTTTACCCAGATCCTGTCCATGGGCCGTCGCAACAAAATGACCGGCGTGGCCGAGCAGTTCCAGTACATCCTGCGGGATGAGTCGATGCACCTGAACTTCGGTATCGATGTGATCAACCAGATCAAAATCGAAAACCCGCACCTGTGGGATGCCGAGATGAAGGAAGAAGCGACCCAGATGATCCTGCAAGGGACTCAGCTGGAGATCGAATACGCGCGTGACACCATGCCGCGTGGGGTGCTGGGGATGAATGCGGCGATGATGGAGGACTACCTCAAGTTCATCGCGAATCGTCGTCTGTCGCAGATTGGGTTGAAGGAAGAGTATCCAGGGACGACTAACCCGTTCCCTTGGATGAGCGAGATCATGGACTTGAAGAAAGAGAAGAACTTCTTCGAGACCCGTGTGATCGAGTACCAGACTGGCGGCGCGCTGAGCTGGGATTGATTCCTTAGCCAACTGAAAAGCCCTGACTTGTTCAGGGCTTTTTTGTATTTGCAGAGTGCCAAATCCTACAGTCTCGTAGGAAATTTCGTAGACGTGCTAGTGGCCACTCAGTATCGTCCGAGGACTTTCTACCCTCGGCGACTGTATGGATATTACAAAAGACAGCATCGACTGGAGCGACGAGGAATTAGCCGCGGCAGTCGAGACCTACTTGAAGATGTTGGCGTTGGAGAAGAGCGGCCAACCCTTTAATAAAGCCCATGAAAACCGATTGCTACGTCAGGGACCAATCGCAGGTCGTACAGAAGGCTCCATCGAGTTTCGCATGCAGAATATCTCTGCGGTTCTGGTCCAAATGGGCCTGTATCGGATCAAGGGGTACAAACCTGCAAATAACGTGGGCTCGGGAGTAGAACAACAGATTCGCAAAGCCCTCACTGCCCTTCGTATATTTGAATCAGATGAAACAGCGCAAACTGCAGATGAACAAATCCTCGTCCGCCGAGCCTCCAAGCTACTGCAGCAGCCCATCGAGAAGGTGCCGGACGGAATTGCGAAGCCACAGAAAGTGTCCATTGTCGGTACGGCTTTTGTTCGCGATCCCAAAGTACGCGCTTGGGTATTGAATGAGGCCAATGGCATTTGCGAAGGCTGCGGTTCAAACGCTCCCTTCGAAGTGGATGGCTTGCCATTTCTTGAAGTACATCACGTCAAGCACCTCGCCCAGAAGGGTTCGGATCGCATCACCAATGCTGTAGCCTTGTGCCCGAATTGCCATCAGCGTTGTCACCGATCAAGTGACCGCGGTGACTTCACCAAAGGGCTTTACTCGAAAATCGAAAGATTGAAAGAAGAGTAAACTTCTGTGGTCACAACTGATGTATTACCAAAATTACGAGATAGGACCGAGACCCGCCCGTGAACCCAGACATGCTCGAATCCGGCCCCTTGGATGCCAAAGTACTCTCCGTCTTTGACTTCGACGGCACCCTGACCCACCACGACAGCTTCGTGCCGTTCCTGAAGTTCGCCTTTGGTAAAGGCGAATTCGTGCGCAGGATGGTGAAGCTGGCCGTACCTGGCGCGCAGTTTGTGTTGCGCGTGATTAGCCGTGATGAGCTCAAGGCGCAGTTGATCCGCACCTTTATGACCGGCGTGGACAAGGCGTGGGTTCAGCAGAAAGCGGAAGCGTATTGCCAGGCGTATTGGAACAAGCTGATGCGCCCAACCGGGCTGCAATCGGTGGCCGATGAGGTGAAGTCCGGGGCCGTGGTGACGCTGTGTTCGGCATCGCCAGCGTTGGTATTGCAGCCGTTTGCGGATCGGCTTGGGATCAAGTTGATAGGCACTGAGCTTGAGGTGGTTGACGGAGTATTGACGGGCAAGCTCACCGGGAATAATTGCCGGTGTGAGAATAAGGTGCTTCGGCTTGAGGCGGTTTATGGGGATCTGGGGGAGTATCGGCTCAGGGCCTGGGGTGATACGCGCGGGGATCGGGAGTTGTTGGCGGCGGCGCAGGATGCGCATTTTCGGCATTTTCATGCGAAGAAGAAACGAATCAAGCAACGCTGAATCGCCTGGACGACCTATCTGTGTGCGCTGGATTGACTGCCTTAGGCGGCGATCCAGTTTTCCACGATCAAGCCATTCACTCGCTTGAACTCACCTTCGTTGTTAGTCACCAAGACCAATCCTGAGCTTCTGGCGTGGCCCGCGATGTGCAGGTCATTTACGCCGATTGGAGTGCCCTTCTTTTCGAGATCGGAGCGGATCGAGCCGTAGTGAAAAGCGGCCTTGTCATCGTAGTGAATGACGTCAAGCCGGGAGATGAAGTCCTCCACCGCCCGAGTATTTCTCTCAACAAACTGGCTTTTTTCGGCCCCGTGCATCAATTCCGCAAGGGTGATCGAAGAGATCACCATACGACCTACATTCGCATTGAATTTTTCCAGTATTTCCATAGGCCGACGCTTGATGATGTAGATCACGATGTTCGTATCAAGCATGTACTTAATCATCAAAGGACTCTCGCTCTTGCTGGGTTTGGTCGGCGCGCTCCTCCATAAAATCATCAGATACCGATTCGCTTGCAAGGAAAAAGCTGTCCCAAGTGTTTTCAACCGGCGAAATAATCAGTTCGCGCCCCACGGCACGCACCTCTACAGTTTTCACCCCAGCGGGAAAACGCATGTCAGCAGGGATGCGGATATTTTGTGTACGGTTATTAGTGAAGATCGTTCCAGTAGACATAAGGAACACCTCTCTAGGCATGGGAAGACAGGTAAGAATGATAGTTTGCAGGTGCTCTATTGCATAGCTCTATAGCAGCTACCCGACGAGCGTAGCCGAACAGTAGCTGTTGGTAGCGGCGCAGGAAGCGCATTTTCATGCGAAGAAGAAGTTGGGCAAGTTGCGGCGGTGATGCGGGTGGATAGGGTCTGCGGGTAGACCGAGTTGATCCCATCGCAGCCTCGCTGGGGCTCGACAGCTCCCACAGGGGATCTCTGTAGGTTCTTAGGGTGGTGGGAATTCGTTAGATTGGCGCTTTGAGATCCACGCCGAGTGCCGTTGCGAAGGCTTTGACCAGCGGGCTTCGTGGGGCGTTGTGGCGCAGGATGAGGTTGAATGGTGTGCTCAGGTGGATCTGCTCCGGGCATAACACGCGTAGGCGCCCTTCCCTCACCAGCGGCGCGGCGTAGTGTTCGGGGAGGAAGCCCAGGAAGCGGCCGGTGAGGATGAGGATGGCGACGGCTTCTACCTGTGAGGCCGAGGCGGACTGGCTGTCGTAGCTGACGAAGTTGGCCTTGTCGCTGTGGATCGCGTAACGATGGTTGACCACTTCATGCTGGCGCAACACATCTGCGTTGATGCCACTCGCTTCAAACAGCGGATGCCCGACGGCGCAGTACGCGTGGGACTTTTCTTCGTATAGCGGGAAATAATCGAATTCTTCCCGCCGCTGGTACACCGGGACGATGCCGACAATCAGCCGCCCTTCCACCACGCCCCGTTCAACTTCGTCCAGTTGCGAGGCATGTAGACGTAATCTTATTTTTGGCGACTCTGTATGTAATCTTCCCAGCGCGTTAATCAATGGTGAATTAACGTCGGAGACGGTGTTATCAATAACGCCCACACTAAGGTCGCCGATCAGTTCATTCTGTGCCGAACTAAGCTTGTCTCTGAAACTGTCTACCGAGGCAAATAATTCAATGGACGCTTGATAGACTAATTTGCCTTCTTCGGTCAGGCCAAACCCTTCCCGCCCTCGCGTACACAGGCGCATGCCGATGCGAATTTCCAGGTCGGAAATCTGCTTGCTGATCGCCGCCAAGCCCACATTCAGCTCGTTCTGCGCCGCGCTGAAGCCGCCCGCTTCGACCACAGCCTTGAACACCCGCAGCAATTTGAAATCCAGGCCGCTGAGTTGCAGGGGCGGTCTTGTGCCGGGTTTTGGCGGTATGTTTCCAGAATTGGAAAGTGGGGTTTCCATAATACGTGTTGACCTCAAGTGCCATATTCAACAGGCTTTGACCTACTCCATGAACATCGCCGGGCGGCAATAATGAACATACTTAACCGCCCTTGGCAACCTTGAATATAGCGGGTTGAACAGCTTTTACCGGCTGATTTAACGCCCCTAAAAACCTGACACTACGATCAGGACTTTTCGTTTTGCTACTGCCCTCCGAATCCATAAGGCCAAGCCACGTCCATCGGGCTTGTCACTTCTAAAAACAAGCGTGAGGAACACCATGTCTCAGCCCACCGATCGCCTCTGGGGTGCTCGTTTCAAGTCCGGCCCGTCTGCTGCTTTGGCGGCGCTGTCCCGTTGCCCCGAGCACTATTTTCGCCTGACGCCCTACGACCTGGCCGGCTCCCGGGCCCATGCCCGTGAGTTGCAGCGCGCCGGGTTGCTGGATGAGTCGGAAACCTTGCGCACCCTGGAAGCGCTGGACCGCATCGGTGAGGACTTTGCCGCTGGCCGCCTGCACCCGACGCTGGATGACGAGGATGTGCACACCTTCATCGAGCGGGTGTTGACCGAGCGTTTGGGCGCCCTGGGCGGCAAGTTGCGCGCCGGACGTTCGCGCAATGACCAGACGGCCAACGATTTGCGCCTGTTCCTGCGAGACCACGCGCGCACCATCACCACCGAGGTGTTGGGCTTGCAGCAGGCGCTGGTGGACCAGGCCGAGCAGCATATCGAGAGCATCTGCCCGGGCTTCACCCATTTGCAGCAGGCGCAGCCGATTGTGTTCGCCCATCACTTGTTGGCTCATGCGCAATCGATGCTGCGGGATGTGCAGCGCCTGGTGGACTGGGATGCGCGTACGGCGTTGTCGCCGTTGGGTGCTGCGGCGATGGCCGGCTCGGCGATTGCGCGCCAGCCGGAGCATTCGGCCAAGGAGATGGGTTACACCGGGCCGTGCGAAAACTCGATTGATGCTGTAGCCAGTCGTGACCACGTGGCGGAGTTTCTGTTTGTGGCGGGCATGCTCGGGGTGAATATTTCACGGCTGTCGGAGGAGTTTTGCCTGTGGTCGTCGCGGCAGTTTCGCTGGGTGCAGTTGGACGATGCCTACGCCACCGGTAGCTCGATCATGCCGCAGAAGAAGAACCCGGACATTGCCGAATTGGCGCGGGGTAAAGCGGGGCGGCTGATTGGCAACCTGACCGGGCTGATGTCCACGCTCAAGTCGTTGCCGCTGTCGTACAACCGCGATTTGAGTGAAGACAAGCACAGTGTGTTGGACAGCGTGGATACGTTGCTGCTGGTGCTGCCGGCGATGGCCGGGATGGTCGCGACGATGAAGGTGCAGGTGGAAGAGCTGCGGCGTCAGGCGCCGATGGGTTTCACATTGGCAACTGAGGTGGCGGATTGGCTGGCCACTCGTGGTGTGCCGTTCAAGGAGGCCCATGAGATTACCGGTGCCTTGGTGCAGGCCTGTGAGAAGCATGAAATTGAATTGTGGGAAGCCTCGCCGGCGTTGTTGGCAGAGGTGGATACGCGGCTGACGCCGCAAGTGCGTGAGTGCCTGACCCTGGAAGCGGCGATTGCGGCGCGCAGTGGTTGGGGTGGGACGGCACCGGAGCGGGTAAGGGAGCAGATTGGGCGGTTGAAGACTGCGTTGGCTGTGCAGCAAGAGTGGGCACAGAGTTACACCGGTTTTCGGATTTGAGACAGCTTCACTTGTAGGAGCGAGCTTGCTCGCGAAAAACTCAAGAACGCCGCTGGGTGTCAGGTTTCCAGCGTTATCGTTCACGACCATCGCGAGCAAGCTCGCTCCTACAGGGTTAAAGATCGTTCCCACGCTCTGCGTGGGAATGCCGCCTTGGACGCTCCGCGTCCTGCCGCCAATGCAGGTGGTGACGCGGAGCGTCACGGGATGCATTCCCACGCAGAGCGTGGGAACGATCATCAGTGTATTCAGTTGTTTTGGAGAGTCACCATGAAACAAACCCCGGCAGAGCGCTTGCAAGCCGAGCGCCAGCAGACCGAGAACCAGTTCGATATCACCCAGTACGAGCATGTGCCGCGTCGCTATTACGGGCGGATGTTTTTTGCCACGTTGATCGTGATCGCACTGGCTGCCTTGCTGCGTGCATTCGCCAACGGCCAGATCGAATGGTCCTACATCGGTCAGTTCCTCACGTCCGAGGCGATCATCTGGGGCCTGGTGAACACCATCATCATGTCGATCCTGGCCATGGCGCTGGGGGTGGTGATCGGGGTGATCACGGCGATCATGCGCATGTCGGCCAACCCGATCCTGCGTTACGTGGCCATCACCTACACCTGGCTGTTCCGGGGTACGCCGCTGATTCTGCAACTGCTGTTGTGGTTCAACCTGGCGCTGATTTTCCCGGTGATCGCGATTCCCGGCCTGTTCAGCATCGACACCGTGGACCTGATGACGCCGTTCGTGGCCGCCCTCCTCGGCCTGAGCATCAACCAGGGTGCCTACACCGCTGAAGTGGTGCGCGCCGGCCTGTTGTCGGTGGACACCGGCCAGTACGAAGCCGCCAAGTCGATCGGCATGCCGAGCCTTCAGGCGCTGCGTAGGGTGATTCTGCCCCAGGCGATGCGGGTGATCATTCCGCCTGTAGGCAACGAGTTCATCAGCATGGTGAAAATGACCAGCCTGGCGAGTGTGATCCAGTACTCGGAGCTGCTGCACAACGCGCAAAACATCTACTACGCCAACGCCCGGGTCATGGAGCTGCTGATTGTTGCCGGCATCTGGTACCTGGCGGTGGTGACTGTTCTTTCATTCGGTCAGAGCCGCCTCGAGCGTCGTTTTGCCCGCGGCGCCGGCAAGCGTTCGTAAGCCCTGACTGAGGAGATTTGCCCATGAGAAGCATCGTCAAGGCCGTGAACCTGAACAAGTATTACGACCAGTATCACGCGTTGCAGGACATCAACCTGGAAGTCGAACAAGGCGAAGTGCTGTGCATCATCGGCCCGTCCGGTTCCGGCAAAAGTACCCTGCTGCGCTGCGTCAATCAGCTGGAAAAAATCGACAAGGGCGGCCTGTGGGTCGATGGCGAACTGGTGGGCTACCGGGTCGTCGGCAACAAGCTGCACGAATTGAATGAATCACAGATCGCCCGTCAGCGGTTGGCCACCGGCATGGTGTTTCAGCGCTTCAATCTGTTCCCGCACATGACTGTGTTGCAGAACATCATCGAGGGCCCGTGCCAGGTGCTCAAGCGCTCGCCCAAGGAAGCCACCGAGGATGCGTTGGAGTTGTTGGCCCGCGTCGGCCTGGCGGACAAGCGCAATGCGTACCCGGTGGAGTTGTCCGGCGGCCAGCAACAACGTGTTGCAATTGCCCGTGCGCTGGCGATGCGCCCCAAGCTGATGTTGTTTGACGAACCCACGTCAGCCCTCGACCCGGAGCTGGTAGGAGAAGTGCTGTCGGTGATGCGCGATTTGGCCACCACCGGCATGACCATGATTGTGGTCACCCATGAGTTGGGCTTCGCCCGCGAAGTGTCCAACCGCATGGTGTTTATGGATGCCGGCCAGATTGTGGAAGCCGGCAGCCCGGAAGAAATTCTAATAAGCCCACAAAACCCGCGTACCCAAAGCTTTATTTCTGCCGTTCGCACTTAACTAAAAAACTAACGAGAACGCCCCCATGAAAAATCTGTTTCTTCCAAGTTTGCTCGTAGGCCTGATGGCCTCCACTTCGGTTTTGGCGGCATTGCCGGCAGCGATCAAGGACAAGGGTGAGATCAGCGCGGCCATCGTGCCGAACTACCCGCCGATGGATTTCAAGGACACCGCCACCAACAAGCTCACCGGCCTGGACTTTGACCTGGGCAACGCCCTGGCCGAGCGTTTGGGGGTGAAGATCAAGTGGCAGGAAACCGGCTTCGAACAAATGCTCAGCGGCCTGACCACCAAGCGCGTGGACATTGTGCTGTCGGGCATGACCGACACTGCCGAGCGTCAGAAGGCGGTGACCTTTATCGACTACTTCACCAGCGGCCCGCAGCTGTACACCCTGGCCAAGCGTGAAGACCTCAAGGAATTGACTGACCTGTGCGGTAAAAAAGTCGGCACCAGCCGACGTACGACCTGGCCGTCGGAAATTGCCGCATGGAGCAAGGAAAACTGCGAGAAGGCCGGTAAGCCAGCCATCGTAGTGATTGGCACTGAGGGTTCGGCGGATGCGCGGGCACAGTTGCAGCAGAACCGTCTGGATGCGGCGATGCAAGGCAGTGAAACCATTCCTTACCTGATGTCGCTGGACAAAGGTAAATACAAGCCGGTGGGCCTGGCGATTTCCAAGCAGTTCACGGGGCTTGGGATTGAGAAGAGCAATACCGAGTTGGTCACGGCCATCAGTGAGGCGTTGCAGGGCATGATTGATGACGGGACGTACGGCAAGATTCTGAAGAAGTGGGATCTGGAGCAGGGTGCGGTGGAAAAAATCAGCATCAATGCCGGCCAGTAACTCGATCTAAATGTGGGAGCGGGCTTGCTCGCGAATGCGGTGGATCAGCCGGTACAGTTGGCACTGACACACCGCATTCGCGAGCAAGCCCGCTCCCACACTGGATCTTCATCGCCTTGAAAAAAGAATAAGGACATCCGCCCCACCGTGGCCACGTACTCCCTGGTAATCCGCCGCCTGATGATCTGCTCGGTGACCATCGTCGTCAGCCGCGCCATGACCAGCCCGTTGCTCGCCCTGTTGCTGAGCACCCGCCTGGGCCTCAACCAGCAAGACATCGGCTTGCTGATGGGCATCGCCGTCTTCATCGCCACCCTGCTGGGCCTCTACGGTGGCTACATCATCGACCGCCTGGAAAAGCGCAAGCTGCTGATCCTGGCGATGCTTTCCAGCTCCATCGGTTTTTTGTTGCTGACCTTTGCCAGCAACCTGTACCTGACCACCCTGACCCTGGTGATCACCGAAGCCGCTTCGGCGCTGTTCCTGATCGGCTCCAAGGCAATCATCAGCGAGAACCTGCCGGTGGGCCAGCGGGCCAAGGTGTTTTCCCTGCGCTACACCCTGACCAATGTCGGCTACGCCACCGGCCCGATGCTCGGCGTGGTGATTGCCGGGCAGATGCCCCTGGCACCGTTCCTGATCGCCAGCGCGATTGCCTTTGGCAGCCTGTTCCTGATGATCGGCATCCCACCGACCCAGCGCGACGACAGCAACAAACCCTTAAGTTTTCTCAGCACCCTGAGGACCCTGCGCAGCGATCGCACCTTGATCCTGTTTACCAGCGGCAGCCTGTTGAGCACCATTGTCCACGGGCGCTACACCCTCTATCTGTCGCAGTTTCTGCTGGTGGCCTACAAGCCGGAGAACGCGCTGAAAATCCTCTCTGCGGTGCTGGCGTGCAACGCCATCACGGTGATCCTGATGCAGTACCAGATCGGCCGCTTCCTCAAGCGTGAACAACTGCGCTACTGGATCGTGCTTGGCACCTCGCTGTTTATTGCCGGGTTGATCGGCTTCAGCATGGCAGACGGCCTGGTGTCGTGGTGTGTCGCGATGTTTGTGTTCACCCTCGGGGAGATGATCATCTACCCGTCCGAGTTCCTGTTTATCGACACCATCGCCCCGGACGCCCTGCGCGGCAGTTATTACGGCGCACAAAACCTGGCGGCATTTGGCGGCGCCTTGAGCCCGGTAATCTGCGGCTACCTGCTGATCAATGCATCCCCCGCCTCGATGTTCTATGTACTGAGCGGGTTGACGGCAGTGGGTGGCACCTTGTGTTTCCTGAGTGGCCGGCGTGTGGTGGTCCGTGCGTAATTTCTACTGATATTTGCTCGATATCCCGCTATTAATAGCGAAATCTCTCACGGACCCGAGCCCCATGAAATTCGACACGGCCTACAGCCTGAGTCTCGACGACAAGCTGTCGATCTATGACGTGCGCGACCTGAATTTCGACGAAACCGCCGCCTTCGATTCCGACAAGGACAGTTTCCTGTGCCCCAACGACGAATGCCGGGCGGCGTTTGCGGCGGGCAATGTGTTGGGCACGTTCAATGCAAAAAACGCCAATTACCTGCGTACGCCCCACTTCAAGAACATCCCCAGCACCCGGCATATTGAAGGTTGCCGGTACGCCAGTCGCCATGCCGGAAAAGGCGAAGCTGAAGACGGGCCGGAAGAAAATTTCCCGTCGGAATTTGTCCTGACGCGGCGCCAGTACGAACGCAAAACGCCGGTCATCGGTGCTGAGGCTGGCACCCCACAAGAACCACCGAAAACGCCGGCAACCCGCAACGCCTTGTCTCACAGCTCAAGCGACACCACCCCGGACAAGACCAGCGTCTTTGCCCACCCCGTGGAATGCTACGTGTCGAATATCGGCGATAAGGAAAAGCTGAAAAGCATGCCCTTGAAGATCGGCGATCACACCGCGACCTACTGGACGTTTTTCAAGAAGATCGAATACCTGCAAGACAACAAAGGCCTGATCTACTGGGGCAAGATCAAGGAGATCAAGGACTACACCAGCAGCTTTCGCATCGACTTCGAAAAGAAAGCCTGGCTCGACAAGAAGCCCTATTCCATCAACGTTTACCTGAGCAAAAAACTGATCGAGAACTACCGCAAGCGCAAGGCGTTCCTGGAGCAGATCAAGGCCGCGGTGGACAGTGATCGAGTGCTGTATTGCTTCTTCTACGGGGTGACGCCGGAGCTGAAACAGGTGCCAAGCAAGAAAAACCCCGAGCAGACGTTCGGGGTGTTCAGTGCCAATATCGAGAACCTCGATCACCTGATTATTCGCGAGGCGCCGGGGTTGGGAGAACGGTAATGCGATTCCAGGTCAGGCCCTTCGGCTGAATAAACGGTACTTTTCACGTGCAAGTGCGGCGCCCGCAGGGTCCAAGCCACCTACCGTGACCAACCAGTGAATCAGCATTTCCTCATCCGGTAAATGAAGCCCCTTCACATCTTTCAAGCTTCGAGGCGTATGGTTGATTCGAGCGTCGTAATGCAGAGCGCTCCAAGGCATTGCAACAAGATCCACGCCTTCTGCGTCCATCTCAAAACTCCGCAATATTTCGTTGATTTGAGTCTGCGCACTCCGATCACCCCGCTGCTGTAGAGAGTACGACTCGACCAAACTGACGAATTGCTGTTCAGGCACAGACGGATCAACCAAATCCAAAACATCAGACTTTAAGGCGAGATCCAAAACACCACTCATCCACCGATTAATAAAGGTGCGCACGAAGCCATCGGCGTCGGCTTTTTTCATATCAAAAAACAGCATGCAATAGCGGGTTTTCAGATGTATCGCCAACAGCACATGTTTACGTTGCACCGTCGCGGCATGGACCAGCCACTGATGAGGGTCGGCGTACAGGTCATCGCCCTGGCGCTCTTGTGTCGGCGGTTTTTGAACCGGGGTAATTTTTTTGCCTTTGTGAACCCGGCTAAAAAAATTACCAGCCGCCTGCGTACAATTAAAACTAAGCATCAAGATATTTCCTGAACATTCTGACTGAAGTCTAAGACAAGACTCAGTCGCCTTGTACGTGTGCAGCAACCCACTCGATTTCGTAACGCTGCCTGACCGCGTAGCCGATAGCGCTCAATGTCTCTTCGCTTAATACCGACAACTCTGAATCACTCAACAAATCATGCCTGATCATTTGCGCAAGGCTCTCGCGGGCTTTCGAACGACTGTAGAGATCAAACATTCGGACGACATCGTTATCGCGATCCTTGATGAGGCTATACAGCGTCCTGTACCGAGCCTCGGCAGAAAGCGTTTCGCGCTCGCTGATGGTCTTTGCATCAGCCAGTACGCCTAGGTAAAAGCGTTCAAGCGCCAATGCCCTGAGGACTTTGAACTTCTGCCAATCGCTTTCGGAGATGGACATGATATTCCCCCGGTCACTTTCTTTTGAATAGAGAAGTAACCCTAGCCTGCGGCTAAAAGAACGCAAAATCCACTTGCGTCAGACCAGCATGCTCACCATCACCACGCCCAACAACCCGATATACACCCGCGCATGCAGTGCATCCGGGATGCGGCCGATCCACGGTGTGGCCAGGCGAATGCCCAGCAGCGAACCCAGGGTGAGGATGGCAAACGCCAGCAAATCGACATAGCCGACAAACCACGTGCCCAATTGCACCTTGGCGAATCCAGCCATGAGCATGTAGGTAAACGTACCGGCCAGCGCCACCGGCACGCTCAGCGGATTAGCCATGGACGTGGACTGGGACATGCTCAAGCCACAACGGCGCAACAGCGGCACGGTCATCACGCTGCCGCCCACCCCCAGGAAGGTCGCGATCAGGCCAATGGCGATGCCGCCGCCCGTCACTTCCGCGCCGCTCAGGCGTCGTGGCTGGAGCCTGTCGTCCTGGCTGAGAAAGCCCCTGCGTAATAGGCAATCGACAATGGTGATGGCCAGGTAGGCGATAAAGGCGTACCGCATGAAATCGCCGCTGGCGAACATTGCAGCCCCTGCCCCCAGCACGGCGCCGCCCCCGATGTACCCGCCCAACGGCCACAGGTAATGGCGAATCAGATTACCTTTGCGCTGGTGTTTTCCGGTGGCAAGCAGCGCGTTGACGATCATCACGCAGGTCGAGGTGGCGACCGCGATATGCATCGCTGATCCACTCACGCCCGCGTCGTGGCTGAGCTTGAGCATGCCGTACAGCAACGGCACCACCACGAACCCGCCACCGAAGCCGAACAGCACAGCGGTTACGCCGGTCATGCAGCCGAACAGTGCCAGTAATAGATAGAACATCGAGAATCGCCTTCAGTGTCAGGGAGAGCTGTCGACGATAGAGACTCAAGGCTTGGCCCGCTTGCGCATGTCGGCCAATAATATGCGAGATATTGCCACTTCCGGAATCAGCTCCATGCGCAACGTTTCCATCGCTCAGCTCGACCTGACCCCGCGAACGGTCGTGGCAATCGGCACCGACTATCCCCACGGCTATCTGCTCAAGCGCCACAGCCATCGCCGCGGCCAGTTGCTGTATGGCGCCACCGGGGTGATGCAAGTCAGCACCCAGCAAGGCAACTGGGTTGTGCCGCCCCAGCGCGCGGTGTGGATTCCGGCCCAAGTGCCCCATGAAGTGCTGATGCTCGGCGTGTCGACGCGCAGCCTGTATATCGAACCGCACGCCGTCACCGACTTGGGCACCGACTGCCACGTCATCAACGTTTCACCCCTGATGCGACAGTTGCTGATGGAGGCGGTGGAGCTGCCGCTGGAATACGACGAGGCCGGGCGCGACGGTGCGCTGGTCAGCCTGCTGTTGTATGAACTGGCACGCGCCACGCACTTGCCCCTGCATATCCCGCTGCCGGAGGACCCTCGCCTGCTTGCTCTGTGCCTGACGTTTCTGCAGCGGCCGGACGTGCACCAGTCACCGGTTCAATGGGCGCAACAATCGCACCTGAGCCTGCGCACCTTCAGCCGGCATTTTCGCCAACAAACCGGCCTGAGCTTCGTGCAGTGGCGCCAGCGAGCCTGTGTTGTGCAGGCCTTGGCGCGGTTGGCCAGCGGTGAAAGCGTCACCCGGATCGCCCTGGACCTGGGCTATGAAAACCCGGCGGCATTTTCCAGCATGTTCCGCCGGGTGCTTGGGCAGTCACCGAGCACCTACCTGGAAGGGGCGAAATAGAGCGGCGGCAGCGCTATCGGAAAATCCAGTTGATGAGCGGTCAAAACAACTGTACAAAAACACAGTATAGTTTGCCCTCCCCCCGTCGAACCTGGAGAAAGTCCATGTCCTCTCTGGCAATGAGCAGCACCGTAGAACAGCAGATCGTCCTTCATCAATTCACCCCACGGCACAGCGTCCAGGCCCGCCTGATGCTGGGCTGGAGCCGGGAAGACCTGGCCCGGGAAGCGGATGTGGAAGTGGACGCCCTTCAACGTTTTGAAAGCCATGGCGACGTGGACGATGCTGTCCGCCTGAGTGTGGCGTTTCGCCTGGAGGCTGAAGGGTTGGTGTTTTTCCCGGGCTTTGCGCCGGGGTGGGGGATGAATGTGCGGGGCTCTTTGCCACTGTCGTCAGAGCATTCAGTGCTTGAAACGGTTGAGTAAGATTTCTCTTCGCGCTGACGCTTATCCCTATTTAGGTATATCCTCTCATGAGTTCATGGAAGCCACTCCTCTGGGTGGGCGGTAGCAAGAAAGATCTGCAGCAAATGCCTGGGCCTGTTCAAGATGTGTTTGGCTTTGCGCTCCACCTCGCCCAAGGAGGAGGCAAGCACTCACAGACCAAGGCATTGAAAGGGTTTGGCGGTAACGCGGTACTTGAGGTGGTGGAGGATTTCGACAGCAACACTTATCGTGGTGTGTATACCGTCCGTTTCGACTCAGCTGTTTATGTCCTTCATTGCTTCCAGAAAAAGTCGACGAAAGGCATCGCTACAGCACAGCACGACATACAACTGATCAAACAGCGACTCAAGGCGGCGCAGGATCATGCACAAGCATCACAACGCGATTGAGATCGAAGAAAGCACCGGCAATGTCTATGAAGACATCGGGCAGCCCGACGCCAGTGAAATGCAGGTCAAGGCACAGCTGGCGACGAAGATTGGTGAGATTCTCAAGGCACGTAGCCTCACTCAGGCACAAGCCTCCGTCATTCTCGGTTTATCCCAACCCAAGGTGTCTGAAATGCTGCGTGGCAGGTTTCGGGGTATCAGTGAAGCCAAAATGCTTGAGTGTTTGTCGCGCCTGGGGCGCGATGTGCAAATCGTTATTACGGCTGCGCCAGCTTCACGTACTCAAGGACGTATTGAAGTGCTATTCGCCTGAGTTGCCCTAGGTTCTGGCTCCCGCAAGTTCACGCCTGCAACTGCAACGCCCGACGGATCATTTGTGGCGGTTGGCCAAACGCTCGCAGGAAGGCTCGACGCATGCGCTCCGGGTCACCGAAGCCCGTCTCCCGGGCGACAACGTCGATGGAGTGGCTGCCGGATTCGAGCATCAACCTCGCCGCTTCAATGCGCAGGTGTTCTACCGCCTTGGCCGGGGATTGCCCGGTTTCGGCGCGGAACAGTCGGCTGAACTGACGCGGGCTGAGGTGTGCCGCTTGCGCCAGTTGTTCTACCGAGAGGTCCTCGTGCAAGTGCCCTTTGGCCCACGCCAGGGCGGTTTGTACGCGGTCGGACTTTGGGTCCAGTTCCAGCAACGCCGAGAACTGCGACTGGCCACCGGCACGGCGATGGTAAACCACCAGTTTTTTCGCCACGTCGCGGGCCACTTCCACGCCCAAATCGTGCTCGACCAGGGCCAGGGCCAGGTCGATGCAGGCGGTCATCCCGGCAGAGGTCCAGAGCGAGCCATCGACGGTGAAGATCCGGTCTTCCTCCAGCTTCACGTTGGGGTAGCGCTGGCGAAACGTCATGGCGTGGTACCAGTGGGTGGTTGCCTTGCGCCCTTCCAACAGGCCGGCCGCCGCCAGGTGGAACGACCCGGTGCAGGCCGACGTAATCCGGCGCGACGCCGTCAATGACGCTTGCAGGTACTCCACCATGCCGGGAGTGGGCTCAAGTAGTTCGTTGTCCCCCAGCACCAGGATCGTGTCGTAGACCTGCTGCCCGAACGCCAGGCTATCAATGGCAAAGCCCATGGAGCTTTTTATCGGCCCGCCATGCTCCGACAACAAGTCCACGCGGTAGAACGGTCGCCCCACCACGAAGTTGGCAAACTCGAACACGCTGCTGGTGGACAGGCTGAGCACCTGGAAACCGGGAAAAAGCAGGATACCGACGGACACCATGGCCAAACCTCATGTCTCTAAAGGAGGGATATACGACATTGCAGCCACCACATTACACCCATAATCTTGGTTCCAACAAGGCCGACCCCCTCCCCGGCCCATTTGGAGCAACTGCCATGTCGCAACACAAAGGTTATGCCCTGATTACCGGTGCCTCGTCAGGAATTGGTGCGGTGTATGCCGACCGCCTGGCCCGTGCCGGCTACGATCTGATTCTGGTGGCCCGCAACCAGCAACGTCTGGAGCAGTTGGCAACACGCTTGAAAGCCAATACCCAGCGTGACGTGCAGGTGATAGCGGCCGATCTCAATCTGCCAGCCGACTTGGCGCGAATCGCCCGGATCGCGCACGAAGACAGCCGTATCAGCCTGCTGGTGAATAACGCCGGTGTGGGCGCCACGGCTTCGCTGCTGGAGTCGGATGCCGACAAAATGGACGCGATGATTCTGCTGAACGTACTGGCGCTGACCCGCCTGGCCAAAGCCGCGGCAACCAACTTTGTCGCCCAAGGGCGTGGCACGATCATCAACATCGGCTCGATTGTCGCTCTCGCTCCCAAAGTGCTGAACGGCGTGTATGGCGGTACCAAAGCGTTCGTGCAGGCGTTCAGCGAATCGCTGCAGCATGAGCTGAGTGACAAGGGCGTAGTGGTCCAGGTGGTGCTGCCAGGCGCTACCGCCACGGAGTTCTGGGACATCGCCGGCCTGCCTGTGAACAACCTGCCGGAAGCCATGGTGATGACCACCGAAAACCTGGTGGACGCCGCCCTGGCAGGCCTCGCCCAAGGCGAAGCCGTGACGATTCCGTCCCTGCCGGACAGCGCAGATTGGGACACCTACGAACGCGCGCGGCTGGCCCTGGGTCCGAACCTGTCGCACCGTGAACCCGCCGCTCGTTATGGGTTGAAGTAATCCGGACTAGCGCAGGCCGGGTTTAAACGCAGGCTTCCTGATTGCCTGGGAGGCCTGTTCATACCCGTAGGCGACCGACAGCAACGTGGCTTCGCTCAAATTTTTCCCATAGAAGTGAACGGCTGTCGGCATCCCTTCGTCGTCCATGCCCGATGGTATGGAGATACCGGGATAACCGGCCACTGCCGAGTAGTAGTAACTGTACGAGTGAAAATTGGACACTATTGCATCAAGCTTATGCTCGGCCAGTGGCTTATCGATGGTGCTTTTGAAAATCGGGCCGATGGCAGCCCATAACTCATTGCGCGCCTCATCACTGATATCCATCCCGTTGATCATGGTGAGCATCTGTTGATCCGGCACACCCGGACCGCTGTTGCGCTCGTTGAATTCAATCAGCTCAGCCAGCGACTTCACCGGCAAGCCTGCCCGTCCGGCCAGGTAGGCTTCAAGCTGGTGTTTAACGTCCGATAACAACGCGTCGTTATATTGTTCATGGGTTTCGTACGGGACGCCCTCACCCAGTTGACCCACGGGTACCAATGTCGCGCCCTTGCCTCGCAGCAACGTAATGGCATCCTCGAAGTGCTGCCTGTCGGCTTTTTTCGCCGGGTCGTTGGCATCTTCTGCTGATAACTCAGGCAACGGCGTATAGCCGATGCGCTTGCCCACCAAGGCGTCAGGCTTGATTCCCTGGGTGTAGCGGTTGGTATCCGTCATCGCATCCAGTGCTTGCGCCGCATCACGCACGTTACGGGTGAAGGTGCCCACCGTGTCCTGGCGGGAACTGGTCATCACCCCTTCGGTACTCACTAATCCTTCGGTCGGTTTGAAACCAATAACACCGTTGTAAGCCGCCGGCGTAATGATTGAACCATTGGTTTCGACCCCCAATGCCAAGGGCACAATCCCTTGAGCAACGGCTACCGCAGAGCCCGTACTCGATCCCGCCGCCTGGCCATCCAGCCGATGCGGGTTGAGGGTCAGGCCGCCCCTGGAGCTCCAGCCATCAACCGGCGCCTCAGAGCGAAAATTGGACAATTCGCTCATGTTGGTTTTTCCAATAATCACCACGCCAGCCTTCAGCAGGTTGTCCACCACCTTGGCGTTCCTTGAAGCGGGCCTGCCCACCAACGCCATGGAGCCACCGCTGGTCTGCATCTTGTCGCCGGTTTCGAACACATCCTTGAGCGCTATCGGAACGCCATGCAAAGGCCCGCGCACTTTGCCTTCGGCCCGTTCCAGATCCAGCGCACGGGCTTTCACACGAGCGTCAGGATTGATTTCAATGAACGCATTGCCGCCCTGCAAGCCCTTGTCCATGTTGGCGATCAGCTTCAGCGAATCCCTCACCACCGAATCGGAACTGGCCCCATTGGGCCGGGTCATAGCCGCTGCCAAATCGTCGGCACTCCTGTAGGCCTGTGGCGGGTTCACCACTGCATCGAAAAGCCCCGCTGCCCATCCCGCGCCCACACCTGGTCCGATCATAAATACTCCCCGCCTGCCTGAATGTTGGGAATACCGTTCGATATCCCTGCCTCAGTCTAAGAAGCGAAATACTCGATGACTCGGGGGCAACTCTTACCGCGGCGTACGATCACTCTCCCCATGGCGTAGGCCCTTAAAGCCGCGCTAGAACCTGCTGGCAACCTCGCACCAACGCCGCCAGACGATCTCTGGACCAGTGCGCACCATAGAACCAGACGACCCTCGACACCCCGTCGACGTCGGTGCCCGCGGGCACGCTGAAGCGTGGGTTATCGGCAGTCGCTGCTTTGTGGAAAGCAACACCTTGCGCATCCGCCACCACCCCATCCAGGCGGTTTTCCGTGACCCGGTCGTTAATCTCATTGCCGGGGTCCAGGGTGAAGTGACGTGTGTCATCGGTCACCCGCGCCGTCACAGGCACCAATTGCGCACCGGCTGCACGCAGTACGTCCAGTACCCGGGCAAAGTGCGGGCTGTGTTTGGCGGGTTTGCGCACATCACCGGTAACGTACTCGCTGGCAAAACCAATACGGCTGCCAGCCAGGGGCGGTGTGTTGATCAGATGACCCGGATCAGCGACGGGTGGAATCTCCACCATCACCCGCCCCTCGGGGTCGACACCGCTGAGGGCAATCAGTGATAACGCGGGATCGCGCACGCTGTGCATCATGGGGCCAGGGAGGTCGAGCCTGGGGCCGTAACCGCCCGTGGAGCCAAACTCCAGGCCGCCCTGGTGAGTGGCCGAATTGACGATCGTACCGGCCGCATGACTGCCAAACACAACACCCTGGCTGGCAGTGGGGGCGCAAGGCTGGGGAGTACAACTGTCCCCCGATCCTGAAGGCTTGAACAGGCAGCGCACGCCCGGCCCCGTGACCTTCCTACTCTTATCGTCCATACACTCCCACGCCCCGGAATAAAGTTTCGAGGCGTGATTGCATCCCTTCAGCGAGGTGGATGTCTGTCGGAAATGGCTGGTTATGGCTCGTTCAAAATCCCTGAGCGCGCGATCAGACGGTGATTATCCGCTGACGTGCGCTTCACTGCCCTGATGCTCGACTTCCAGCCACCAGGCCTGCCCGCGCTCCGGCTGGTTGAGCATGAACGCCTGCCCCATCGCCGGTGTGGTGATCGACACGTTACGCTCCCATGCCAGCGCCATGATGCGGTCGAAGGGTTCGTGCCATGCATGAAACGCCAGGTCGAACGTGCCGTTATGGATCGGCAGCAGCCAGCGGCCCTTCAAGTCGATGTGCGCCTGCAGGGTTTCTTCCGGTTGCATGTGCACGTGGGGCCAGTCGACGTTGTAGGCCCCCGTCTCCATCAGGGTCAGGTCAAACGGGCCGTACTGCTCGCCGATACGCTTGAAGCCCTCGAAATAGCCGGTATCACCGCTGAAGAAAATTCGCCGTGAGCCGTCGATCATCACCCACGAACACCACAGCGTCTGGTTGCCATCGAACAGGCCGCGCCCGGAAAAGTGCTGGGCCGGCGTGGACACAAAACGAATCCCGTCCACTTCAGTGCCCTGCCACCAATCCAGTTGCCGCACCTTGCTGGCATCCACGCCCCACTTGACCAGGGTATCGCCCACACCCAGCGGCGCGAGGAAATAGCGGGTCTTGTCCGCCAGTTGCACCACCGCCTTGTGGTCCAGATGGTCGTAGTGGTTGTGGGAAAGAATCACCGCCTCGATCGGCGGCAGGTCCTCAAGGCTGATCGGCGGCTGATGGAAACGCTTGGGGCCCGCCCAACTGAACGGCGAAGCACGCTCGGCGAACACCGGGTCGGTCAGCCAGAACTTGCCGCGCATTTTCAGCAGCACGGTGGAATGGCCGAGGCGGAAAACGCTATGGTCCGGGGCGGCAAACAGTTGCTCGCGAGTCAGCGGCTGCACCGGAATCTCACCCACCGGGCGCGTGCTGCGGGGCTTCTGGAAGAGCATCTTCCACATGATGCCCAGGGTCTTGCCCAAGCCGCCATGCTGGATGGGCTTCTGATTGGTGAAGTGACCTTGATGCTGTTCGGAAGACTTGGGCGCTGTAGAAGAACTGTCGAGACGGGTTGAGATCGTGGCCATTACCGAGGAACTCCTGCAGACTGCTCTAAAAATTACACTGCACAGTGTAGTTTCTAGATTGCAACAAAACCGGGAGCAAGTAAACTACCGAGTGTAAGTTTCCCTTCAGAGCCGAACTCCCACCATGACTGTACCCCTGCGCCTCACCGACCGTAAACGCGAAGCCATCGTGGCAGCCGCCATTGCCGAGTTTCGTGACAACGGGTTCGAGGTCACCAGCATGGACAAGATTGCCGCCACGGCGGGGGTTTCCAAGCGCACGGTGTACAACCACTTCCCGAGCAAGGAAGAGCTGTTCGCCGAGATCCTGCATCAACTGTGGGCCAGCAGTGTTGCGCAACTGGACGTCAGCTACGCCAGCGACCGCCCGCTGCGAGAGCAACTGCGCGGGTTGCTGCAGGCCAAGATGACGATGATGTCGGACGCCAACTTCCTCGACCTGGCCCGGGTCGCGATTGCCGCCACCATCCACTCGCCGGAACGTGCCCAGGACATGGTCAACCGCCTGAGCAAGCGTGAAGAAGGCTTCACCCAATGGGTGCGCGCCGCCCAGGAAGACGGCCGGCTGAGCTGCACCGACCCATGCTTCGCCGCCCACCAGGTGCAAAGCCTGCTCAAGGCCTTTGCCTTCTGGCCACAGATCACCCTCGGCCAGCCGACCCTGGACGCCGACGCCCAAGCGAACGTCATCGAGTCGGCCATCGACCTGTTCCTCGCAGGCTATGAGGTCGTGCCACAGCACTGACCTGTTGCAGGAACGACATCCAAGGTCGTTTTTATCTGATTCGCCGCGTGTCCTTTGCAAATGGCCTGGAAGGACACTGATTATTCCCACGCGAATAACTGACAATATTCACACGTATTATCCGACCAGTGGTTTTCCCGATCACGTGTGCCGTCGTACCTGCAAAAAAAGAATCGACCCAGGAATCTATGGAAAACCAACGAGGCAAAGGGCTGTCATTTGCCAGACGTATCTACAGGCCAAGGATCATCGGCCTGGGCATCGGCTGCATCAGCGTCATCGCCGCGCTCTACCCACTGCAAATGCCAGGCTGGGTCTGGGCGTTGCTGCTGTTCAATGGTTTTGGCTGGGCGCACCTGGCCTATCAACTTTCGACCCGCTCCGATTTCCCCTACAAGGCGGAACGGCGAAACCTGCTCTACGACTCACTGCTCGGCGGGTTCTGGGCGGCGACTACACAATTCACGCCACTGACGGCCGTGACCATCCTGTCGATGATGACCATGAACAACGTCGCCGCCGGCGGCAAACGCCTGTTCCTCCACGGCATCGTGGCGCAACTGGCAGGCATCGGCGTGTCCTGGCTGCTGTTTGGCATCCACTTCAATCCCGACGTCAGCCTGGTCCAGGTCTACGCCTGCCTGCCGATGCTGACCCTGTATCCCATGGCGCTGGGCATGGTCTGCTACCGCCTGGCGATCAAATTGTCGGAACACAAACGCGCCCTGAGCGCCTTGAGCCGCACCGACAGCCTCACCGGCCTGCTCAACCACGGTTCGTGGAAAGACCTGCTGCACCTGAAGTTTCACAAGTGCCAGCAACAACATGGGAACGCCACCATCGCACTGATCGACATCGACCATTTCAAGCAGATCAACGACAGCTATGGGCACATCATCGGTGACCAGGTTCTGCGCCAACTAAGCCTGGAACTTCGACGCAACCTGCGGGCAAACGACCTGGCCGGGCGATACGGCGGCGACGAGTTCTGTGTGATTCTTCCGGACATGCCCATGGAACAGGCCGCGCAAGTCATGGAACGCATGCGCGAGGTGTTCAGCAATTACCGCAACCCGGAAATCCCCGAGCTGCGGGTCAGCCTGAGCATTGGCCTGGCGTCTTTCCAGAGCACCTTCACCGACGCGGCCATGTGGCTCAACGCAGCGGACCGCGCGCTGTACGCGGCCAAGGACACCGGCCGTAACCGAGTCAATATCAGCGACTACGTGGTCGCCCATTCCGCCTGAATCCCGCCCTCTGCATCTCGTCTGAATTAAACGCGCCCGTCGCCGACCGATAGCATAATGCCGCCATTGGTCGACTGGCATAGAACTTCTTGCCGGCCATACGACTCAGAACCCGCTGTTCCACCCCGCTGCCAGCACAAGGAAGCTGGCAATGAGCACGTTTGCCGTATGGCCAGGCCTTACGGTGGCAGGCGCCCCCATGGATACCCCTGACGCTTGCTTCCCCCGAGCACACGACCATGCTATTCAACGCCCATAAAAAAACCATCAGTACCCTGCAAGCCACCCTTGCCCAGCAAGCCAGCCTTCTTGACGCCATCGACCGCTCCATGGCGGTGATTGAATTTGATCTGCAAGGCACAGTCCTGCGGGCCAACGAGAATTTCCTCAAGGCCATGGGCTACACCGCCGACCAAGTCGTGGGCCAGTCCCACCGCCTGTTCTGCACCCCGGCCTTTGCCCGCAGCGCCGAGTACGGCCAACTGTGGACGCAATTGCGCAACGGCCAATTCCAGTCCGGCACCTTTGAGCGCGTGACCAGCGGCGGCCAGCCGATCTGGCTGGAGGCCAGCTACAACCCGGTGCGCGACGAGTCCGGCAGCGTGGTGAAAGTGGTGAAGTACGCCATGGACGTCACCCCGAAAATGCAGGCCGAGAGTGAAGCCAACGCCAAGTTGCAGGCCATCGACCGCGCCATGGCGGTGATCGAGTTCAACCTCGACGGCACCATCATCAGCGCCAACCAGAATTTCCTGCAGCGCATGGGCTACAACCTGGCGCAGGTGCAGGGCAAGCATCACCGCATGTTCTGCACACCGGAGCTGGCCAACAGCAGCGCCTACAGCGATTTCTGGCGACGGCTGAACCAGGGTGAGCTGTTCAACGGCCAGTTCGAACGCATCGACAAAAACGGCCAGGTGGTGTGGCTGGAAGCCAACTACAACCCGGTGTACGACGCCAGCGGGCGCCTGTGCAAGGTGGTGAAATACGCCTCCGACGTCACGGCCATGGTGGAGAAACACGCGGCCGACGCGCAAAGCGCCACCCAGGCTTATCACATCTCGCTGCAAACCCGGGACATCGCCGAAAAAGGCGCCGAGGTGATCCAGCAGACCGCCACCGGCATGCGTGAGATTGCCGCCAATATCGACGGTTCTTCCGCGCTGATCGCCAAGCTGGGCGAGCGTTCGCAGCAGATCACCGCCATCGTCAACACCATTCGCGGGATTGCCGACCAGACCAACCTGCTGGCATTGAACGCTGCCATCGAAGCCGCACGTGCCGGCGAACAAGGGCGCGGCTTTGCGGTGGTGGCCGATGAAGTGCGGCAATTGGCGGCGCGCACCAGCGGTTCAACGGCCGAGATTTCGTCGATGATCGAGATGATCCAGACCGAAACCCGCCAGGCCATCGACAGCATGGACGGTACCCGCGACCGCGCCGCCCAGGGCGTGGACCTGGCCAACCAGGCCGGCACGGTGATCCTGCAGATTCGCGAAGGCGCCAGCGAGGCGGTGCAGGCTGTGAGTGCGTTTGCCAATGAACGGGGCAACAGGTAAGCGACAGGCTTCTTCATGTGCCAGGCCGAGGGCTCGGTCTATAGTGGTGGCTTGTCTTACGCCACGGATTCGAGCCCGCCATGACCCCGGATAAACCTGAAGCCAACGTTGACCACCTGCGCTTTCATCGTAAACACGCCCATCTCGCGCCGACCTTTGGCAACGACACCTTTGCGTTGAAAGCCGAAGCCTTCGCGCGCTTCTTTGGCACCCCGACGTTCCTGGGGGCGCAAACGGCAATCGTGATTCTGTGGGTCGTGCTCAACATGACCGGCATCACGCACTTTGACGTCTACCCGTTCATCCTCTTGAACCTGGCGTTCAGCCTGCAATCGGCCTATGCCGCCCCCTTGATTTTGCTCGCCCAGACCCGCCAGGCCGCACGGGACAAGGCCCAATCCGACGCCGACGCCCAGCACCGCGAAGCCCTGGCCGTGGCCAACACCGAACGCCAGGCCCAGGCGGCGCAGACCACCAAGCAACTGCTGGAACTGTTGGAGCAGAACACCAAGCTCACCGAGATGACCAAACAACTGACCGAACGCATCGAAGGGCTGACCAGCGAAATGCACGACCAATTCGTGCGCAAGACCTGACCCTCCCACGCATCCCGTGTGGGAGCTGGCTTGCCTGCGATTGCATCACCGCGGTATGCCTGATGCACCACAGCGCCTGTATCGCAGGCAAGCCAGCTCCCACAGTTATCTCACCGGCAAGCGCACATGCTGGCCCAACTGATCAAATAACGTCACCACCGAGCGCAAGGCCCGGCAATCGGGGCGCGTCAGCAGCCACAGGGCGGTGTCGTGCCCCACCAGCGGCGGGCTCAACGGTTCCAGACCCGCGCCCAGCAGGTAATCCGGCAACGCGGCCACGCCGAGTCCCGCGCGCACCAGCTCGGTTACCGAAACCATGCTGTTGCAGCGATAGGCTGGCATCACTCCCGGCAAGTGCTGGCGCCGCCAGGTGACGGTGGGGTGATCCGGCAGGAAGTCATCCGGCGCGATCCAGTTCAGGGCCGCCAGTTCCTCCCCCGCATGCTGGCTGGAATAGTCGGCACTGGCGCACACCCGATACGACACCGTGCCCAGGCAACGTCCTACCAGATGCTCGGGCGGTGCCTTGGTCAGGCGCAGGGCGATATCCGCATCGCGGCGGCTGAGGTTGGCGAAGTCATTGGACGTGCTCAGCTCCAGGGTCAACGCCGGGTAGCCCGGCATGAACTGCGCCAGGGCCGGCAGCAACAGTGACTGCAATACCGAGTCCGTGCACGTCAGGCGCACCGTACCGCTGATCACTTCACCGCCCTGCTCCACTCCCACCCGTGCTGCCTCCAGCGCCTGTTCGGCACGTTCGGCCTGCTCGGCGAGGGTGGTGGCCAAGGTGGTGGGCAGGTAGCCGGCGCGGCTCTTTTCGAACAGCGTCTGGCCCAGCGCCGTCTCCAGCCGCCGCACCGCGCGAAACACCGTAGACACGTCCACTCGCAGCAACGCCGCCGCCCGCGCGAGCGTGCCGCCGCGCACCAGGGCGAGGATCAGGGAAAGGTCGGGGTAGTCGATCTGATAGTGCACCGCTGCATTGAACATGTGTGTTAATGCCAATATTGATTGCGTAAGCGCCAATCTATAGTGAGCGCCAGGACTCAACAAGCCACGGATAACCTCGATGAATAAAACCACCCTGCACCTGGCCCTGATCGGCGACTACGATGCACAGGTCACCGCCCACCAGGCCATTCCCCTGGCGTTGCAACAGGCCGGCGCGGCGCTGGGCCTGACGGTGCGGTTCGACTGGCTGGCCACCGACACGATCAAATCCACCGAACAACTGCAGCACTACGACGGCTTCTGGTGCGTCCCCGCCAGCCCCTACCGAGACCTTGACGGCGCGCTGCTGGCCATCCGGTATGCCCGTGAACAGCGGCGCCCTTTCCTCGGCACCTGCGGCGGTTTTCAACACGCGGTGCTGGAATATGCCCGCAACGTGCTGGGCTGGGCCGACGCCGAGCATGGCGAACTGGCCCCCGACTCGCCGCGTGCAGTGCTGACACCGTTGACCTGCGCGCTGGTGGAAGCGACCGACACCATCCGCTTGATGGCCTATACCCGCATCGCCGAGGCCTACGCCACCCTCGATATCCATGAAGGCTACCGTTGCCGCTATGGCATCAATCCAGCGTTCGAAAGTGCATTGCTGGAAGCCGACCTGATTGCCAGCGGCCATGACTCGGCGGGCGATCTGCGGGCGGTGGAGTTGCTGGGCCATCCGTTTTTTGTCGCCACCCTGTTCCAGCCGGAACGTGCGGCGCTTAAAGGCGTCACCCCGCCGTTGGCCATTGCGCTGCTGAAGGCCTGCGCATGATCGCCAAGACACCCAAACCGCCGTACTACGCCGTGGTGTTCAGTTCATTGCGCACTGAAGGTGACAACGGTTACGGACGAGCCGCCGACCGCATGCTGGAACTGGCCCGGCAACAACCCGGTTTTCTCGGCGTGGAATCGGCGCGCGGGGACGACGGGCTGGGCATCACGGTGTCCTACTGGAGCAGCGAAGCGGAGATCCTGGCCTGGAAGCAGCACGCCGAACACACTGAGGTGCGCGAACAGGGCCGCGCCACCTGGTACTTGGCGTGCCATACACGAGTGTGCAAGGTGGAGCGGTCTTACGCGTTCGAGCGCTGAAACCTCAGCCTGTGTAAAACACTTAATGTGGACAAGGGAGGCTCTGTGGTGAGGGCGCTTGCTGTAGTGAGGGAGCTTGTGTGGTGAGGGAGCTCCCTCACCACACAAGCTCCCTCACTACAGCAAGCGCCCTAGCCACAAAAAGCGCTCCAGCCGCAGGGCTATGCGGCACTCAACTGACCAGACTGCGCACCGCACTGATCTGTGGAATCTCCACCCGACGCATGTACACCCGCAGCGGTTCGGTGATGTTGATGCGATCGTCGATGTTCTGGTCCAGCAACAACTGGATCCGCTCGCGGGACAAGGTCATGGCCTGCCCGTCGATCGGCAGCCAGACAAACTCGGCGGTCGGGATAATGCCGTCATCGGCCACGTCCATGCCGAAGGAGTCTTCGCTGAAACGGACGATGTACTGGCCAGTCTTGCGGTTCAGGCCGACAAAACCCTGGAGTTGGTCGGCGGCCTGGCAGATAAGCTCGGAGGTGATGCGCATGGTAAACCTCACTGAAAAGTCCTACTTGGACTGGAAAGATGGTTTACACGCGTGGCAGGAAAATCTGCCCTCTGATGGGGCAATTCAAGGCAAGAGTACTGCATCGCACCGCACAAAAGTGCAGAAAAATGGCCGGTGAACACGTTAATGTCGGTTTGGTGATAGCGCCATTCGCAAGCAATTGTTAAAAAGGAGCCCTTCTCAAAGTTACCTCCACGAAAGGACTTCGCATATGCCTGTCACGTTTACCAAGAGTGCCCTGCTGCTGGCCCTGATGCTGGGCCTTGGCCACGCACAGGCGGCAAGCCCGATCAGCCCTACCGAATTGGCCACCAACGAAGGCATTCCGCACCCCGCCGTGATTGCCCACCGTGGCGCCTCCTTCGATGCACCGGAATCCACCGCCGCCGCCTACAAGGTCGCGCGCGACCTGGGTGCCGACTACCTGGAAATGGACCTGCAACGCAGCAAGGACGGGGTACTCTTCGCCCTGCATGACAACAACCTGCAACGCACCACCGACGTCGCCACCAAGTTCCCGGAGCGCAAGGACAGCCCGGCCAACGAATTCACCTGGGCCGAGCTTAAAACCCTGGACGCCGGCAGCTGGTTCAACGCCGCCTACCCGGACCGTGCCCGCCCGGGCTTCGTCGGCCTGAAAATTCTCAGCCTGGACGAAATCATCAAGATCGCCGAAGGCAACCCGCAGCACAAACCCGGCCTGTACATCGAAACCAAAGAGCCGAAGCAATTCCCGGGCATCGAGGCCGACCTGAAGAACAAGCTGCTGGATAAAGGCTGGTTGAGCTCCACCGGCTCCAACCAGGCCCAGAAAAACATCGGCGTCGGCCAGGGCAAGGGCCGCGTGGTGCTGCAAACCTTTGAGAAAGACAGCCTGAAAGAACTGCAAAAAGAGATGCCCAACACCCCGAAAATCCTGCTGTTGTGGGTAGGTGAAGGCAGCATCGAACCGAAATCCAAGGTGCCCTTCGCCGAGTCCGGCGAGCCGAGCAAAGCCGCCTACTACGCCAAGCAGGAGCCGAAGGACGCCGCCGAGTTCGAAAAATGGATCGACGAGGCCAAGAGCCTGGGCGCCATCGGTACCGGCCCTTCGGCACAGCTGACCAACCTGGGCGACCAGAGCTATTCCGACCTGGTCAAACCCGAGATGAACCAGTTGACCCACGACAAGGGCTTGCTGGTGCACGTGTACACCGTGGATGAGCCGGTGGACTTCGACAAGGTCATGAAAGCCGGCGTCGATGGCATCTTCACCAACCGCGCTGCCGAACTGCTGAAGTACTACAAGCGCTGGCCGTCCTCGAGTGTGGCCGACCTGCTGCAGGACAACGGTTACTGAGTGAGCCCCGAATGGTCAGGTCGCCTGTGGCTGGGGCCTGACTACGGGCTGATCCAGGGCATACCGGGGCGCACCGCGTCCCATGCACACTATGCCCATCAGCTGATGTTCTCCGCGGGCGGGCCGGTCACGGCCAGCCTCGATGGCCGTGCCATCACGGCCCATCGCCTGTTTATCCCGTCCAGAATGCCCCACGCCATCCTCCAAACCCATGGTGAGGTATTGATGGTGTATGCCGAACCCGGCGCATTTGATATCGCCCCCTTGCAGGCCGCCCTGGCCGACAGTGAACGGTCCCTGGAAGCACTCGAGCGCACGCTGCGCCAATTGCCGAGACGCGCACTGGAAGATGCCAGGGTGGAGCGCGCGCTGTCGGCGCTGGATCAGCAACTGAGTGGCAAGGTCTCGGCCCAAGCCCTGGCACAGGCGGCGCACGTTTCGTTAAGCCAGCTGGAACGTTTGTTCGCCAACCAACTGGGTTTGCCCGTGCGTCGCCTGGTGTTGTGGCGGCGCTTGCGAGTGGCGCTCGGACTGGCGCTCGGCGGCAGCACCTTGACCGAGGCTGCCCATGGCGCCGGGTTCGCCGATTCGGCGCATTTTTCCCGGACCATGAAACAACTATTCGGCGTCACGGCCGGGGCGTCGTTGCGCAACCTGCACGTACGAATCCTGGACTAGACCGACGGGAACCGGCGGCTCCTTGCTCAATTGCACCGTCCTGAAAGGGTCGCGCAACTGCGCCACATACTCCCGCGGAAAATCCGGCCGGCTGCCAATCCCCAAGTCGCCCTGCCCCATTCGATAGTCATGGCTGTAAAACGCCGTACCCAAGAGCCAATCCCACAGATTGAAAAACAAGCCGAAATTCACATCCCCAGCCCGGCCATATTTCATGTGATGAAAACGATGCACCGGCGCCCAGGCGAACACCCAGCGCAGCGGCCCCAGGCGCATGTCGACATTGGAATGCTGCAACAGCAACTGCACGGCAATCGCCAGGGCCAGCAGCAGCGCCACCTCCGTGGGAATGCCCAGCAGGATCAACGGCGCCAACCCGGCAGTGGCTTCCAGCATCTGGTGCAACGGATGCTTCATCAAGCCATTGAAGCCATACAGCCGTTGCACGCTGTGGTGCACCGCGTGCAGGCGCCACAAGGCAGCGACTCGGTGGCTGGCGTAATGCATCAGGGTGATGCCCGCATCGGCAATGAAGATCGCCAGCAGCAATTGCGCCCAGAGCGGCCACGCCCGCGGCCATACACCGTCGACGGCCAACAGCGCGGTCAGCACCGGCAAGATCAACAAGCCCGCCGCATTGAGGCCCTCATTGACCAACGCGTGAATCAAGTCGCGACGACGATCACCCTGGTTGCGATTCCACTGTGGCTCATAGGGCAACCACCACTCGGCGATAAACGACACCGCCACCGCCAGAACAAATACCAGCCCCAGCCACTGCAGCGCATCCCTCTGCACCAGCCACAGCGCCCACCCGATAAACCCCGCCCAAAACAAGGGCGCATACACCCAGGCCATTAACTGTTTCATCTGTGCCTCCCGTAAGTGAGACGCCAGCATGAAACCCCGCACTCGCCGCCGATTGAACAAACGGCGCAATTTTAAGGGTGAGTTAAGTTGCGCTGGTTAACCTGATCCCACTTAAACAGCTCACCCCAAAGGATCACACCATGAAAAACCTGACCGCTCTGTTCGCTGCTGCCGCCTTGACCCTTACCGCCGGTTTGGCCCAGGCCGATGTTCGCCCGGACCAGATTCCGAGCCTGCTCAAGTCCGGTGCCGTGATGGATTTTGAAAAGCTCAACGCCAAGGCCGTGGCCCAGCACAAAGGCGCCACCATCGTTGACACCGAACTGGAAGACAACGCCGGCCGCCTGGTCTACGAGACCGAACTGCGTGACACCAGCAACGTGAAGTGGGACGTGAAGCTGGATGCCAAGACCGGCGAAGTCCTGGAAAACAAGCAAGACACTTGAGTTGAACTGCAAAAACGCCGCGCCGCCTTCGGGCCGCGCGGCTTTTTTATGCGCGCTCGTCGCCCAGAAGAGCAATTAGTCTAATTAGCGTGAACGAATTTGTACCTTACGCCGCCAAGCTCGCTAGAATCCCAACCATCAGCCAAGGCACAACGCCAGCAGCATCAGGACCGGAACCGTTCGCCATGGGGCAAAAAGCCGTCGACATTGCCACCATTGGCAGAATCAGCGCCGTCCCGGCGATTCTCCAGGTAGTCAGCGAGATGACCGGCTTGCGTTTTGCGGCCGTGGCCCGGGTCACCGACGATTCCTGGACCGCCTGCGCCGTGCGCGACCAACTGGACTTTGGCCTGCCCGTGGGTGGCGAGCTGGACCTGACCACCACCCTGTGCCACGAAATACGCGACTCCCACGTCTCGATCGTGATCGACAAAGCCAGCGAAGACCCGCTGTATCGCGACCACCACACGCCGCGTATCTACCACTTTGAAAGCTACATCTCGGTGCCGGTGTTCCGCACCGACGGGCGTTTCTTCGGCACCATCTGTGCCCTGGACCCGAACCCGGCGCAACTGCGCAGCAGCACCATCCAGTCGACCATGGAGTCGTTTGCCCGGGTGCTGTCGCTGCAGATCGAAGCCGAAGAAAGCCTCCAGCAGACCGAAGCCGACCTGCAGCAGGAGCGCGAAACCGCCGAACTGCGCGAACAATTCATCGCCGTGCTCGGCCACGACCTGCGCAACCCGCTGTTCGCCATCAACGTCGGCGCCGAACGGCTGCTGCGCAAACACCCGGACCCGGCCACCGACACCCTGGTGCGGCACATGCTGGCCAGCGGCCGCCGGGCCTCGCAACTGGTGGAAGACGTACTGGACTTTGCCCGTGGCCGAATGGGCAGCGGCATCCCGGTCAACATCAGTGAATGCACTGGGCTTGAAGACACTTTGCAGCATGTGGTGGAAGAGGTGCAGCACGTCCATCCAAAGCGGCTGATTCACGCCCGCATCGGCAATCTCAAGGGTGTGAAAGGCGACCGCGAGCGGCTGGCGCAACTGCTCTCCAACCTGGTGGCCAACGCCATCAGCCACGGCAGTCCCGAAGGGCCGGTTGAGGTCAGTGCGCAGGTCAACGCCGGCACGTTTGAGTTAACGGTGAAAAACCTTGGGCTGATCAGTGAGCAAGCCATGCCGCTGCTGTTCCAGCCCTACTCCCGACCGACGGGCGCCTTGCCCCAGGCCGGGCTGGGCCTGGGTTTGTACATCGTCAAACAGATTGCCGACGCCCATGGCGGGCGGCTGGAAGTGTCTTCCAGCGAGCAGGGCGGCACGGTCTTCAGCTTCAGTTTGCCCGCAGGCGATTGACGGCCACCTCAAACCGTCACAAAACCGTCAAATCCTGTCGCCATGATGCGCTCAAGTGAACCTGTGAAATTTCCTACAGGCACTTTCCCTGCGAGCCTCCATGAACCACAGCATCGACCACAGCCACCAGGACTCCGACCTGTTTGGCTTGCTCTACGGTTTTCGTTTCCGCCCCGGTGAAAAGGGCGAACAGATTGATTCAGCCACTGCCCTTGCGGCCTTGCAGCAGCCCGGAGACCCCGACGAATTTCTGTGGCTGCATTTGAACCTGGCCCACGCCGCCTGTGAGCGCTGGATGCAGGCGCACCTGAACCTGCCGGAAGAATTCTTCGAAGCCTTGCACGAAGGCTCACGCTCCACCCGCATCGAACACGTGGACTCAGCCTTGCTGGCGGTGGTCAACGACGTGGTCTTCAACTTCAGCAGCATGGTGTCTTCAGACATTTCCACCTTATGGGTGTGCGCCCGCAGTCGGCTGCTGATCAGCGCGCGCCTGCAACCGCTGCATTCGGTGGACAAGCTGCGCTCGTCGGTTAAGGCCGGTGAACACTTTCGCTCGCCGCTGGAACTGCTGGTGCATTTGCTGCGGGACCAGGGCGAGGTGCTGACACAGATCGTGCGCAAGACCAGCCTCAGCGTCGACCAGATCGAGGACCAGTTGCTGTCGTCACGCCTGTCCACCAACCGCGCCGAATTGGGTGCCGCGCGCCGGGTGCTGGTGCGCCTGCAACGGCTGCTGGCGCTGGAGCCCGGCTCGTTGCTGCGGCTGCTCAATCGTCCGCCCCAGTGGCTGCAGAAGGAAGACGTGAAAGAGCTGCGCAAATCCACCGAGGAGTTTGCGCTGATCATCAACGACCTGATGGCGTTGGGTGAGCGCATCAAGCTGCTGCAGGAAGAGATCGCCGCCAACCTCAACGAACAGAGCAACCGCACGTTGTTCACCCTGACCGTGGTCACGGTGCTGGCGTTGCCGATCAACATCATTGCCGGTTTTTTTGGCATGAACGTTGGTGGCGTGCCGCTCTCCACAGACCCGGAAGGCTTCTGGATTCTGGTGGCGCTGGTGGCGACATTCACCCTGATTGCCGGACGCTGGGCGTTTCGCAAGCGCAAGGATTATTGAATTTGAAATGCGATCAAGTGTGGGAGCTGGCTTGCCTGCGATAGCGGTGGTGACTGATACACCGCTATCGCAGGCAAGCCAGCTCCCACATTTTATCGGCGGTGTTTTATAGACCGGCGGCAACTTCAATTCCCTAAACACTGATTTACCGCAGCATCTCTGTAACATTCTGCAACGATCATGACGGATATCCTCCCTCAACACTGGATGTTCCGGCATGGCAACCCCTTCGCTGACCGCCTCCACCGCCTCCGTCACCAACGATCCCAAACCGCGCCTGGACAAAAAACCGGGCCTGGTGACGGTGATCATTTTCTTCGCCGTACTCGCCATGGGCCTGTTGTTCACCGCCTACAGCCTGATGCACGACATGCACGAGCTGGGCACGGTGGTCACCACCTGGACGCCGTTCCTGCTGCTGGGCGTGGCGCTGTTGATCGCCCTGGGCTTCGAGTTCGTCAACGGCTTCCACGACACCGCCAACGCGGTGGCCACGGTGATTTACACCAACTCATTGCCACCGCATTTCGCGGTGGTGTGGTCGGGCTTTTTCAACTTCCTCGGCGTGCTGCTATCCAGCGGCGCGGTGGCGTTCGGCATCATCGCCCTGCTGCCGGTAGAGCTGATTTTGCAGGTCGGCTCCTCCGCCGGCTTTGCGATGATCTTCGCGCTGTTGATCGCCGCGATCCTGTGGAACCTCGGCACCTGGTGGCTGGGGTTGCCGGCGTCGTCGTCCCACACCTTGATCGGCTCGATCATCGGCGTGGGCGTGGCCAACGCACTGATGCATGGCCGCGACGGCACCAGCGGTGTGGACTGGGGCCAGGCGATCAAGATCGGTTATGCGCTGCTGCTGTCGCCGCTGATCGGCTTCGCCTTCGCTGCCCTGCTGTTGCTGGCGCTGCGGGCCTTCGTGAAAAATCGCTCGCTGTACAAAGCGCCGAAAGGCGATACCCCGCCGCCTTGGTGGATTCGCGGCATGCTGATCGCCACCTGCACCGGTGTGTCGTTTGCCCATGGTTCCAACGATGGCCAGAAGGGCATGGGCCTGATCATGTTGATCCTGGTGGGCACCCTGCCGATGGCCTACGCGTTGAACCGCACCATGCCGGCCGGTGAGTCGTTGCAGTTTGCCGCGGTGGCCGAAGTCACCCAGGCAGCCCTGGTAAAAGCGGCGCCGCAACTGGCCCCCGCCGACTCTCGCGGCACCTTGTCGACCTACGTACGCACCAAGGAAGCCACCCCGGAACTGGTGCCCGCCCTGGCCGCCATCACCGGGCATATCGGTGAGGAAGTGAAGAGCTACGGCTCCCTCGCCGCCGTTCCGGCCGAGGCCGTGGGCAACGTGCGTAACGACATGTACCTGACCAGCGAAACCATCCGCCTGATGGACAAGGGCAAGGTCGGCAACTTCGATGCCGACACCCAGAACAAGCTGCAACTGTTCAAGCAACAGATCGACAACGCCACACGGTTTATCCCGCTGTGGGTCAAGATCGCCGTGGCCATCGCCCTCGGGCTCGGCACCATGGTCGGCTGGAAACGTATCGTGGTGACCGTGGGCGAGAAGATCGGCAAGACCCACCTGACCTACGCCCAGGGCGCATCCGCCGAGATGGTGGCAATGCTGACCATCGGCGCGGCGGACATGTATGGCTTGCCGGTGTCCACCACCCATGTGTTGTCGTCGGGTGTGGCCGGGACCATGGTGGCGAACGGCGGTGGCTTGCAGATGAAGACCATCCGCAACTTGCTGATGGCCTGGGTGCTGACGTTACCGGCGGCGATTCTGTTATCGGGTAGCCTATACTGGCTATTCACCCAATTGTTCTGACACAACCCGATAAAAATGTGGGAGCGGGCTTGCTCGCGAATGCGGTGGCTCAGTCACAGACTTATTGACTGACACTCCGCTTTCGCGAGCAAGCCCGCTCCCACATTGGGTTCAGTGGTGAGTTCAGGTGCTAAACAACCCGCCCATCAGCTTCAACCGCTTCTTGTACACCCGCCGCGCCTCCAACGCTTCCTCCAGCGTCACCGCCACAAACCCCGCCCGCTGGTTCGGTTGCATCTGCCCGATCAGATCCAGGTCGGCACTGATCACCGTGCCAATCATCGCGTAGCCCCCGCCCGACACCGCGTCCCGGTGCAGCACGATCGGCTCCAGGCCCGCCGGTACCTGGATCGAGCCGATGGGGTAGCAACTGTCGACGATGTTCGACGGATCGGACCCGGCGCCAAACGGCTGTTCCCGTGGCTGAAAGCTCAAGGCATTGCCGCCCTTGAAGCGATAGCCGATGCGGTCGGCCTCCGACCCCACCGTCCAGGGCTCGGCAAAAAAGCTGCTTTTGGCGGCGGGCGTCAGTCGCTCGTAATACAGCCCCGGCACCACCCGCAGGGTCACGTCCCCACCCACCGATTGGCGCAACGCCATGGGCAAACTGTTCCCAGCCCGGCCTTTGCCGCTGGCTTCGCCCACGGGCAGTTCATCACCCTCCACCAGCCGCCGCCCCTGAAACCCGCCCAATGCGCCGAGGGTGTAAGTCGAGCGGCTGCCCAACACCAGCGGCACATCGATGCCACCGGCCACCGCCAGGTAAGTCCGCGCGCCGGCCCTGGGAAATTCAAAGCGCAGTACTTGCCCGGCGCGCACTTCAAACGCGGTGTCCTGATGCACCACCACGCCGTCCAGGCGCGGCGACATCAGCGCCCCGCACAACGCCACCAGGGCATCCTGCTGAAACTCCAGCTCCGGCCCGATCAACGTGCATTCCAGCCCGGCAGCGCCGATGGGGTTGCCCACCAGGTGGTTGGCCGCGCTCAACGCGTATTGGTCCAGGGCGCCGGATGGCGGGATGCCGAGGTGGTAATAACCTTCGCGGCCAAGATCCTGCACGGAGGTGGCGAGGCCGGGTTTGAGTACCTTGATCATGCCAGCGCCTCCTGCAGGGTTTTCGGGTAGCCGATGGGGTCGGCGAGAAAGGCGTCGAGGGAAAACTCCACCGGGCGGATGCGCAGGTCGAAGCGCCCTGCGTCCACTTCTGCCACGGCCAGATCATAGGCGTCGCGGTCCATGGGTTTGAACTGCACGATGTCGCCGGGGCGGAAGAACACCATGTGCTCTTTCAGGTAAGCCAGTTGCTGTTGCGGGTCGTAGATCGGCGCCGGGGTGACGCCGAACATCTGGTAACCGCCGGCGCCGCGTACCGAATAGATACAGCCAAAGCAGCCGCCGTGGCCGAGGGTCAATTTCGGCGTGTCGGTGCGTGGGCGCAGGTACTTGGGCACCTGCAACTGCCGCTCGCGTTCCACCATCTGGAACATGAACGGCAAGCCCGCCACAAACCCCACCATCGAGACAAACCACGGCGCGCCACTGTGGGCCGCGATAAACGCGTCCACATCCGCCAGGCCGTTGATCCGCGCTGCGTATTCCAGGTCGGTACCGGTCGGGTCCTGATGACGGTCGCGAAAGCGCATCAGGGTTTCATGGGTCCAGGGGTCGTTGTACAGCACCGGGATTTCGATGATGCGGGTGTGCAAGGTACGTTCGGCCACGGCCTGGGCTTCGGCGCTTTGTACCGCGTCGAGCAACACGTGGGGCGCGATGCGGTCCGGGTCGAAGCGAATCTGGAACGAGGCGTTTGCCAGGCAGACGTCCAGCACACCGTCCAGGGCCAAGCGTTCCACCGCGCGGGTGACGGCCATGCCCTTGAAGAAAGCCTCCAGGGACATGCTCTCGCTGACCTCGGCAAACAGGTGTTCATCACCGCCAAAGCTGTAGCGGATCGGGGAAGATTCAGCCATGTCTGTTCCTCTTGGAATCATTGTAGAAAGGCAGGCAAAAAATCAATCAGACCCGGTGTCTGCGCACCGGTGTCGGTCAGCGGGGTGTGCGCACTTCGATGCCCGCCTGATCCAGCGCTTCACGGGTGGCTTCCACCAGTTCAAGGGCGCCGGGGGTGTCGCTGTGCAGGCAGATGGAATCGAATTCGATAAACAGGTCTTCCCCTTCCACCGTACGTACCAGCCCGGTCTGGCAAGCCCGTAGTACGCGCGCCGCAACCGTCGCCGGATCCAGCGCCCGCACATTGCGGGTAAACACGATGGAGCCGGTGAGATCGTACTCACGGTCGGCATAAAACTCCCGCACCACCGGCTGGCCGAGTTCCTTGGCGATACGCCAGATCACCGAATTCGGCATGCAATACAGCAGCAGCGTGGGCTCCAGCCGTTGCAGGTTTTCCACCAGCAACCGCGCCGCTTCTTCATCCCGCGCCAGGTGCATATACAGCGCGCCGTGGGGCTTGATGTGTTGCAGCGTGAGGCCCTGCACCCGGGCGATTTCCCGCAGGGCGCCGAGTTGATAGAGCATGTCGTCCACCAGCTCCTGGGCCGGGGCGTTGATATGGCGTCGGCCGAAACCTACGAGGTCGCGAAAACCCGGGTGCGCGCCAATCGCCACACCCAGTTGCTTGGCGCGCTCGACGGTGCGGCGCATGGTGCCCGGGTCGCCGGCATGAAAGCCGGTGGCGATGTTGGCCGAGCTGATGTAGGCCATCAGTTCACTGTCGACGCCATCGCCGATGGTCCAGGGGCCGAAGCCTTCGCCCATGTCCGAATTGAAATCCACTGCCTGCATCGGGGTCGCTCCGTTGAAGTTCTTGCGATGGAAATTAGGCTGCCCCTTGACCCCTTGGGAAGATCTATTATCAGATGGCCCATCTTCTGAAAATCAGATACCCGATACTGATCGTTCCCACGCTCCGCGTGGGAATGCCGCCCTGGACGCTCTGCGTCCGCCCTTGAAATCGTGACGCAGAGCGTCACAGGATGCGTTCCCACGCAGAGCGTGGGAGCGAGCGGAGAAACCAATGTCCCTGACCCTGCGCCAAATCCGCTACTTCGTCGCCACCGCCGAAATCGGCCAGATCTCCCAGGCGGCGATTCACCTGAACATCTCCCAATCGGCGGTGACCACCGCGATCAAGGAGCTGGAAGCGATGCTCGGCGCGCAGCTATTCGTGCGCTCGGCCCAGGGCATGAGCCTGACCGACGCCGGGCGGCATTTCCTCAACCGGGCGTATGTGATTGTGCGCAGCGTCGACGATGCCCTGAACAGCCCGCTGCCGGACTACCGCGCCAGCGGCGTATTGCGGGTGGCCGCCAGCTACACCGTGCTCGGTTACTTCCTGCCGCACCACTTGCAGCGCATGGAACACTGGCACCCGGACGTGACCATCGAGGTGTTCGAACAGGAACGCCAGGCCATCGAACACGGCCTGCTTAACGGCCAGTTCGATATGGCCGTGGTGCTCACCGCCAACCTCACCCACGCGGATATCGTCTCGGAAATCCTCTTCAACTCCGAACGCCGCCTGTGGCTGCCCAGCCATCACCCGTTGTGCGAACGCCCCGCCGTGAGCCTCGCCGATGTGGCCAGGGAGCCGTACATTTTCCTCACCGTCGACGAAGCCGAACAAAGCGCCATGCGCTACTGGGAACAGGCCGGGCAAACCCCCACGGTGCGGCTGCGCACCAGTTCGGTGGAGGCAGTGCGCAGCATGGTCGCCAACGGCAGCGGCGTGGCGATCTTGTCAGACCTGGTGCATCGCCCGTGGTCACTGGAAGGCAAACGCATCGAAACCGTGAGCGTCACCGACAAGGTCACGCCCATGAGCGTCGGCCTGGCCTGGCACCGCGAGCGCGATTTCACGCCGGCGATGCAGGCGTTTCGGGATTACTTCCATGATGCATTCCTGGCGCCGCAGCAGTTGTCTGCCCGGCGTTGAAAGCAGCCTGCAAGGTGGCGGCCAGCCAATCCATGAACACCCGCACCCGCAGCGGCAAATGCCGTTGGCCGGCGTACAGCAGGGACACGTCCAGTGCCGGCGCCGGATAGTCCGGCAGCACCGCCACCAACTCGCCGCTGGCCAGTTGATCGTGAATGCCCAGGGCGGGCACCTGGGTCAGGCCAAAGCCACCGATGCACGCCGCCCGGTAAGCGTCGGTGCTGTTGACCGTGACGCGCCCGGCCATGGGAATCCGCTGCACCTTGTTGCCTTGTACGTATTCAAACCCTGGGGAACGTGAGCCCAGCGGGCGTACGTAATGCACCAGTTTATGGTGAGCCAAATCAGCGAGCGTCCTGGGTACGCCGTGGCGCTTCAGGTACGCAGCACTGGCGCAGTTGATCATCGGCATGCTGCACAACAATCGGGCTACCACCGACTGGTCCGGCTGCGCACCGACGCGCAAGACGCAGTCGAAACCTTCCGCCAGCAAATCAACCTGGCGGTCGGTGCTGCTGATTTCCAGCTCGATCAGCGGGTGCAGGTCCATGAACTCGGGCAGGCGCGGCAGGATCAATTCCCGGGCCATGACATTGGGCATGTCCACCCGAATGCGCCCCGCCAGCTGCGCTTCATCCTGGCGAAACAAGCCTTCCAGCTCTTCCATGTGCGACAGCAAATCCTTGCTGCGCTCATACAGCACGCGCCCGTCCTGGGTCGCCTGGACCTTGCGCGTGGTGCGCTGCAACAGGCGCGCGCCCAGCAACTCTTCCAGCGCCTGCACATGCTCGGAAACCGTGGAGCGCGGCAAGCCCAGGCTCTCGCCCGCCTGGGTGAAACTCGACAGTTCGGTGACGCGCACGAAGGTACGCAGCAACTCTAGTTTGTTCATGGGATTGTTCGCCTTATCCGGCCAGTGATTCCGGCATAGCTCTGTTTATCACGTTATGGCCGGACAAATACACTCAGTCCCACGAACCATCACACGCTCGAGGACTTCACCATGACCCGTAAAATCGCACTCATCACCGGCGCCAGCCGCGGCCTGGGCAAAAGCGCTGCGCTGCACCTGGCGGCACAAGGCGTCGACATTATCGGTACCTACAACAGCGCAGCGGACGAAGCCCAGACCGTGGTCGCCCAAGTCGAAGCGCTTGGCGGCAAGGCGGCCATGCTGCAACTGGACGTCAGCCAGAGTTCCACCTTCGAGGCGTTCACCGCCCAGGTCGGCTCGGTATTGAAGGACGTGTTCGGCCAGGCGCACTTCAACTTCCTGATCAACAACGCCGGGATCGGCGCCCACGCCAGCTTCGCCGACACCACCGAAGCGCAGTTCGACCAACTGGTGGCGATCCACTTCAAAGGCCCGTTTTTCCTGACCCAGAAACTGCTGCCGCTGATCAGCGACGGTGGCCGCATCATCAATATCTCCAGCGGCCTGGCGCGCTTCAGCCTGCCGGGTTATTCGGCCTATGCCTCGATGAAAGGCGCGGTGGAAGTGCTGACCCGCTACCAGGCCAAGGAACTGGGTGCCCGTGGCATCACCGTCAACACCCTGGCCCCCGGCGCGATCGCCACCGACTTCAGCGGCGGCGTGGTGCGCGACAATCCGGACGTGAACGCGATGGTCGCCAACAACACCGCCCTCGGTCGCGCAGGCTTGCCGGATGATATCGGCGGGGCGATTTCCACCCTGCTGGCCGACGGCAGCAACTGGATCACCGGGCAACGGGTCGAGGCCTCGGGCGGGATGTTTCTGTAACGCTCTCGGATTCTCCGCTAGCATCAATGCTTTCGGATACCTGACAGGCAATCACCCATGAGTTTTGATCCAGGACTGGCCGGTGGCATGGGCGTACTGGCCGCCGTGGTCGACAGCGGCAGTTTCGCCCGCGCCGCCGACAGCCTGGAGATGACGCCTTCGGGGGTCAGCCGGGCTATTTCGCGGCTGGAAAAACGCTTGGGCATCCGCCTGTTCGACCGCACTACCCGCTCGGTGCAATTGACCGACGAGGGCCGGCGTTTCTACCAGGAAATCGCCCCCCTGCTGGCCGGCCTGGAAGAAGCCGCCAGCTCGGCGGCCGACAGCGCCCTGACGGTTCGCGGGCGGTTGCGGGTGAACATCGACCCGTACTTTTCGCGGCTGGTGCTGGGGCCGGTGCTGGGTGAATTCATGAGCCAATACCCGCAGCTGCAGTTGGACCTGCACACGCGGGATCAACTCGGGGACCTGGTGGCGGATGGCTTTGACCTGGCCATCCGTTTTGGCATTCCGCAATCGTCCTCGCTGATCGCCCGCAAGCTGATGGAAGTGCGGGTGCTGACGTTGGCCTCGCCAGCTTATCTCGAGCGGCATGGTCGCCCTTCACACCCCAAGGACCTGGAAGACGGCCAGCACGTGTGCATCGACTTTCGCGACTCCCAGACCGGCCGGCCGTTTGGCTGGGAATTCCACCGGCCGGGCGAGCAGGTCAACATCGCCACCAGCGGGCGGCTGGTGGTCAACGATGCCGGGACCTTGTACAGCGTGTGCGAACACGGCCATGCAGTGGCGCAAATGCTCGACCTTGGGCTGGCACCGGCGCTGAAATCCGGCGCGTTGATCGAGTTGTTTCCCGACTGGCCCGACGAGCGCTTCCCGTTGTATGCCTTCTACCCGTCGCGGCACTTGCCAGCGGCCAAGGTGCGGGCGTTCCTCGATTTTGTGGCCGCCCTACAACCCCTGTAGGAGCTGGCTTGCCGGCGATGACGTATCCAAAATCGCCATCGCCGGCAAGCCGGACTCCTACGCGGTGCGCATCCGTTTCTGCATAATCCGCTCCCGCGCGGCGTCATACCCCCAGTGATACACATAGGTGTACGGCAGGAAAAACAGCAACACGCCGATGTCGAGGATAAACGCCTGCATCAGGCTGATGTTCAGCCACCAGGCAATCAACGGCACACAGATCGCCACCAGCCCGCCTTCAAACATCAACGCATGCAGCACGCGGGTCCACACCCCGCCGGACAGTTGCAGGCGCGCCTTGAGACGGTCGAACAGGCCGTTGAAAATCACGTTCCAGGCCAGTGCCATAAGGCTGATGGCCAAGGTCACCATGCCCATCTCCAGGGCCGGTTTATCCATGATCCACGCCAGCAGCGGTGTACAGATCAACAAGGCCAAACCTTCAAAACCAATGGCCTGCCAAACGCGTTCAGTAATCGACTTAGTGGGTGTCATGACCCGTTCTCCGTGAGTGACGATGGTTGCCATCATTACCCTTTGACTCGATACTTCATAACCAGTAACCATCGATCAAGGCGATAGTCATGGCATCCCACGAAGTGCTTCAGGCGTTTGTGCAGGCGGCGACCCACGGTTCGTTTTCAGCGGCGGCGCGCAAGCTGGGCAAGAGCCAGTCCACCGTCAGCGCGGCGGTGGCCAGCCTGGAGATTGACCTGGATGTGGTGCTGTTTGATCGCAGCAGCCGCAAGCCCACGCTGACCCCGGCCGGGCATGTGCTGCTGCAACGCGCCGAGCAGGTGCTGGAAGCCAGCAGCCGCCTGGAGTTGGCGGCCAGCCAGTTGTCCCAGGGGTTGGAGCCGAAGTTGAGTATCGCGATGTCCGATACGTACCAGTCGGACCGTTTCGAAACCGCCCTCAGCGCCTTCGAGCAGCGCTACCCGGACCTGGAGCTGGAATGCCTGATCGCCGAATGCGAGGACTTGATTGCCCTGGTGCAAAGTGGCCGGGCGCAGATTGCGTTTATCGAGATGCAGGAGGTTTACCCGCCGGACCTCACCAGCACCACCGTGGAAGAGCGCACGGAAATCGCGCTGTTTGTCTCACCCAGACATCCGCTGGCGAACCTTGCGGACATCGACCAGCAAACCCTGGAACAACACCGCGAACTGCGCCTGGCGAGCATCATCAACCCGAATGAAACCCGCGGCCTGGGCCGGGTGTGGTCAGCGCCCAGTTACCTGATGCTGATGGAAATGGCACAACTGGGTTTTGGCTGGGCACCGCTGCCGCGCTGGCTGGTGGAGCGGTTTGGCGGCGACCACCTGTGTGAAATCAAGGCCCGGGGCTGGCCGCGCTCGGTGGCGGTGGACGCGTTGTGGTCACGCCAGCATCCGCCCGGCCCGGCCGGCAGTTGGTTGCTGGGCAAGATGCTGGAATAACGGCGGAACACACTATTCGCAACAATGAAGATCAAATGTGGGAGCTGGCTTGCCTGCGATAGCGGTGTGTCAGTCACCACCGCTATCGCAGGCAAGCCAGCTCCCACATTGAATTTGCGGTGAATTCAAAGGCGCCGTCAGGCGGCTTCAATCTGCGGCGGGCGGTTGTTCTGGAAATACTCATGCAAGGCCCGCAACGCCGGCAACTCCAGGGCCTGGGCGGCAAAGCACAGCCCCACCCGGCGCGTCGGTGCCGGCAGGTGCCAAGGGCGAATCACCACCCCGGCCCGCTCCGCCGCCAGCGACTGCGGCAACATCGCCACGCCGACACCGGCCGCCACCATGTGCAATGCCTGGGTCAACGAACCGGCATGCCCGGCCACCGCCTGGGGCGAGCGGCCGTACAAGGCCATCAGCCGTTGGTGGGAATCATGCTGCGGGCAGGTAATCCAGTCTTCGATCGGCGCCCAGGCCTGCTCCTTGCCGCCCGCCGCCATCGGGTGCGCAATCGGCAGTGCCATCACGTAGGACTCTTCCCAAAGCGGCAGGAATAATTCGTCCTCGCAGCACATTTCCTCTACCGCCAGGCGCCCCTCTCCTTCGCAGCCTTCCTGCAAGGTCAGCAGCAAACCCGGCAGGCCCTGGTGCGCCATGCGCAGGAAGGTTTCGATCTGGCTGTCGGCAATATCGCCTTCCACACCCAGTTCCAGGGCGATGCGGTTTTCGCGCCCGCGAAACAAGCGGCTCAACGCATCGGCCTCGGCCACCATGCGCCGGGCTTGCGGGTACAGCACCCGCGCCTCGTCACTGACCTCGACCCCACGAGGCTGGCGCAGAAACAGCGCCACGCCCAGTTCTTCTTCCAGTTGCTTGATGGTCACCGACAACGTCGGCTGGCTGATGAACAGGCGCTGGGCGGCGGCGGTGATATTGCGTTCCTCGAATACCGCGAGAAACGCCTTGAGATGACGCACATCCATAGTTAATACCGATGACAGGCAGAGGAATAAGGCATTTTTCAGCCAGCCGAGGGCTAAATATACTGCGCTCCACGTTCAGTTATTTGTTTTTCTTATTTCAGGAGTTCCACCATGAGCAAGCCATTGATCATCATCACCGGTGCCAGTTCGGGCATTGGCGAAGCGACTGCGCGCTTGCTGTCGGCCGCCGGCCACCCGCTGTTGCTGCTGGCCCGCCGCATCGACCGGCTGAATGCGCTGGAGTTGCCGAACACCTTGAGTCGCGGTGTCGACATCACCGATCGCGCTGCGCTGGTGGCAGCGGTGAAAGAAGCCGAAGCGCAATTCGGCCCGGCCGATGCACTCATCAACAATGCCGGCGTGATGCTGCTGGGCGCGGTCAGCGAACAGGACCCGGCACAGTGGGAGCAGATGCTCGACGTCAACGTAAAGGGTCTGCTGAACGGCATCCATGCGGTGGCTGGCAGCATGGTCAAGCGCAAGGGCGGCACCATCATCAACGTCAGCTCGGTGGCCGGGCGCAAGACCTTCCCCAACCACGTCGCCTATGTAGGCACCAAGTTCGCCGTGCATGGAATTTCGGAAAACCTGAGGGAAGAAATGTCGCCGCACAACGTGCGTGTGATCACCATTGCGCCGGGCGCGGTGGAAACCGAACTGCTGAGCCACACCACCGACGAAGCGATCAAGACCGGCTACCAGGCGTGGAAACAGGACATGGGCGGCACCGTGCTGAGCGCCGATGATGTGGCTTCGGCGATTGCCTATGCCTACCAGCAGCCGCAGCATGTGTGCATTCGCGAGATCGTGTTGGCGGCGACGCGTCAGCAGCCGTAACTCATTCATCAAGACAACATCGAACAAATGTGGGAGCGGGCTTGCTCGCGAATGCGGTGGATCAGTCACTGAAATGTTGACTGACACACCGCATTCGCGAGCAAGCCCGCTCCCACATTTGGATCTCCGGCGCCTGCACTATTTGAGTTCGGCCAATCGCCGCTCGATAAAGCGCTTTTCGGGCACTTGCTGGGTCAATGCCAGCGCCCGTTCAAACGCTCGCCGCGCGTCCTCCACTCGGCCCAATCGCCGACAAAACTCGCCCCGCGCCGAGTACGCCAGGTGATAGTCCACCAACACCCCCCGCGCCAGAATGCCGTCCACCAATTGCAAACCGGCCTGCGCTCCATCGCGCATCGCAACGGCCACCGCGCGATTCAGCTCGATCACCGGCGATGGCATCGCTCCAAGCAACACGTCATACAGCCCGACGATCTGCGGCCAATCAGTCTCATCGGCGCTCACGGCTTCAGCGTGTACCGCCGCAATCGCTGCCTGCAGGCTGTAGGGCCCGAAGCGGCGTGTGGTCAGGGATTTCTCCACCAGGGCGCATCCTTCAGCAATCAACGACGCATCCCACAGCGAACGGTCCTGCTCATCCAGCAACACCAACTCACCGCCGGCCGAGGTGCGTGCCGGGCGCCGGGACTCGTGGAGCAACATCAGCGCCAGCAAGCCCATCACTTCCGGTTCCGGCAACAACTCCATCAGCAAACGGCCCAGGCGAATCGCTTCGCGGGTCAGGTCTTCACGGGTCAGGTCGGCGCCCATGGACGCTGAATAGCCTTCGTTGAACACCAGGTAAATCACCCGCAGCACACTGTCCAGGCGCTCGGGCAACTCCGCCAGGGATGGCACCTGATAGGGGATCTTCGCTTCGCGGATCTTGCCCTTGGCCCGCACGATGCGCTGGGCGATGCTAGTGGGCGTGGCGAGAAACGCCCGGGCGATTTCCTCGGTGGTAAGGTCGCAGATCTCACGCAAGGTCAGCGCCGCCTGGGCATCCGCCGCCAGCGCCGGGTGGCAGCAGGTGAAGATCAGGCGCAGGCGGTCGTCTTCCACGTCTTCAACGCTCCAGTCTGCCGCTTCCAGCGCATCGGCTTGCGCCTGCAACCACGGGGTAAAACGCGCCTGGCGACGTAAACGGTCGATGGCCTTGAAGCGCCCGGTCGAGACCAGCCAGGCCCGGGGGTTATCCGGCACACCATCCTGCCCCCAGCGCTCGACTGCGACGAAGAACGCCTCGTGCAAGGCTTCTTCAGCCAGGTCAAAATCGCCAAGCAAGCGAATCAGGGTCGCCAGGATGCGCCGCGATTCGCTGCGATAAACCGCTTCAACCCGGGCCTGCACCGTCAATCGCGCAGGCCTTCGGTCACCAGCGTCACCAGCCGGTCGAGGCTCTGTCCCCAGCCCTCGTGAAAGCCCATGGCTTCGTGGGCCTGCTTGGTTTCGGCGCTCCAGTGCATGGCGCGGGCGGTATAGAGGGTTTTGCCGTCGACGTCTTCAAAGGTAACTTCTGCGGTCATGAATGGCTGGCCCGAAGGGATCCAGCCGGGGGTGAAGGCGTCGGTAAACACCAGCCGACTGGGGGCGGTAATCTCCAGGAATACGCCCTGGGTTGGGTATTCGCTGCCGTCCGGCGCGCGCATCAGCGTGCGAAATTGCCCACCCACCCAAAGGTCCATTTCGCACTCGGGAGTGGTCATGCCGTGTGGGCCCCACCACTGCTGCAACAAGGCCGGCTCGGTCCAGGCGCGGAACACGCGGCTGCGAGGGGCATCAATCAAGCGACTGATGGACAGTTCAAATTCGGCGGGTTTGGGTTGAATGCTCATGGGAAACCTCCTGGGTTTTATTGTTGTGATCAGAGATTCAATTCACGCACGGGGCGTACTTCCACACTGCCGACCCGAGCCGCCGGTATGCCGCCGGCCACCTGGATCGCTTCATTCAGGTCCTTGGCTTCGATCAGGTAAAACCCGGCGAGCTGCTCCTTGGTTTCGGCAAACGGTCCGTCGGTGATCGACAACTTGCCGTTGCGCATGCGCACGGTGGTGGCGGTGCTCACCGACTCCAGCGGCTCGGCAGCGAGCATGCGCCCGCTGGCCTGCACGGACTGGCCATAGGCGAAACATTCCGGGTCCTTGGGGCTGTCGGGCGAATCGTGCAGCACCTGTTCGTTGCTATAGATCAGGCAGAGGTATTTCATGGGATTCTCCGTTTTCGGACAACTGACTATAGTTCGCGACGCTCAAGGTTTCAGGTCGAACAGACCGGCGCCGGTTTCCATGTCGAACGGTGCCGACCAATGTTCATGCACCACTTTCCACTCGCCGCCAACGCGTTGGTAGCCTGCGCTGACGCGCATCCAGCAGGTCTTGAGTACGCCGTCGGGCCCGGTGCCGCCACAGTGCGCGAGCCAGTGGGCAAAGGCGCTGTTATCGCCGGCGACGATACGCATCTCATGGAAGTCAAAGACCCCAGGGCCCGGGCAGAACTCCATGCACGCCTTCCAGTGCGCCTGATAGGCGGCCTTGCCCTTGAACTGCAGGGCGCTAACGGCGTCGAACGCGACGATATCGTCGGCGTAAAAGCTGACAATCTTCTCGACATCCTTGGCGGTGACCGCCTGTTTCCATTGTTCGATCAAGCTGCTGATTGCGGTGCTCATGGCGATACTCCTTGCGGGAAAAATCACGGAAGACACCCTTAGTCGACTGAGCCCCGGGCCAATCGACAGTCCCGCAAAAAATAATTGCGACTACCGCAAACCCGCTAGAATCCGCGCTTCTTTGTAGGATTTCGGATGCTACGCCGATGGAAACCCGCCTCGTCGCCTATCAGACGTTGACTGCCCTGCAACAACAGCAACTCAACGCCCTGGAAGTGCATCCCGAACAACTGGGTTTTTCCGGCGATATCTACTGTGCGCTGAACACCCTGCTGGTCAATCCGAACCCTGGCGTGGCAGGCTTTGCGTTACTCGCCGACGAGATTCCCGTGGCCTTCCTGCTGCTCAAACGCCCACCCTGCCTGCCCCATTGGGCGGATGAACACAGCGCCACGCTGCACGCGTTGCAAGTCGATCGCCATCAGCAAGGCCTGGGGTTTGGCAAAGCCTGCCTGCAAGCCCTCCCCGCCGCCGCGCGCCTGGTTTGGCCGCAGATCAAGGCGCTGGAGCTGTCGGTGGACACGGATAATGTGGCGGCGATGGGGCTGTATTTGCAGCAGGGCTGGGTGGACAGCGGGGAGGCGTATAAGGGGCGGATTGGGTATGAGCGCCGGTTGGCGTGGGTGTTTTAAACAATAAGGAGCTGGTGAAGATGCTAACAACCCTGGAACAACTCGAATCCCTCTACGGCCTGCCCCACGAACGGGCCGTGCGCAAGGAAATCCCGTTTCTCAACGAGGATTACCAGGCCATGGTCCGCGCGTCACCCTTGGTGGTGGTGAGTTCATCCGGCCCGGACGGCATCGACGGTTCGCCCCGTGGCGACGTGCCAGGTTTTGTACGAATCATCGACGAGCGCACGTTGGCGATTCCGGATCGGCCGGGGAATAACCGCCTCGACACCCTGCGTAATCTGGTGGTGGACCCGCGTATAGCGTTGCTGTTCATCATCCCGGGGATTGGCGAGACGTTGCGGGTCAATGGCCGGGCGCAGATTTCCATCGAGCCAGAGTTGCTGGAGAGCTTTGCGGTAAATGGCAAAGCGGCCCGTTCGGTGATTCTGGTGCAGGTGGAGGCGGCATATTTCCATTGCTCCAAAGCCTTTGTGCGCTCCGATTGCTGGAACCCGGAAAAGCATCTGGATCGCTCGGCACTGCCCTCCGCCGGGGCGTTTCACAAGCGCTTGAATGATGGCGCGTTCGACGCCGAAGCCTATGACCGCGAGATGCCGGAGCGGGTCAAGGCCACGCTGTATTGAGAGGCCATTGCAGGAGCGAACGTGCTCGCTCCTGCCGGTGGCGCGGTCAGGCGGATTCGGCGTTGATCGGGATCCAGATTTCCACGGACCCCGTGCCTTTACCCACATCGAAATCGGCGCTGTAGCGCTCAAAATCAGCCCCGACCACCTTGTACCCGGAGGCCGGCAGCCATTCGAACATGATGCGTTCATAGGTCTGCGCCAGCGCCTGCACCGGGCCAAAATGCGGGAACACGGCATAGCGATGGGCCGGGATTTCAATCGACTGGAAGTTGCTCGGTACATCGCCCTTGGCCGGTACTTCAACGCCGGCCAGGTAGTCAAATTCATCGTGTTTGGCGTTGTAGCACACGCCATAGGTCACGCCGCCGACGCGTTTCTTGATCTCTTTGAAGCAGCTGTCGAACAGCTCCCACAACTTGGGAATATCGCCAATCGTGGCCTTCGAATAACGCCCTTGCACACCCGCGATCACCAGGGCCTTGCCCTCTTCCATGCGCGGCTGTAACGGCAGTTTTGTCTGTTGATCCATCTGAACAGTCTCCTTCTTATGAGGGAACAAACCCGCGTCGAGTATAGGGGCATATCCCCGTCGCACTCCAAACAGAAATTTTTCCCACAGCATCTGGACAATTGGCCATCACCGACCGTATTGTCTGCCCCGCAGGCCACCGCAGTGGCCGACGTCGCTCGGACGGTTCCGGGCGCTTACGTATTTCGAGGCAACAATGGCCGAACCCCGTTCGCCGCGCCGCTTTGCGCGCATAGATCGACTCCCCCCTTACGTGTTCAATATCACTGCCGAGTTGAAGATGGCTGCGCGTCGGCGCGGCGAAGACATCATCGACTTGAGCATGGGTAACCCGGACGGCGCCACTCCACCGCACATCGTGGAAAAAATGGTCACCGTCGCCCAACGCGAAGACACCCACGGTTACTCCACTTCCAAAGGCATTCCGCGGCTGCGCCGGGCGATTTCGCGCTGGTACAAAGACCGCTACGAAGTGGACATCGACCCGGAAACCGAAGCCATCGTGACCATCGGTTCCAAGGAAGGCCTGGCGCATTTGATGCTGGCCACCCTGGACCAGGGCGACACGGTGCTGGTGCCCAACCCCAGCTACCCGATTCACATCTACGGTGCCGTGATTGCCGGCGCCCAGGTGCGTTCGGTGCCGCTGATTCCGGGGGTGGACTTCTTCGCTGAACTGGAACGTGCGATTCGTGGCTCGATCCCCAAGCCGAAGATGATGATCCTCGGCTTCCCGTCCAACCCCACCGCACAGTGCGTGGAGCTGGACTTCTTCGAACGGGTGATCGCCCTGGCCAAGCAGTACGACGTGCTGGTGGTGCATGACCTGGCCTACGCCGACATCGTCTACGACGGCTGGAAAGCTCCGTCGATCATGCAAGTGCCGGGCGCCAAGGACATCGCGGTGGAGTTTTTCACCCTGTCCAAGAGCTACAACATGGCCGGCTGGCGCATTGGTTTCATGGTGGGCAACCCGGAACTGGTCAACGCCCTGGCGCGGATCAAGAGCTACCACGACTACGGCACCTTCACCCCGCTGCAAGTGGCGGCGATTGCGGCGCTGGAAGGCGATCAGCAGTGCGTGAAGGACATTGCCGAGCAGTACCGCCAGCGCCGTAACGTGCTGGTGAAAGGCCTGCATGAGCTGGGCTGGATGGTCGAGAACCCGAAGGCGTCGATGTACGTCTGGGCGAAGATTCCCGAGGCGTATGCCGCGATGGGCTCGCTGGAGTTTGCCAAGAAGCTGCTGCTTGAGGCGAAGGTGTGTGTGTCGCCGGGGATTGGCTTTGGTGAGTATGGTGACGACCACGTGCGCTTTGCACTGATCGAAAACCAGGACCGGATTCGCCAGGCGGTGCGGGGCATCCGGGCGATGTTCCGGGCGGATGGGCTGGTCAAGAAAGCTGACGCCTGACCCGATCCAACGGCAGGAATGATCGTTCCCACGCTCTGCGTGGGAATGCCGCCTTGGACGCTCTGCGTCCGCTTGTGACGCGGAGCGTCACAGGATGCGTTCCCACGCGGAGCGTGGGAACGATCACTTACCGCCTAGACCACCAGCGACAGCAACATGATAAAGCCCAACGCCACCACCGACAGAATGGTCTCCATCGCCGTCCAGGTCTTGAACGTCTCGGCCACGGTCATATTGAAGTACTGCTTCACCAGCCAGAACCCCGCATCGTTGACGTGAGACAGCACCAGCGAGCCCGCCCCCGTCGCCAACACCAGCAACTCGCGGTTCACCCCCGGAATCATCCCCACCACCGGCACCACAATGCCGGCACCGGTAATGGTCGCCACGGTGGCAGAACCGGTAGCCACACGAATCACCGCCGCCACCAGCCAGGCCAGCAGGATCGGGTTGATCTGCGCAGTCACCGCCATATGGCCGATCACATCACCCACGCCGCTGGTCACCAGCATCTGCTTGAAACCACCACCGGCACCGATGATCAGGATGATCGCTGCAGTCGGCGCCAGGCTGGCGTCGAGCAGCTTGAGGATTTGCTTGGAGCCAATGCCCTGGCGATGGCCAAAGGTGTACAGCGACAACAGCAAGGCCAGCAGCAAGGCGGTGATCGGGTGACCGATCATGTCCATCCAGTTGCGGATCACATGGCCGTCCGGCAGGGCGACGTCGGCGAAGGTTTTCAGCAGCATCAGGAACACCGGCAACAGCACGGTGATCAGGGTGATGCTGAAGCTCGGCAGGGTCTTGGATTCCGGTTGCTCACTGGCCAGTTGGTCTACCAGTTCCTGGGACGGGTTGCCCGGGATGTACTTGGCGATAAACGAACCGTAGAGCGGGCCGGCGATGATCGCCGTAGGCAGCGCGACGATCAGGCCGTAGAGAATGGTCTTGCCGATGTCGGCACCGAACACGCCGATCGCCAGCAGCGGACCCGGGTGCGGTGGCACCAGGCCGTGCACCGCCGACAGGCCGGCCAGCAGCGGAATGCCGATCTTGATCAGCGACACACCGGTACGGCGCGCAACGATAAACACCAGCGGGATCAGCAACACAAAACCGATCTCGAAGAACAACGGAATGCCCACCAGGAACGCGGCGAACATCATTGCCCACTGCACCTTCTCCTTGCCGAAGGCCCGCACCAGGGTTTGCGCGATCTGATCGGCACCGCCGGAATCGGCCATCATCTTGCCGAGCATCGTACCCAGCGCGAGGATAATCCCGACAAAGCCGAGCACCCCGCCGAAGCCGTCCTGGAAGGCCTTGATGATCTTGTCCACGGGCATGCCCGAGGTCAGGCCGAGAAAGCCTGCGGCGATGATCAGCGCAATGAACGGGTGGACTTTGAACCGGGTGATCAACACGATCAGGCCGATGATGGTCACCACTGCATCGAGCAGCAGATAGGTATCGTGGGACAAGCCAAACATGGGGGTCTCTCCTGTTTGTTGTTGTTATTAAAGCCGGTAAAAAATTCAGTGCAGGCGGACAGCGCTATCTTGTCCGGCAAAAAATTATTTGTTTGGTTCAAAGCCGTGTTCGAGCCACCAGGCATTGGTTTGCTCGGCCAGTTCTTCGACGCTGTCTTCACTGGCGTTCAGCGCCAGGGTCAACGGCTCGCCCACCGGGGATTCCAGGGTGGCGAACTGGCTGTCGATCAGGCTGGCCGGCATGAAATGGCCGGGGCGATGGGATACACGGTCGGCGGCGACTTCGCGGGTCAGCTCCAGAAACACAAACCCCAGGCCCGGCGCGGCTTCGCGCAGGTGGTCGCGGTATTTCTTCTTCAGGGCCGAACAGGTGAGCACCGGATGCTCGCCGGCCTTGAGCGAGCGGCGCAGCTCATCGCACAGGATGTCGAGCCAGCCGGCGCGGTCTTCGTCGTTAAGGGGATGGCCGGCGCTCATCTTCTCGATGTTCGCGGCGGGGTGAAAGCTGTCGCCTTCGATGGCAGTGGCGCCGTTCAGCAGGCACAGGGCCTCGCTGACGCTGGACTTGCCACAGCCGGAAACACCCATGATCACGAGGGCAGTAACAGGTTGACTCATGAAACACCTCAAGACGCAGATAGCGCTACCTTTGCACGCTGTAAGGCTAGTGCAAAAACAGGCTTTTCCCGCGCCGTCTTGTCATTTTTATGGAGTGACGCGTGCATCTGCTCCAAAGGTTTGAACGGGAACAGGCATCCCGACGTTCAAGAATTTGCAGGGTCTTGGAGACAGCGCTACCTTAGTGCCTCGATTTTTGTTTGGCAAGCCGCCTGATGACTCCCAAGAACGATAAAAATACCCGCACCACGGGCCGCCCTACCCTCAATGAAGTGGCCCGCCTGGCTGGCGTGAGCCCGATTACCGCCTCCCGGGCCTTGCGCGGCATCAGCACCGTGGCCACCGAACTGGTGGAAAAAGTGCAAAAAGCCGCCGCCGAACTGAGCTACGTGGTCAACCCGGCCGCCCGTGCCCTGGCATCTGCCCAGAGCCAGTCGGTGGTGGTGTTGGTGCCGTCGCTGTCCAACCTGCTGTTTATCGAAACCCTGGAAGCCATCCACCAGGTGCTGCGGCCCAAGGGCTTTGAAGTGCTGATCGGCAACACCCACTATTCCCGCGACGAAGAAGAAGACCTGCTGCGCAACTACATGGCCTACCAGCCACGGGGGTTGCTGCTGACCGGGTTTGACCGTACGGAAAGCGCCCGGCGCATGGTGGAATCGAGCAATGTGCCGTGTGTGTACATGATGGACCTGGACCCGGGCGCCGGACTGAACTGCGTAGGATTTTCGCAGTTGAACGCCGGGGAAACGGCGGCAGCGCATTTGATCTCACGGGGGCGCAAGCGGTTGGCCTACATTGGCGCGCAACTGGACCAGCGTACGTTGTTGCGCGGTGAAGGCTTTCGCCGGGCGTTGCAGCAGGCGGGGTTGTACGACCCGGCGCTGGAAGTGCTGACGCCACGGCCATCGTCGCTGGGCCTGGGTGGTGAATTGTTCCTGCAGTTGCTGGCCAGCCATCCGGATGTGGACGCGATCTTCTTTGGCAACGACGACCTGGCTCAAGGTGCGCTGCTGGAAGCGCTGCGCCATGGCATCAAGGTGCCGGAGCAGATCTCGGTGCTGGGCTTCAACGACCTGCCGTCTTCCTCGTTCATGGTGCCGCGTTTGAGCAGCATCAGCACCCCGCGTGAAGCCATTGGCCGGCGGGCAGCCGAGCATTTGTTGACGGTGATGGCCGGCAACAAGATCGCCCGGCCGGTGGTGGACATGGGGTTTGAGTTGAAGGTGCGCGAGAGTACCTAGGCGGTAGCTGTAGGAAGTGGCTGGTGTTGATGGCAGCGCCTTGCTCCGTTACCTACAGGTACGTCAGAATCCGCCGGCTTGTGCGCCTGGGTAGGGCTCTCTAAGGTTGCCCGGTCGCTGAATTTCTCAGTGATCGGGTTTAGTAGCCCGAGCAACCCCTCACAAATGTGCATGAGCTTCATCTATCGGACTTACCTGTCTGTGCTTGATGGTGGCTGTGCGCAGGGCGCCCTCGTGGCGCGCCGGGTTTTGTGAGGGTCTACCGGTCTACTAACCTGCGTGCAGCCGCCACCCTTTCGTTTAGTAGCGATCAGGTGGTGGCCCAGTTAGAGAACTCACCTATGTTCAAAGCAACTCCAAATCCTCCCGCCTTATTCACCGTCAGCCCCGACGCCAGCAGCGAAAGCCTGATCGCCAACAGCTACGAGACGTTTTCCTCGGTCAGCACGTTATTGCTCGACCTGTCTGATGAACTCACCGGCAAAGACCGCGACACCGCATTGGCGATTCACCAGTTGAGTGAGTTGGGCGTATTGCTGATGGGCAAGCTGATGGACCTGGAATCACCACTGATCTAACAGACCGCACGCGGTCAAACTGTGGGAGCGGGCTTGCTCGCGAATGCGGTGTGTCAGCCGAGCTTTCCATCACTGATACACCGCATTCGCGAGCAAGCCCGCTCCCACATTTTTGATCCTGCCCACTTAACAACCTCGCCGTGCCTTCTGGCCCCTGCTAAATTGCCCCCTGCCTTCTCACCCTCGTCAGGAAAGCACCATGGGCCATTTGCTGAAAATCCTCGGTCGCACTTCTTCCATCAACGTGCGAAAAGTCCTGTGGACCTGCCAGGAACTGGATATCCCCTACGACCGCGAAGACTGGGGCATCGGCTTCGCCTCCACCCAGTCCCCCGAATTCCTGGCCCTGAACCCCAACGCCCAAGTCCCGGTGATCATCGACGACAACGGCGTACTGTGGGAATCCAACACCATCTGCCGCTACCTCGTGGGCCTGCACCAACGCCACGACCTGTTGCCCACCGAGCCGGTCGCCCGTGCGAGGGTCGAGCAATGGATGGACTGGCAAGCCACCGAGCTCAACCCGTCGTGGGGCTACGCCTTCCACGCTCTGGTACGCAAGAACCCGGACTACCAGGACCCGCAGCGCGTCAAAGCCGGGGTAAAAAGCTGGAACGACAAGATGGGCCTGCTCGAAGAGCAACTGATCAAAACCGGCGCCTACGTCGCCGGTAACGACTTCACACTCGCCGACATCCTCATCGGCCTGTCGGTGCACCGCTGGTGGATGACGCCCATGGAGCATCCGTCCTACCCGGCGGTCAGCGCCTACTACGAAACCCTCAGCCAACGCCCCGGCTTCAAAACCTTCGCCCTCGACGGCCACAACTAAAAACAAGGACTACCCAATGAACGGACTCAACGTACTACTCACCGGCGCCTGTGGCCGCATCGGCAAGACGTTTTTCGAAGCGTCGAAAGACCGCTACCGCTTCACCCTCACCGACCGCATCGAGCCGGATTTCGCCCTCGGCGAGCACCGTTTCATCCACGCCGACCTGAGCGACAAAACCGCCCTCGCCGCCCTGCTCGACGGGATTGACGTGATCGTGCACCTGTCGGGCATCCCCCACGCCAGCGCGACCTTCGACGAGTTGTTGCCCAACAATATCCTGGCCACCACTTACCTGTTCGAAGCCGCCGTGGCCGCAGGTGTGAAGCGCCTGGTGTTCGCCAGCAGTGCCCAGACCATCGAAGGCTACCCGGTAGACCGGCAGATCACGCCGGGCATGCCGGTACTGCCCGCCAACCTGTACGGCGTGAGCAAATGCTACGGCGAAGCCCTGTGCGGTTTTTACGCGGCCAAAACCCCGCTCTCCACCATCGCCCTGCGCATCGGTGCGTTTGAATTCCCCGAAACCCACGACCTGAACAACGCCCGCGACCTCAGCGCCTGGCTCAGCCCCCGCGACGCCGTGCAACTGCTGCAACGCTCGGTGGAAACCATCGGGGTGAAACACCTGATCGCCCATGGCATTTCCAATAACCGTTTCAAACGCCTGGACCTCAGCGAAACAACCCGTGTGCTGGGTTACCAACCGGTGGATGATGCGTTCCAGGAATTCGAGATCCCGATCACTTATTGAGTCTTCTGCCCATGTCTTCACCCTCTCTTGCAGACGGTATCGACCCGATCCGCGCCGCGCACATCAGCGCGCGCATTGATCGGTTGCCCGCCGTCGCCACTGTCTGGCGCCTGGTGGCGCTGCTGTCGATTGGCGGCTTTTTCGAGCTGTATGACTTGTTCCAGACTGCCTATATCAGCCCCGGCCTGATCAGTGACGGAGTTTTCCACACCGGCAGCCAGGGCGTATTCGGCTTCTCCGACCAGGCGGCCTTTGCCTCGGCGACCTTTCTCGGCCTGTTCCTCGGCGCCAGCCTGCTCAGCCCGATTGCCGACCGCTACGGGCGCCGGGCGATCTTCACCTTTGCGTTGATCTGGTACACCGTCGCCACCGTGTTGATGGGTATCCAGACCTCCGCCCTGGGCATCATCTGCATGCGCTTCCTGGTGGGCATTGGTTTGGGCATCGAGCTGGTGACCATCGACGCCTACCTCTCGGAACTGGTGCCCAAGCGCATGCGCAGCTCGGCGTTTGCCTTTGCGTTTTTCATCCAGTTCCTGTCGGTGCCGGCGGTGGCGTTGATGTCGTGGTGGCTGGTACCCCAGGCACCGTTCGGGATTTCCGGCTGGCGCTGGGTAGTGGTGAGCAGTGCGGTATTTGCGCTGTTTATCTGGCAACTGCGCAAGCGCCTGCCGGAATCGCCGCGCTGGCTCGCACAAAAAGGCCGTTTCGACGAAGCCGGGCAGATCATGGACAACCTCGAAGCGCGCTGCCGGAAAGACCACGGCAAGCCACTCGATGAGCCGGAACCGCAAGCCGTCAGCGTGCAGGGCCAAGGGCGCTTCGCCGATATCTGGCAACCGCCGTACCGGCGCCGGGCGTTGATGCTGATTGTGTTTCATGTGTTCCAGGCCATCGGCTTTTTCGGCTTCGGCAACTGGCTGCCGGCGCTGCTCTCGGGCCAGGGCGTGAGCGTCACTCACAGCCTGGGCTATGCCTTCATCATCACCCTCGCCTACCCGTTGGGGCCGCTGCTGTTTGTGAAGGTGGCGAACCGGTTTGAGAACAAATGGCAGATTGTCGGCTCGGCGCTCGGCGCGGTGATCTTCGGCAGTTTGTTCGCGCTGCAAACCACCGCCGTGGGCCTGGTGATCTGCGGGGTGATGATCACCTTCTGCAACGCCTGGCTGAGTTTCAGTTATCACTCCTACCAGAGCGAACTGTTCCCCACCAACATCCGCGCCCGGGCGGTGGGTTTCTGCTATTCGTTCAGCCGGTTGTCGACGGTGTTCAGCAGCCTGTTGATCGGCGTGATCCTCGAACACCTCGGCACGCCCGGCGTGTTGGCGTTTATCGCCAGCAGCATGTTGATCGTGATGATCACCATCAGTTGGTTCGGCCCGCGCACCCGCAACCTGGCGCTGGAGAACATTGCCCACTAGCGGCAAACAATGGCCGGCGGCACGCCAACGCTTGCCGACGGTAGCGGCCAAAAGCCCCGTAAACACGGGGCCATACCACTGGGCACGCTAATTGCTCCACCTGTGGCACCGCCCACATCCACAGGTGTCCTGATCATGCTGATCAACAACAACCCCCAGGCTCAGTCGACGATCCAACGCATCAAGCGCGCAGACATGGACCCGGCCAACGCCGCGGCCAGCGCGCTGTACAGCGGTGCCGCGCAAAACGTGCAACAGGGCACTACCACTGTATCGACCACACAGGCAGCGGCCGACGCCACTGCCGACAACATCAATGCCGCCTTCGCCAAGACCCGTGTGCAGTTGCAAGCCACCACCGCAACCGCCTCGACCACCGATACGGCCAAGACTGACTCCACCACGTCGGCCCGCAGTGACTTCACCGACTACATGAAAAAAAGCCCGGCCGAGCGCATCCGCGAGCAACTGCTCAAGGAACAGGGTTTGACCGAGGATGATGTGAAGAACATGCCTCAGGACAAGCAGGATGCTATTTCCAAAGAAGTGGCAGAACGCCTGAAGGAGCAGCAGGCGCAGCAGGTAGCGGCGAAGACCGCTGACCCGCAGGCGCAGAACGTGAAAGAAACCCTGGCTGCGATCTAAGCGCTGACAATACAAACCCTGGTCAGGGAACTTGCTGGAGTGAGGGAGCTTGCTCCCGCTGGAGTGCGCAGCGCTCCCAGGATTTTGGGGCCGCTTCGCAGCCCAGCGGGAGCAAGCTCCCTCGCCACAGGTTATTTCTCGGCCATAACGGTGTGTTACTGCAGTTGCAGTGTGGAATTGAACTGACTGATCGCATCCACCACATGCCGTGACCCTTCCTGAATCTCCAGGATCACCTGCCCCGCCTCATTCGCCAGCTCCACCCCAAGCCCCGTGCGGCTCAAGCTCGACTGCATGCTCGACACCGCGCTGATCGACAGGTCGTGGTTCTTGCGCACCACATCCACAATCTCGATCGTCGCCTGGCTGGTTCGCGCCGCCAAACTGCGCACCTCATCCGCCACCACCGCAAACCCGCGCCCATGCTCGCCCGCCCGGGCCGCTTCGATCGCCGCATTCAGCGCCAGCAGGTTGGTCTGGTCGGCGATGCCGCGGATGGTCTGGACGATGGTGCCGATGATGTCCGACTGCTTGCTCACTGCGTCGATGCTCACGGCCGCTTCGTTAAGGTCACGGGAAATCTCTTCGATGATCTGCACGGTCTGCTGCACCACTTCCGAACCCTTGCGGGCGCAGGCGTCGTTTTGCACCGAGGTGGCGTGAGCCGAGTCGGCAGCCGTGCGCAAGGTGGTGACCTGGTCGGTGATGTCGCTGGCGAACTTCACCACTTTGTACAGGCGCCCGTTGGCATCGAAGATCGGGTTGTAGGAGGCTTCCAGGAACAGCGTTTGGCCGAATTTATCTTTGCGCTCAAAGCGGTGGGAGTGATATTCGCCGCGGTTGAGCGAGGCCCAGAATGCCTTGTAGGCCGGCGAATCGGTCTCACCGCGATGACAAAACAGACTGTGGTGCTGGCCGACGATTTCACTGAGGGAATACTTCACCGTCTTCAGGAAGTTGTCGTTGGCATTCAGAATCTGGCCTTGCGGGGTGAATTCAATGACCGCCATGGAGCGGCCGATGGCGTCGATCAGGCTCTGGTTTTCATGCTCGCGGTGAATCCGCGCCGAGATGTCCGAGGCCACCTTGATCACGCTTTGCACCTGGTTGTCGGCACCGATTACCGGCATGTAACTGGCCTCCAGCCACACTTCCTGACCATGCTTGTTCAACCGCATGAAGGTGCCACTGAGGGGCTCGCCCCGCGCCAGGTCGCGCCAGAGCTTGGCGTAGGCGTCGGTGTGGGTGTAGGCCTCTTCGCAGAAAATCCGGTGATGCTTGCCGCGAATTTCTTCGGCGCGGTAGCCCATGGTCTTGCAGAAATTTTCATTGGCATCCAGCACGATGCCGTCGCGATCAAACTCGATCATTGCCATGGAACGGCTGATGGCGGCCAATTTGGCTTTGGCTTCGGTAAGGGCGCAGGAGAAACGTTCGATTTCCAGCAGGTCGGATTTGTGTTGGCGGTTGAACATGTCAGATCACCCTTTATTTTCCCGACGCCCACGCGGGCGCATTCCATTCACGGTTTGAATCTTGATCGAAGACCTTTATGGGGAAACCTATCCGAAACGCTTTATATGCCGAGCGTCATCAACGGTTCTGGGTGAGCATAGACAGGCGTTGGCGCTATGCAAGGCCACTAGTCAGCCAGCATTTGCAACAAAGCATTAACCACTGCTGAAGGCGGTTGGTGGCGTGATGTCACCAACGCAAACTCGCGATGCACCGGCTCCGCCAGGGGCATGATGCGCAAGCCTTGGCGCTGGGCCGGCAGGGTCATCTCGGGCACCAGCGTCACTCCCACGCCTTCACGCACCAGGCTGAAAGCGCTGTTCCATTCGCGCACTTCCACCCGCACCTCGCGCAGCACCAGGCCGGCTTCCTGCGCCAGGCTGCGGGCGTTGACGGTGCAGCCGCCGGTGGCAAGCACGAACGGTTGCTCCACCAACTCTTCCAGCGTGACCGTTGCCTGCGCCGGGCGCCGGGAAAACCCGTGGGCCATCGGCAGCACCGCCACCCAGTTATCGCGCCCCAGCACGGCGGCATTGCGCTCGGACGGCGGGTTGAGCACCACGCCCAGGTCGATCAGATTCGCGTCGAGCAAAGTGTTCACTTCATCGTCGGTCACTTCCAGGGCCGTGACCTCGATGCCGGGGTAAAGCTGGTTGAACCGACGCAGCAGCGGCGGCAGGAACACCGCCAGCACCATGGGGAAACTCGCGATGCGAATCGTCCCACGCAGCATCGGCCGCGCTTCGTCCACGGTGGTGCGAATCGCCTGCAAGGCCCCGAGCATCACCCGCGCCTGCTCGATCACTTGCAGGCCCAGGGCGGTAGGCACGGTCTGACGCGCCTCACGCACAAACAACTGCGCACCGAGGTTGGCCTCCATGGCCGCCATCGCCTGGCTGGCGGCGGACTGAGTCATGCCCACTCGTTCGGAGGCGGCAGTGATGCTGCCGTTGTCCGCCACAGCCACCAGCAGGCGCCAGTGCATCAGGTTCATCATGGCAGTAGCTGTCCTTATGGCAGGATTCTGAAAGATTAATTTTACCCAAGGTGCCATGCCCACGAGACTGAAGGCAACTGTCCTGCGGAGTTGCCCCGATGAAGCTGTATTTTTCCCCGAATGCCTGTTCCCTCGCCTCCCATATCGCGCTGCGGGAATTGGCCCTGCCGTTTGAATTGATTCGCGTCGACAACCAGAAAAAGCTCACGGCTGACGGTGATGATTTCCTGCAGATCAATCCCAAGGGCTATGTGGCCGCACTGCAACTGGACAACGGCGAGGTACTGACCGAAGGCGCGGCCATCCTGCAATACCTGGCCGACCGGGTACCCGCAGCGGGCCTGGCGCCGGCCAATGGCAGCTGGGAGCGGGTGCGTTTGCAGGAGTGGCTGAACTTTGTCTCCAGCGAGATTCATGGCGGGCTGGGAGTGTTGTTCAAGGACGCGATTCCCGATGAGGTGAAGGCGCTGTTCAAGGCCACGCTGTTCAAGCGCTTTGCGATTCTGGTGCAGACCCTGGAGCGCCAGGATTACCTGCTGGGCGCGCACTACTCAGTGGCGGATGCGTACCTGTTTGTGGTGCTGCGCTGGGCGGGGTTGTTTGATATCGACTTGCAGCAGTGGCCGGCGTTGGCGAAGTTTCAGCAGCGGGTCGGTGAGCGGCCGGCGGTGATTGCCGCCCTGGCCGCTGAAAATCCATGACCTGAAATGCGATCAACCTGTAGGAGCTGGCTTGCCTGCGATAGCGATGGTGAATCCAACACCGCTATCGCAGGCAACCCAGCTCCCACAGTTGATCTTCATAGTTTTAGAGAATGGGTTTCAAGCCATCGTTTTCGATGAATGCACTTAACGCCAACACATCCACCGACCCCGAACGGTCCTGATCCAGGTGCGCCACCTGGCGGCGCACCGCCTGATGAATACGCCGGGTGCCCTGCCCCAGTTGAACCTTGCCGCGCAGGTCTACCGCCTGCGCCGCCACGATCAACTCAATGCTGCCCAGCCACACCACGCGCTGCACCAGTTGCCGGGTTTTCTCGACCACCGCCAGCGCCTGCCCCGCGTAATCTTCCACGCGATCCGCCACCGGCACGCTCACCGCCGGGATCGGATTGGCCAAGTGCCCGATCTCCGCCACCAACGCCGAACCGGTGCGCTGCAAGGCGGCCATGCCCACGTGCCCGGGCTGGTTGATCAGAAAGCGTGGCAGTTCACTGGAAGGCGGCGACAGCAACTTGGCAATCCGCTCGGCGCTGCACACCGCCACGCGGCTCAACGCCAGGCCCAAGCCTTCGGCCGCCAGCGCAAGATGGGTGCTGTCGAAATTGGCCGTGGCCAGCACCAACGCGTCTTCGCTGATCAACGCCGGATTGTCCGCACCGCTGGCCAGTTCCAGTTCGATCAACTCGCGTAACGCCTGCATTGCCTGTTGCGCCGCGCCTTGAACCACCGTGGCACAGCGAAAGCTCAGCGGGTCCTGTAGCCGACGCGGGTTATCGGCCAATTCGCCGCCCGCCAGCAATTCCAGCAACGCCGCTGATTGCCCGCTTTGCCCCGGCGCCGGGCGCAACCGCGAAGCCCACGGCTGAAACGGACTGAGGTTGGCCCGATAGCCTTCACACGACAACGCCAGCCCCGCCAACACGGCCTGCAATGCCTGTTCGGCCTCGGCCACCAGCAACGCGCCAAGGCCGATGCTCGCGGAGTTGGCCGACACCAGCGCCAGGCCATCCTTGCCCGTCAATGGCACGTTCAGCGCCAGGCTCAAATGCGCCAACGGCGCCAGGTCGCTCTCACCCAGCGATCCGAGCAACGGCACCGCGGGCTCCATGCCGCAGTTGAGTAACGCCAACAGCGCCTGCGCTGCACCCGGCGAAATACCCGAACGCCCCTGGGCCAACCCCGCCAAGCGGGCTGCGGTGATCGCGCGTAATTCCTCACGCGTGGCCAGGCGGCCAACGCCCACCGCACGCCCCAAAGGAATGTTTGCCTGTTCCGGCGCGACCTGCGTATCCACCGCCGCACCGAGGCCGGTGGTCACCCCGTAAATCGGCGTGCCTTCAGCCACCAGGCGCAGCAACAGTCGATGCCCTTCGTCGATACGTTGGCGCGCCGCATCGCTGAAGTCAGCCGGTGCGTCTTGGCGGGCAATCGACAGCAAATCCTCAATCGTCAAACCGGCGGGATCGAAGTGAATCATGCCCAGCGCAACCGCTGGCCGATCCCCAGGCGTCTGGATTTTTCCAGCAGTGCGTGGCCCAGGGCGATATCGCTGAGGCTCAAGCCACGGTGCCAGAACAGGATGGTTTCCTCGGGGGTTTCCCGGCCGGTCTTCAAGCCGGCGACGATCTGCCCCAACTCGGCATGCAAGGTCTCGGCGCTGAGTTTTCCGGCGTCGACATGGGCGCGCAATGCGCCGAACATCCCGCCCTTGCACTGGCCCCAGTCGTCCACCACCAGCTTGTGCATGATGTCGGTCAACGACAGTTCCACCGCGCTCATGGTGCCGTAGGGCACGACGAAGGCACCGGGCTTGATCCACTCGGTGTGCAGCAACGGTTGCGGCTGATCCAGGCGTGAAGCTTCCACTACGATGTCGGCGCCGCGCACCGTGGACTCCCAATCGTCGGTGACAATCACCGGCTTGCCGAGGTCGCGGCGCAGGCGTTCGGCGAAGGCTTCGCGGCTTTCACTGCGGCGCGAGTGCACGCGGATTTCGTCGAAGTCGAACAGGTGGTCCAGCAGCCGCACGTTCCAATACGCCGTGCCACGGGCACCGATGTGCGCGAGGATTTTGCTGTCGGGCCGGGCCAGGTATTTGGCACCGATGGCGGTGACGGCGCCGGTGCGCATGTCGGTAATCGCCGAGGCGTCGAGGATGGCCTTGGGGATGCCGGTGGCCGGGTCCAGCAGGTTGAGAATCGCCAGTTCCGAGGGCAGGCCCTTGCGGTAGTTATCGACAAAGTCGCCCACCACCTTGACCCCGGCGTAGCCGATTGCGCCGCCCAATACACCGCGCAGCACGTTGAAGTGGCCGTTGATTTCACCGCAGGGAATCAGGTGCATGCGCGGCTCGATCACCGCCTCGCTGCGGCCCTGGATCGCCAGGCTGGATTCGATGGCGTTGAGGATTTCGTCGTTGGTCAGGGCCAGTTCGTCGATGTCCAGGCCGTTGAGGAAGTCGATGTAGATCGGTTGCATGGTCTGCTCACTGATGGGTTGCGAAGGTCGATGCTGAAGATGCTTTTATGGGGTGAGGGAGATTGCTGTGGTGAGGAGCTTGCTGTGGCGAGGGAGCTTGCTCCCGCTGGAGTGCGCAGCGCTCCCGCTTTTTTTGGGGCCGCTACGCAGCCCAGCGGGAGCAAGCTCCCTCGCCACAGCAAGCTCCCTCCCTACAGCAAGCTCCCTCTCCACAGGGATCAAGTTATGGAGCCTTGAACACAACCTGCTGCACATCGACCTTTTTCGGGATCAGGCCGTTGGCAAAAAACGCGTCGGCCGTACGTTGCTGGTTGGCGATATCCACGGCTTCCAATGGCCGGCTCGGCGTCGGCGAGCGGTGCTGGAAGTAACTCTCCACCACCGCCGGCTGCAAGCCCAATGTCTTGGCCATCAGCGCGACGCTTTCATCATGCTGGTCCAGCGACAACCGCTGCGCCTGGGCAAACACCTTGAGAATCGCCGCAATCGCCTGCGGGTGCTGCTTGGCAAACGGCCCGCTGGCGATGAAGAAACTGCCCGCCGGGTTCAGCCCCTGGCCATCCCCCAGCACCTTCGCCGAACCGTCCACCACGGCCGCCGAGTAGTACGGGTCCCACACCACCCAGGCGTCGACCTTGCCTTGTTCAAACGCGGCACGGCCGTCGGAGGGCGACAGGTACACCACGTTCACGTCCTTCCACTGCAAGCCGGCACGCAGCAAACTTTTGAGGAACAGGTTGTGGGCGCTGGAACCCTTGAGCAACGCCACGCGCTTGCCCTTGAGTTCGGCCACGCTTTGCACGGTGCTGTCCTTGGGCAGCAGGATGGCTTCGGTGCGCCCGTCATTGGGCTCGACGCCGATGTAGCGAATGTCGATGCCGGCAGCCTGGGCGAAGATCGGCGGGATGTCGCCGATATTGCCGATGTCGATGCTGCCGCCATTCAAGGCTTCGATCAGCGGCGGGCCGCCGAGGAATTCGATCCACTCGACCTTGGTGCCCGGCAACCCTTGCTCGAACAGGTGATGCTCACGGGCGAGCACCATGCTCACCGAGCTTTTCTGGTAGCCGACGCGCAGGGAGGCCGGTTCTGCCGCCAGCAGCGGCCCGGCGCACAGTGCCAGCAGTGTGGCTGCGATGAGCTTGCGCATCAGAGACTCTCCTTGACCTTGGCCGCGACGTCCGCCGGCACCCACTGCTGCCAGACCTGCGGCTGTTCTTTCAGGAACGCTTCGGCCACCTGGCGCGGCGCGGTACGTTTCTCGGCCATTTGCGCGAGGATGCCGTTGAGCAGGTCAATCGGCAGGTCGACTTTTTCAAAGAACGTCATCAGTTGCGGGTACTGCGCCTTGAACGGCGCCGACACGCCAATCGCCAGGTGCGCTGGCATCGAACGAGTACCGATGGGGTGCGGGTTGTTGGCGTCGGCCAGGGTCTTCCAGGCTTCGGCGTTGAACGGTGGTTCTTCCAGTTTGATCAACTTGAAGCGCCCCAGCAGTGGCGTCGGCGACCAGTAGTAGAACAGCACCGGCTTGCCGCGACGGATCGAGGATGCAACCTCGGCATCCAGCGCCGCGCCGGAACCGGTGCGGAAGTTGACGTAGGTGTCGGTCAGGCCATAGGCCTTGAGCTTCTGGCTGTTGACGATCTCCGAGGTCCAGCCGGTGGGGCTGTTGAGGAAGCGCCCACGGGTCGGGTCTTCGGGGTCGCGGAACACGTCTTTGTAGCGGGCCAGGTCGGCGACGGATTTAAGCTCCGGGGCCAGGGGTTTGATGCCCCGTTCGGCGTCGCCCTTGATCACGTACTCCGGCACCCACCAGCCTTCGGTGGCGCCTTTGACGGTGTCGCCCAGGCCGAAAACCTTGCCTTCGCTTTCGGCCTTGACCCACGCCGGACTGCGCCCGGCCCACTCTTCGCCGATCACCTGGATATCGTCCTTGGCCAGGGCGGCCTCCAGGCTCACGGTGCTGCCGGGCAAGGTGTCGGTGGGCAGGCCATAGCCTTTCTCGACGATCAGGCGCAGCACTTCGGTGATCAGGCTGCCGCTTTCCCAGGTGATATCACCGAAGTGGATCGGTTTGGCAGGTTCGGCGGCCGTGGCTGATTGTGCCAGGACGGTGAGTGCCAATAGCGAGCCACCGAGCAGGTTCTTGATTGTTTTCATGTGTTACCTCGTGGTGATTCCATGAAGAGTGCTCTTGTGGCGAGGGAGCTTGCTCCCGCTGGACTGCGCAGCAGGCCCAAAGTGCTTGGGGCCGCTACGCGCCCCAGCGGGAGCAAGCTCCCTCGCCACAGGTTTTGCATCAGGGTTTAAAAGTCATAACTGAGCCGCGTGTAGTAAAACGCCCCTTCCGGCGCCGTCGGCGACAGGTAGCTGTATTGCTGGCCCGGGGTCTGGCGCAAACGGGTGTTGTAGTCGTCAGGCTTGCTGTCGAACAGGTTGTTGACGCCCACCGACACCCGCAGTTGTTTGGTGAAGGCGTAGTTCACGTCCAGGTCGGTGGTCCATTGCGCGCCGAAGGTCTGGTCGTACTGGGCGTTGGCTTCGCTGGACGCATATTTGCGGTACTTGCCGTAACGGGTTTCGTTGAGGGCGATGGTCCATTGGTTGAGCTTGTGGACCGCGCCAAACACCAGCTTGTCTTCCGGGTAACCGTGCTCCAGGAAGCCACGGGATTCACGGGTCAGCACTTCGAAGCCGTTGGGGTTTTCGTGGACCTTCTCGATGGTGGTGCGGGCCTTGGTGTAGCCCGCCGACAGGTTCAGGTTGCCGAACTGCTCAAGGTCCAGGTTGTACTTGCCCACGATGTCGACGCCACGGGTGCGGGTGTCGGCGGCGTTGGTCATGAACTGCGCCCAGGAGTACTGGCCGTAGCCGGCGTCCTTGAGGATCTGCTCGGCCAGCGGCCCGGAAATGCCACCGCTGAACAGCAGGCGGTCACGAATCGAAATCTGGTAGGCGTCGATGGTCAGCGAGGCCTGGTCGGTTGGGCGCAGCACCAGGCCCAGGGAGAAGTTGGTGGACTTCTCGGGCTTCAGCGGCTGCGCACCGAGGGCACGGGCGGCCGGGTTGTCGGCCGGCAGCATGCGGGTCAGCACCGGGTTGCCGTTGGCGTCGAGGTTGGTGGTGGTGGTCCAGGAGGTGCCGATCTGGCCCAGGCTGGGCGCGTGGTAGGCATTGTTGACCGTGGCCCGCAGGCCGACTTTCGGGGTGAAGTCATAGCGCGCCGAGAGTTTGCCGGTGGTGGCTGAACCGAAGTCCGAGTAGTGCTCGGTACGCCCGGCAATGCCCACCTGGAGCTTGTCGGTGACCTGGTTTTCCAGGCCGAAATACACGCCGCCCACATCACGCTTGAAGGTGCCGGCGTCATCCGGGGTCAGGCCCGAAGCCTGCACCGCGCCAACCTGCACGCCGTCGATGCCACCGTAGGAATAGGAATCGTAGTCGCCGGCCTCCAGCCGGTATTGCTCATGCCGGTAGGCGACGCCCGCTGAAACGGTGAGTGGATGGCTCGACCAGTCGACGTTCAGATCCTTGGCGTAATCCAGGGTGATGTTGGTCTGGTCGTTGACCAGGGTGGCGACGTTGAACTTGGTCGGGCTGTTGATCCCGTAGCTCGGGTTGACGGTGTTGAAAGCCAGTTCGTCGTGCTCGTCGCGGCCATAGGTGGCGCTCAAATCGAAGCGGCCGATGCTCTCGTCTTCATAGCGGGTGCCGACGGTGACGGCGCCGTCTTCATAGCGATAGCGGTATTTCGGGATGGTGCCGTTGGGGTAGATCCCGGCCACGTTGTTCGGGCTGCTGGCCAGCAGCGGCGGCGTGTTGTTTACCGAAGTGTCCTGGCCGAAGGTGGCGAAACTGTAGAGGCGCCATTGGTCGTTCAGGCCGATTTCGGCGTTGGCCGCCAGGTTGTATTTGTCGCGCCCGGCACCGCCCCAGCGCGGGTCTTGTACCTGGCCGTCGGCGACGTATTTGTCGCCGATGTCATCGGGTTTGTTGTTCAGGGTGTTGAAGCTCAGGGTCAGGAAACCATCCCCCGGCAAGCCGATGCCGTACCAGCCATCGGTGGTTTTGCTGAAGCCGTCGCCCTGGGCGTATTTGCCCAGTTGGGTGTTGATGCCGCCACCGCTGTCGCGCTCCTTGAGCACGATGTTGACCACCCCCGCCACCGCGTCCGAACCGTATTGCGCCGAGGCACCGTCGCGCAGCACTTCGACGTGGTCGATGGCGCTGATGGGGATCATGTCGAGGTCCACCGGCTGCGCGCCAATGAACGGCACGCCACCGGAAATGTTCACCACCGCCGAGGTGTGCCGGCGCTTGCCGTTGATCAGCACCAGGGTCTGGTCCGGGGACAAGCCGCGCAGGGAGGCGCCTTTCGGATCCTGGCCGCGGGTGGCGCTGTTGTTCTGCGGAAAGTTGAACGAGGGCAGCAGTTGGAACAGCGCCTGGTTGAGGCTGGTGGCGCCGGTTTGCTTGAGTTCTTCGGCGTTGATCACATCCACCGGGGCGCTGCTGGTGAGGGCCGTGGCGTCGCTGCGACGGGTACCGATGGCGACCACACGGTCGAGGGTCGGCGCCTGGGCTTCGGCGGTTTGCGCCTTGATGCTGTTGCTGGCAGGCGCGACTTTGGCGCCTTCCTTGATGATGAATGCACCGTCCGGGCTGACCTGGACTTGCAGGCCGGTGCCCTTGAGCGCGGCGTCTACCGCCTGTTGCGCCGACAGCGAACCGTCGACCCGCGCCGAGGAATAATTGCCCAGCTGCGGCGTGAAGGAAATCACCTGGCCGCTCTGGCGGCTGATGTTCAGCAGCACTTCGTCCAGCGGGCCGGGCGCGATGTGGTAGACCTGGCGCGCCTCTTCGGCGCTGGCAGCGAAAGACAGGAACAGACTGGCCAACGGCACCAGGGCAAAGGCTCGAAGCGGTGTACGGTTGAATGGGCTCACGTTGGCTCCCCCCAAGGAAACTCCTGAGCGCTGCTCCCCGCAGCGCTTACGGGAGTGATGTGGGATGGCCGGGGGAAAACTTGCAGATCGTTTGGTTATGTCGTTAGAACCGACATTCGGAAACGACGCGGTCAACTGTCGGAGCTGTCGAGCTTTAGCGAGGCTGCGATGGTATCGCTGCGGTACATCTGCGAGGCCGAGGTGCTCGCATCGCAGGCAAGCCAGCTCCCACATTGACCGAGGTGAACCGTTTTCAGGCGGCACTGACGGTCACCCACAACCCGGTCCGGCGGGTGATGTGGATCGGCAGGGTGCGTGCCAGGGTGTCGAGGATCTGGTCGGGATTGTCGAGGCGGTACAGGCCGCTGACCCGCAACTCTGCCACCGCCGGATCGAGGCGCAGCACACCGTTGTGATACGGGCGCAGTGCGTCGATCACTTCCACCAGCGGGCGGTCGCGCACTTGCAGGAAACCGTCGATCCACGCCGTCGCCCCCGAGGAACTGGCCAGCACCGGGCCGAAGCCGAAGCGGTCATAAGTCACCTCGTGCCCGGCCTCCAGTTGCAGGCGTTCACCGTTCTGGCCGTCGATCTCCAGGGCACCGTTGAGCGCCACCACATGGCCCTGCCCTTCGCGCTCGCGCAGCAACAGGCGATTGCCCAAGGCATGCAGTCGAGCTTGATCGGTCTGGATGAAAAACGGTCGGTTGCTGTCCCTGGCAATCTTCACCAGCAACTCGCCATCGCGCAGGCGCACCACGCGGTGTTGTGGGTCGAACTGGATGTCGGCGGCACTGCGGGCGTTGAGCAGTAACTCGCTGCCATCCGCCAGCGCTACAGTGCGCCGTTCGCCGGTGCCGGTGCGGATATCGGCGGTCAAATCCTCCACCACCGGCCGGGCCAGCCAACCGGCGCCCAGCATCAGGCCAGCGCCCATCAGGGCGCCGCGCAACACCGTGCGGCGGCTGGATGGCGCGTCCAGTGCCTGCTGCAATACCTTGCCGCTGACGCCTTGGGCCTGCGGAATTTGAAACACACCGAGGCGGGTTTCCAGTTGTTGGCACAAGGCTTCGTGACGCGGGTCTGCGGCACGCCACTGATGGTAACGCTGCCAGTCGGCGGCACTCGCCTCGCCGGAGCGCAGCAACACCACCCAGCGAGTGGCGCTGTCGATCAGGTCGTCGCTCATTCCAGGCACAGCCGCAGGCAGCGGTTGACGGCACGGGTCATGTAGTCGCTGACCGAGCGTTGGGAAATGCCCAGCTCGGCCGCGATTTCCGGGTAGGTCAGGCCATTGAGTTGCGACAGCAGAAAGGTCGCCTTGACCTTGGCCGGCAAGCCGTCGAGCAACTGGTCGATGGCCTGCAGGGCTTCGAGCATCTGCGCCAAATCCTCAGGGGATGGCGCGGGCGAGGTTTCGTCCTGGTCGAGGGCGTCGAGGTAGGCGCGCTCCAGGTCACGGCGACGCCACAGCTGGTACATCAGGCGTTGGGCAATGGTGGTGAGCAAGGCGCGTGGCTGGCGGATCGGCGCCACGCCCGGGGAACTCAGGAGCTGGACGAAGGTGTCGGCGGCGATGTCTTCGGCGTGGGCACGGGAATCGAGATGGCGGTGCAAACGGCCGCACAGCCAGTCGTAATGACTGCGGAATAATCCGCCCACGTAATCGCTGTGAGAAGTGTCGGCGCCGGACATAGTGGCTCCATCTGAGTAGGTTGCGCGTTATGTCCGGTGTTCCGGTGGAGCGATCCTAGCAAGGCTGCTTATTCTTTAATAATATTTAAAAGGTATTTTTATATAACCAATCGCTCACACGCTCTGCGTGTGAATGCCGCCTTGGACGCTCTGCGTCTGCTTTGAAATCGTGACGCAGAGCTTCACAGGATGCATTCCCACGCGGAGCGTGGGAACGATCATTGGAGGCGTGGATAACCCAAGGCTTCAGCCTGCTGCCGGTAATCCAGCAGCACCTGGTAATCCGCTTCGGTGGCGGGCAGCACTTCGTGTACGCCGAGGGTTTGCACCACTTCGGGCAGATCCTGCAAGGCCAGGTTCATGACCTCCCGCAGGTGTTCACTTGAGGCCGGCGCGCTGATGTAAGGCAGCGTCGGGCTGGGCGCGCTGCGGGTGACGATCCTCAGCCCGGCCACTTCCTCTGGGGCAAAACGGGCGAGGTAGTCGTAGGTCACGCTGTCGATGGCGGCAAGGTCTGCGCGGTTTTCCCGCAGCCAGCGCAGGCTTTCGCGATGGGCGCCGCTGATGCCGACTTCGGCAAAGAACCGACCGCCCTGCTGCAGCGGCGCCAGGCGTTCGCGCAGCAGGTTCATGCCGCTGTTGGAGTCATGGCCGTTGATCACACCGCGGCTGTCTTGGAAGTCGGCCAAGGCAACGCGGGGATTGTCGTCGCGGGTCAGCAGCAGGCTGCAATGCTGGCCGCCGCTGCTGTGGGGCAGTTCGTAGCGCGGGCGGCCAATCACCTGGACTTGCCCGCGCAGCTCGGTCATCAGCGGGTAGCCGCAGGTTTGCGTCAGCAGCAATTGCGGGGCACGCCACAGGCTGCGCAGCTCGAGATGATCAGCCTTGCGGCGGGTCGCGCCCAGGCGCTCAAGGATGCGCGAAAGCCAGCGCTCATTGGCCTGTTGCACCTGCTGCGGCGCCACGTACATCAGCAGTTCGGCGTAGCGGTCACTCATGGTCGTCTCTCAAGCAAAGGGGTGCCGTGGGCTGTCGATGGCCTTGAGCCCGTGACGGCCGATCAACTGGCCGTAACCCTGCACCAGGAACCCGCCGCTGCGCGCCACCCATTGTTCCCGGCGCGCGCGGTACACGGTGGGCAGCAAATACCACGGCAGCTTCGGCAAGTCGTGATGCACCAGGTGCAGGTTGTTGTTGAGGAACAGCCAGGTCCACGGCCAGGCGGCTTCGTTAAGCACCGTGCGCTGTTCCGGTTGTGGGTGCGGGCGATGCTCATAGTAGGAACGGATCGCCGCCACCGACAAGGCCGGCACGCTGACCAGCGCCACGTAGTGCCACACCGGCAGCACGCTGTAGTGGGCGATGAAGGTCAGCATCAGCACGGTCACGGTGCCATGGCTCAGCCACATCAGCCACGCCTGGCGCTGGCCTTTGCGCAGGCGCCTGACCTCGTTGCGCGCCAGCTTCCACAGCGCCAGCGGCGAACCCAACAGGAAGCGCCCCAGGACGGTCTTGGTCAGCCAATGCAAGGTGCGCTCGAACAGCGAACTGTCATCCCACTGCCGCTGATTCAGGTAGCGGCTTTCCGGGTCGACACCGGGCACCGTCAGGTCTTCGTCGTTGTGGTGCACCAGGTGGCAGTTGCGGTACAGGGTGTAGGGGTACCAGACGGCAAACGGTGCGTAGCCGAGGAGTTTGTTCAAAGCAGTGAAGCGCGTGGGATGGCCGTGCAGCAGTTCATGTTGCAGGGACATCCACAGCGTCACGAGCGGGATCAACAGTGCGGTACTCAGCCACAGGCCAAGCCAGTGGCTGGCGAGGATCACGGCAAACCAGCCGGCATAGACGCCGATCAACAGCAGCCAGGTCGGCCACTCGGTGCGGGCGGTAAAGGTCTGGGCCAGGGCTTCGATTTCCCGGCGCTGGGTTTCATCAAGGTAGTTGGACATCGGCAGCTCAGGGCAGGCGTGGCCGACGAAAAAGTCGGCTTCATCCTGCTCTGTGCAATGGGGCGGGAAAATCTTGCAGATCGTTTGGTACTTAGCTTAGAACTTAATGACCGAACAGGTTGCTGTCGGTTTTCTTGGCCTTTTTCTCGGCGCGTTTTTCATCGGCGGTCTTTGCCGGTTTCTTCTTGTCAGCTTTCTTGGAATTCAGACCTTTGGCCATGATGCGTGCTCCACTTACAGGGGATGTAACACTGGGTATAACACCGATTGCCCAACAGAAGGCGCTTTGCCCGACTTATAATCTGCACCCCCTGGATTCGCGTGTTTGAAAACCATGCCCGAGTTGCACATCGACCGACTGGCAGAGCCGTTGTGGCCGCTGCTGAACAAGTTCTACCGCAGCCATAACTCACCGATGAAGGCCCTCAAGGGTGGCCAGTTGTGGGTGGCCAGGGGCAGCGAGGTTGTCGCGGGCCTGTGCCTGACGCCGGTGGTGGGTGGGCAGTGGTTGACCGGGCTGTTTGTCGACCCGGCGCTGCGTGGCCAGGGGCTGGCGGCGCAATTGATTCGCGCCTCGGTCGCAAGCGTTGAAGGCACGGTGTGGCTGCTGTGCCATCCGGACCTGGAAGGCTTTTATCAACGCCTGGGTTTTACCCAGGACACGTTGCTGCCGCAGTCCTTGTCGGAGCGCCTGGTGCGCTACAAACGCAACAAGCCGATGATCGCCATGGGCTTAGAACCGTTGGTGAGGTCGTCCTTCAATAAAGTGTGATCAGCCGTTGTGGGCCCCATGCTAGCCTCGGCGGCACCAGCGGCCCATTACAGGATGATCATGAAAGCGACCCTTGCAGTCTTATCCCTTGCAGCTCTCCTCGCCCCGGCCTTGAGCCAGGCAGCCGAAGCGCCGGTTTCCGCCGAGCAGTATGCAACCGTGCTCGCCGGCAGTTGGCGCGTGCCGGCCAACAGCGCGCGTGATGGGTATCGTCACCCGCAGCAGACCCTGGAGTTCTTTGGCCTGCGGGCCGACCAGACCCTGATCGAAATCACCCCCGGTGGCGGCTGGTACAGCGAGCTGCTGGCGCCGCTGCTCAAGGATAACGGCCACTACATCGCCGCCGTGCAGGCGCCGAACAGCAGTGCCTACGCGCGTACATCAGAAGAAAACCTGAAAAAGAAATTCGCCGCAGACCCGCTGCATTATTCCAAGGCCGGCTTCGCCGAGTTCGACCCCAAGGCTCCGGTGCTGGGCAAGCCTGGCTCGGCCGACACCGTGCTGACCTTTCGCAACGTGCATAACTGGGTGATGGCGGATACGGCGCCGGCGATGTTCGAGGCGTTCTTCAAGGTGTTGAAACCGGGCGGCGTGCTGGGGGTGGTGGATCACCGGGCCAAGGACGGGGCGTCGCTGGAAGACATCAAGCACAGCGGTTACCTGACCACCGCGTATGTGGTGAAACTGGCGACGGATGCGGGGTTCAAGCTTGAGGGGCAGAGCGAGGTGAATGCCAACCCGAAAGATACCAAGGACTACCCGGATGGGGTCTGGACCTTGCCGCCGGCGTTGACGTTGGGGGAAAAGGACAAGGCGAAGTATGTGGCGATTGGTGAGTCGGACCGGATGACGTTGCGGTTTGTGAAGCCCGCAAAATAAGCTGAATGCACGCAGAACAAATGTGGGAGCGGGCTTGCTCGCGAATGCGGTGGATCAGTCTATATCTTCGGTGACTGGCACTCCGCTTTCGCGAGCAAGCCCGCTCCCACAGTTTGAGGTGTGTTTTGCCTGAGGGTTATTCGTCTGCGGTGGGATCCATATCCGGGAACATCACTTCGATAAACCCGAACTTGCTGAAATCGGTAATCCGCGATGGGTACAGCCGGCCGATCAGATGATCGCACTCGTGCTGTACCACCCGCGCGTGAAAGCCTTCGGCAATCCGCACAATCGGCTCGCCCTTGGGGTCAAACCCTTCGTAGCGAATCTGCTGGTAACGGTCCACGGCCCCGCGCAAGCCCGGCACCGACAGGCACCCTTCATAGCCTTCTTCCAGCACCGGGCTGAGCGGCGTGATCAGCGGGTTGATCAGGATGGTCTGGGGCACCGCGGGCGCGTCCGGGTAGCGTTCGCTGCTCTCGAAACCGAAGATCACCAGTTGCAGGTCCACTCCAATCTGCGGCGCGGCCAGGCCGACGCCACCGACGTGTTCCATGGTCTGGAACATGTCATCAATCAACTGCCACAGCTCCGGGCTGTCGAACATTTCCGGCGGAACCGGCGGGGCAATGCGCAGCAGGCGCTCATCGCCCATTTTCAGGATTTCACGGATCATCGATCAGACTTCATCGGTAGTGGGCTTGAGTGAGTGGTCCCGGCCAAGGCCTGAGACATGTTGTTTGTCGTCGTGCTCGCCAAAGTCCTTTTCACCAGGATCCTTGCCTTCGGCCGACATGTGTTCGATCACCGCGTTCATCTCCGCCCCCAGCAGCAGCACGGCAGCCGAGATGTAGAAGTACAACAGCAGCACAATGATCGCGCCGATACTGCCATACATGGCGTTGTAGTCGGCAAAGGTTTTGACGTAGTAGCCAAAACCCAGGGAAGCGACGATCCAGACCACCACCGCCAGGACCGATCCCGGGGTGATAAAGCGAAACTTCTGCTTCACGTCAGGCATCACGTAGTACATCAACGCCACGGAGAACATCAACAGGATGACGATCAGCGGCCAACGCAGGATGGTCCACAGCGTGACCACGAATTCCTGCATGCCGATCTGCCCCGCCAGCCATTCCATCACCTGGGGCCCGAGCACCATCAAGGCGGCGGCGGCCAACAGCATGCCGGCGAAGCCTACGGTGTAGAAAATCGACAGCGGGAAGCGCTTCCAGATCGGTCGGCCTTCCACCACGTCATAGGCGGCATTCATCGCACTCATCATCAGGCGCACACCCGCCGAGGCGGTGTACAGCGCGATCACGATACCCACCGACAACAGGCCACCCTTGGATTGCTGCAACTGGTCGATCACCGGGTTGACCTGCTCCAGGGCCTGGGGCGGCAATACCAGTTCCGATTGCATGCGCAGCCAGGTGAAGAAGTCCGGCAGGTGCAGGAAACCGATCAGGGCAATCAGGAACAGCAGGAAGGGAAACAGCGAGAACAGCATCTGGTAGGCCAGCGCCGAGGCGTACGTAGGCATCTCGTCATCGAGGAACTCTGTGACAGTGCGCACCAGCACTTTGTGCAGGGGCAAGCCTTGTAATACCGGAAAAATCATAGCGTCTCCTTTCGCCGCAAAAAGTTGAGTTCGTGGGCGACTCAGGGGCCGTTTTCTACATCAAGGTAGCTTATTTGGCGACCTTGAAACAATTTCCAAACTTTAATCACTGCAGGTGACACAAAAACGGCCATCCGTGGATGGCCGTCGGGCTGCTGGAGTGCAGGCAGCCAGGTCGGGACTATTTGACCGCTTTCTTTACTGCGTCCTTGGTGTCGCCGACTGCTTTTTGCACTTCACCTTTCTTTTCCTGAACCACGCCTTCAGCCCGCAACTTGTCGTTGCCGGTGACTTTGCCAACACCTTGCTTGATGTTGCCTACGGCTTCGTTCGCCAAACCTTTTGCCTTATCCGATGTGCTACTCATGGTATTTCTCCTGGGAACAATCAAGGATTTTGGTCACTACGTAATCGTTGACCCTTGGCCTTTCCAGAGAGTTTCAATTATTTTTTCAGCGGCATTTCATCGCGCCGTACAGGTTTGGCTTTATGTTTTGCGGCCAACCCACGAGAATGCCGGGCACATCCAGGCGCAAGCGCTGGGTAACAGATCCCGTAGGAAGGTTATGAAACTCAATAAAGCACAGGCCATTGCCCGCAGAAACCAGGAACTGGGCGGTGCCGTACTCGGTGTCAACAACTGCCACTTCACCGACCTGGACCGCAAACGCAACATCTGGTGGTTCGACCTGCCGGTGGGCCGGATTGCCGTGGGCCAGTACGAGTGGATCCACTTGTTGATGCACAACGCCGAGAGCGACCAGTTGCTGCACCTGAAGGTGCCAACGGTGTTTCTGCGCGAGAAGCTGGAAGGCCTGGTGGTGCGCAATGCCGGCAAGCGCAAGCCGGAGATTACCCTGGAGCTGAGTGCCGACAAGGACTCGTTCCTCAAGGACGTACGCCCGGCCGGTGCCGGTGTGAGCTTCGCGCAGTTCGCACTGTAGGAATACGGTCTAAACCTGTGGGAGCGGGCTTGCTCGCGAATGCGGTGTGTCAGTAACCGGTATATCACTGGCACACCGCTTTCGCGAGCAAGCCCGCTCCCACATTTGGATTGCATTTCAATGCGGGAAAATCAGCGTTCAATAAAAAGCCCCGCATCTGCGGGGCTTTTTGTTGGGGGCCGATTTACTTCTTCAAACCCAGCTTTTTCAGTTCTTCATCCCGCAGTTCGCGGCGCAGGATCTTGCCCACGTTGGTAGTCGGCAGCGCATCGCGGAATTCCACGGCCTTGGGCACCTTGTAGCCGGTGACGTTGGCGCGCATGTGCTCCATCACCTGATCTTTGGTCAGGCTGGCACCCGGCTTGACCACGATGAAGATCTTGATGTGCTCCCCGGACTTCTCGTCCGGCACACCAATGGCCGCGCATTGCAGCACGCCCGGCAGGGTCGCCAGCACATCTTCCAGCTCGTTGGGGTAGACGTTGAAACCGGAGACCAGAATCATGTCCTTCTTGCGGTCGACAATGCGCATGTAGCCATCCGGCTGGATGATCGCGATGTCACCGGTCTTCAGCCAGCCTTCGCTGTCGAGGATCTCGGCGGTGGCGTCTTCGCGCTGCCAGTAGCCCTTCATCACTTGCGGGCCCTTGACGCACAACTCGCCCACTTCACCCAGCGCCAGCTCGACGCCGTCATCGGTGATGACCTTGCACAGGGTCGACGGCACCGGAATGCCGATGGTGCCGATCTGGATGTTCTGGATCGGGTTCACGGTGGCCACCGGGCTGGTTTCGGTCATGCCGTAACCTTCGCAGATGGAGCAGCCGGTGACCGCTTTCCAGCGCTCGGCCGCCGCCAGTTGCAGGGCCATGCCGCCGGACAGGGTGACTTTCAGCGCCGAGAAATCCAGCTTGCGGAAGGCATCGTTGTTGCACAGCGCAACGAACAGCGTGTTCAGGCCGACAAAGCCGCTGAACTTCCACTTCGACAGTTCCTTGACCATCGCCGACAGGTCGCGCGGGTTGCTGATCAGGATGTTGTGGTTGCCGATCAGCATCATCGCCATGCAATGAAAGGTGAAGGCATAGATGTGGTACAGCGGCAGCGGGGTAATCAGGATCTCGCAACCTTCATTGAGGTTGGAGCCCATCAGCGCCTTGCACTGCAGCATATTGGCGACGAGGTTGCGGTGGGTCAGCATCGCGCCCTTGGCCACGCCCGTGGTGCCGCCGGTGTATTGCAGCACGGCGACTTCGTCGCTGGCGGGGCTGACTTCGTTCACCGGCTGGCCGTGGCCCTTGGCCAATACGTCGTTGAACTTGATCGCCTTGGGCAAGTGATAGGCCGGGACCATCTTCTTCACGTACTTGATGACGCTGTTGATCAGCAGGCGCTTGAGCGGCGGCAACAGGTCGGCGACTTCGGTGACGATCACGTGCCGGACGGAAGTCTTGGGCACGACTTTTTCAGCCAGGTGCGCCATGTTGGCCAGGCAGACCAGGGCCTTGGCACCGGAGTCGTTGAATTGGTGTTCCATTTCCCGCGCGGTGTACAGCGGGTTGGTGTTGACCACGATCAAGCCGGCACGGATGGCGCCGAACACGGCGACCGGGTATTGCAGGACGTTGGGCAGTTGCACGGCGATTCGATCACCGGGCTGCAAGTCGGTATGCTGTTGCAGGTAAGCGGCGAAGGCGCCGGACAGTTCGTACAGTTCACCGTAGGTGATTGTCTTGCCCAGGTTGCTGAAAGCCGGTTTGTTGGCGAAGCGTTGGCAGGACTGCTTCAGTACCGCCTGAATATTCGGATACTCGTCTGGATTGATTTCTGCAGCAATCCCGGCGGGGTACTTATCCTTCCAAAAGTCTTCGATCATGGAAGCCCACTCCTCAGCGACGCGAATTCATTCATCGCATTTGATGCGATTATTATTTGTTTGTTTTTGGGTGAGTCTGGCGGTTAAAAGCAGGCCAAGAGGTCACAAAGCGCGCCGAGAGTAGCAGCTTTGCCAAGGGCCGCCTAGAGCCAAAAGAGGCCCCTACGGTCATAAACATGACTCAAGAATATCTAATGGTCATTTTTAGAGCAAAGATTCTATAAGCCAAGAAAGGGCTCTGGAATGGGCTTCTACGCATTTAAACTGAATGAATAAAAACCAAATGTGGGAGCGGGCTTGCTCGCGAAAGCGCAGTGTCAGTCACAGGATATGTCGACTGGTACACCGCTTTCGCGAGCAAGCCCGCTCCCACATTTTTTGACCTTATTTCAAATCAGGCTATGTCGCGCAATTCGCGCCGCAGGATCTTGCCCACCGGCGTCATCGGCAACGACTCACGCAGCACAATATGCTTGGGCACCTTGTAGCCGGTGAAGTTGGCCTTGCAGTAGGTCTTCAGCTCTTCAAGGCTCACGCCCTGGGCACGGGCCACCACAAACAGCTTCACCGCCTCGCCGGTACGCTCGTCCGGTACGCCGATCACCGCGCAACTGGCCACCGCCGGGTGCGCCATCACCACGTCTTCGATCTCGTTGGGGTACACGTTGAACCCCGAGACGATGATCAGATCCTTCTTGCGATCAACGATGCGCACAAAGCCGTCCGGGTCGATCACCGCGATATCGCCGGTCTTGAGCCAGCCTTCGGCGTCCAGGGTCTCGGCGGTCGCCACCGGCTGCTGCCAGTAGCCCTTCATCACTTGCGGGCCCTTGATGCACAGCTCGCCCCGCTCGCCCAGCGGCAGCTCCGCGCCGTTGTCGTCGATGATCTTCATCGCCGTGCCCGGCACCGGAATGCCCACGGTGCCCAGCTTCGATTTGCCGCCGTAGGGGTTGGTGCTGGCCACCGGTGAGGTTTCGGTCAAGCCGTAGCCTTCACCAATCGCGCAGCCGGTCAGTTGCTGCCAGCGCTCGGCCGTGGCCTTGACCAGTGCGGTGCCGCCGGAGTTGGTGAGCTTGAGGTGGGAGAAATCCAGGCTCTTGAAGTCCGGGTGGTCCATCAAGGCCACGAACAGGGTGTTGAGCCCCAGCAGCCCGGTGAAGCGCCACTTTTTCAGCTCCTTGATAAAGCCGCCGATGTCCCGGGGATTGGTGATCAGTACGTTGTGGTTGCCCGATACCATCATGCACATGCAATTCGCGGTGAAGGCATAGATGTGGTACAGCGGCAGCGGCGCCACCATCACCTCCTGGCCTTCCTTGATCAGCGGATGGCCGTCGTCCCCCAGTTGCGACATGCACGCCCGCACTTGCTGCATGTTGGCCACCAGGTTGCCGTGGGTAAGCATTGCGCCCTTGGCCAGGCCGGTGGTGCCGCCGGTGTATTGCAGCACCGCGATGTCGTCGAGGGTCACCGGATGGCGGTTGAGTGCCTGGCCGGCGCCCATGCGCAGGGCGCGCTTGAAGGAGATGGCTTGCGGCAGGTTATAGGCCGGGACCATCTTCTTCACCTTGTCGACCACGGTGTTGATCAGCCAGCCCTTGGCGGCGGGCATGAAGTCGCCCATCTTCGCTTCGATCAGGTATTCGATCTCGGTGTCCTTGCTGACTTCTTCAACACGCGAGCCAAACAGGTTCAGGTACACCAGCGCACGAATGCCGGCATCCTTGAATTGGTGACGCATTTCCCGCGGGGTGTACAACGGGTTGGTGTTGACCACGATCAGCCCGGCGCGCAGGGCGCCGAAAACGGCAATCGGATAATGCAGGACGTTGGGCATCTGCACGGCAATGCGGTCACCCGGCTTGAGGTCGGTGTGCCACTGCAGGTAACCGGCGAACGCGGCGCTGCGCCGATCCAGCTCGGCGTAGGTCAGGGTGATCCCCATGTTGCTGAACGCCGGACGATCGGCAAAGGTCTTGCAGGAACGCTCGAAGACTTCGATCACCGATTTATAGGCTGTGAGGTCGATCTCGTTGGGAACCCCGGCTGCGCGTTTGTCATTCCAGAAATCAGGTTGCATTATTCTTGTCCTCTTACCTGAGTGGTCCGGCCGCTTTTGATGTTGCGATGAAAGCGGAGCTTTGGGGACGTTAGCAGCTATGGTCAATCAGGCAAATACAACAAGATGCGTCATTGATTGTGTGAATCTCCCCGCCAAGGCCAGCGCTGATCCAGCGGCCTGCGGTGAATGAGCTATACACTGCAACGACCCTGAGCAAAGGAAGCGCCATGAACCACACCACTTTCTGGCTGACCGCGAATGACCGCAGTCGGGTGTACGTCAACCAGTGGCTGCCGGACGGGCCGCCCAAGGCGCTGATCATGCTGGCCCACGGCATGGCCGAGCACAGTGGCCGCTATGCCCGCCTGGCCCAGGCGTTGTGCGATGCCGGCTACGGCCTGTACGCCCCCGACCAGCGCGGTCACGGGCGTACCGCCGACGAGGGCACCCTGGGGCTGTTCGCCGAGAAAGACGGCTGGAACAAGGTGGTGGGCGACCTGGCGAGCCTCAACCAGCATATCGGCCAGCAAGCGCCGGGGGTGCCGATCATCCTGCTGGGCCACAGCATGGGCAGCTACATTGCCCAGGCGTACCTGCTGCACCACAGCGCGAGCCTTAACGGGGCGATTCTCAGCGGCTCGAATTTCCAGCCGGTGGCGCTGTACGGCGCGGCCAAGGTGATTGCCCATGTCGAACGCCTGCGCCAGGGGTTGCGCGGGCGCAGTGCGCTGATTGATTTCCTGTCATTTGGATCGTTCAACAAGGCGTTCAAACCCAATCGCACCGCTTTCGACTGGCTCAGCCGTGACCCGGCCGAGGTCGACAAGTACGTCAGCGACCCGCTTTGCGGCTTCCGTTGCACCAACCAGCTGTGGATCGACCTGCTGGGCGGCTTGCAGCAAATCAGCAAAGCGTCCAATCTCGCTCAGATAGACCCGGGGCTGCCCATCCTGATAATGGGCGGTGAATGTGATCCGGTCAGTGAAGGCAAGCGTCTCAAAAGTCTGGCCAATGCGTTGCGTGAAGCCGGCTGCCAGCACCTGGAGCTGAGCATTTACCCACAGGCGCGCCACGAATTATTCAACGAAACCAACCGTGATGCGGTCACAGCCGACGTGCTGACGTGGCTGGCCCAGGCAGCAGTGCTGCGCCGCCCTACTCGCTGCGAATGATTTTTCGTTTAAAATCAATATATTAAGATTTCTGATTAGCCACAGGATGCACCAACTGATGACCCAGGTTACCAACACGCCTTACGAAGCCCTCGAAGTCGGCCAGACCGCCAGCTACAGCAAGACCGTCGAAGAGCGCGATATCCAGTTGTTCGCGGCAATGTCCGGCGACCACAACCCGGTGCATCTGGACGCCGAATTCGCCAAGGCGACCATGTTCAAGGAGCGCATTGCCCACGGCATGTTCAGCGGCGCCCTGATCAGCGCGGCGGTTGCGTGCGAGTTGCCTGGGCCCGGCACGATATACATCGGCCAGCAAATGACCTTCCAGAAGCCGGTCAAAATCGGCGACACCCTGACCGTGCGTCTGGAAATCCTCGAGAAGCTGCCGAAATTCCGCGTGCGTATCGCCACCCGCGTATTCAACCAGCGCGATGAACTGGTGGTGGATGGCGAAGCCGAGATCCTCGCGCCACGCAAGCAGCAGACCGTGACCCTGACCGAACTGCCGGCCATCAGCATTGGTTGAACGAACGCCCATGAAAAAGCCCCGCATCTGCGGGGCTTTTTTATTCAGGCGGGGCTCAAGACTGAGCGCGAGCCTGGTTACGCAGGGCTTTCACCTGGTCGTGGTTGCGTTGCGCGCCATGGAACTGACGCTCTACCAGGTCACGAATGCCCAGCAGGTTGTGCTTGTTGATCTTCTCGATCGCTTCTTTGTAAGCCTTCAGTGCGTGGTCTTCACCGCGCTCGGCTTCGTTCAGCACGGCTTCTTCGTCTTTACCGGTCACCATCGACTTCACGTCGACCCAACCACGGTGCAAGGCACCGGCGACGCTGCCGGAGTCTTCCGGATCGCCACCCAGCGCTCTTACTGCGGTCTGCAGTTCGGCAGCGGCGGTACCGCAATCAACGGAACGTTTGGCAAACAGGGCTTTGAGTTCTGGGTGCTTGATGTCTTCTGCGCAGGTCTTGAAGCCTTCCTGGCCGTCTTTGCTGGTCTCGATCAGGTCGTTGAGTACGGAGATCGATTCTTTGTTGATATCAGTCATTTTTCAATTCCTTCGCGGGTTAAGAAACGTGTATTAGTAATTGCAGCGCCCGTGCCAGCTTTTGAAAAACAATTTATTACTTAAATTTCAATAAGTTAGCCAATACACAAAAATCTGTATCCGCTTTATTTGCATGATCTGTCATTTGGCCTCCATGCAGAATGCCTGTATTTTCCAAGGCATCGACTCAAACACCTGAAGCCGCAATGAACCCTGAAAAACTTGAACTGCTGATCACCCGCGAAATGCCCTTCGGCAAGTACAAGGGCCGGATCATTGCCGACTTGCCCGGCCCCTACCTGAACTGGTTCGCCCGTGAAGGTTTCCCCCACGGCGAACTGGGCGGGTTGCTGGCCCTGATGCAGGAAATCGACCACAACGGTTTATCCGAACTGCTGGAACCCCTACGCGCCAAACACGGCAAGCCTGCCCCTCGTCATTAATAGAGCACGCACATGGACAGTACCCACGACGAACAACACTGGCACGCCATTGCCCAGCGCTACGACCTGGAGCCCGGCCCGATTAACCTCGAAAACGGTTACTTCGGGCGCATGAGCCGCGCGGTACTTGAGCAGTATCAGGACAACGTCGCCTTCATCAACCGCAGCAACTCGATCCATGTGCGCCAGCGTTTCGAGCAGGGCGAAAACGTCGAGATCCGTAACCAGTTGGCGCAATTGATGGACGCCGATCCTGAAGCCATCGCCCTCACCCGCTGCGCCTCGGATGCGTTGCAGTCGCTGATCCGCAACTACAACCGCTTGCAGCCCGGCGACCAGGTGCTGATCAGCGACCTGGAGTACGACACCGTCAAGGGCGCCATGCGCTGGCTGGCGCAGAATCGGGGCGTAGAAGTGATCGAAATTGCCCACGAACACCCGGCCAGTTTCGACAGCCTGGTGCAAACGTATCGCGATGCGTTCCTGCGCTATCCCCGCCTGAAACTGCTGGCACTGACCTACTTGACTCACCGCACCGGGCTGGTGATGCCGGTGGAGGCGATTGCCGGCGCTGCCAGGGAACATGGAATTGATGTGATCCTCGATGGCGCCCATGCGCTGGGGCAGATCGAGTTCAACCTGGCGCAGTTGGGTATCGCGTTTGCCGGTTTCAACCTGCACAAGTGGATCGGTGCGCCGTTGACCCTGGGCTTTATTTATATCGACCCGCAACGGTTGGCGGACATTGATCCGGACATGGGTGAGTTTCATTACCCGGCCACCGATGTACGTGCCCGCACGCCATACAGCACGCCGAATTTCCCGGCGTTGATGACCTTGCCGTTGGTGTTCGAAGAGCATCGTTTGCTGGGTGGATCCAGAGCCAAGGGCGCCCGCCTTAATTACCTGCGGGATTTGTGGGTGAGTGAGGTGCGGCAGTTGCCGGGAATTGAAGTGCTGACGCCGGACGACCCACGGCTGTATTGCGCGATTACGTCGTTCAAGTTCACTGACAAGCCGGATCAGCAGGTGATGGCGGACCGACTGCTCAAGGAATACAACCTCTTCACCACAACCCGCAGCGGGGCGTCGTTCGGCAGTTGTATTCGGGTGACACCAGGCTTTTTGACGTCAGCGGCAGACATTCATGCGCTGATCAAAGCCATCACCGAACTGAGCGCGATATCACTGTAGGAGCGAGCTTGCTCGCGAAGGTCGTTAACGATGACACGGGAAACCTGACACCCAGCGGTGCTCTCGGTTTTTTCGCGAGCAAGCTCGCTCCTACAGTGGGAGTGGGCCATTTTCCGCAGGTAAAAAAAAGCGGCACACCGACCAAGTGCACCGCAAAAATGCCGTAGAACACAGCAACAACGATTCGGTAAATCCAATCAGTCCAGCAGGGCCAGCGCCTCGGCGGTGGTTTCCTGGATGCGTGCCCAGTCGCCGTTCTTGACCCATTCCGGATCAAGCATCCAGCTACCGCCCACGCACATCACATTTTTCAACGCCATGTAGCTCTTGATGTTGGCCGGCCCAACACCGCCAGTCGGGCAGAATTTCACTTCGCCAAACGGGCCGCCCAGGGCCTTGATCGCCGCCACGCCACCGCTGACTTCAGCCGGGAACAGCTTGAAACGGCGATAACCCAGGCCATAACCTTCCATGATCCCGGAGGCATTGCTGATGCCCGGCAACAGCGGAATCGAGCTGTGTACCGAGGCTTCCAGCAGGTCACGGGTAATCCCGGGAGTGACGATAAATTGCGAACCGGCCACTTCGGCCGCTTCCAGCATATGACGATCCAGCACGGTACCGGCACCGGTGCACAGCTCCGGACGCTGCTCGCGCAGTACCTGGATGGCCTTGAGGCCGAACTGCGAACGCAGGGTCACTTCCAGTGCGGTCAAACCACCGGCTGCCAGGGCATCGGCCAGCGGCAGGATGTCCTGTTCGCGGGCAATGGTGATCACCGGCAGGATCCGCGCCTTGGCGCAGAGGCTGTCGATCAAGGCAACTTTGTCCGCCATGGAAACGGTAGGTTGAGGGCTGTTCATCGCGGCTGATCCTTGGCTCATGGGCACCAGTAAATCTCTAGAGTAGGTTGCAAAAACGCGCGTATCGGCATGGCAGCAACGTCGTCACTGGCCAGCGCGGCGCTCAAGGTGGTCAATTTCGAGCTGCCGGAAATCGACAGCATGGTGTAGTGGGCGGTGGCCAGCAGCGCGCGACTCATGGTCAGGCGCTGGTGCGGCACAGTCGGCGCCAGCATCGGCCAGCAACGACGGCTGCCGTCCGGCTTCAACGCTTCAGCCAGGTTCGGGCTATTGGGGAACAGCGACGCGGTGTGGCCGTCGTCGCCCATGCCCAGTACCAGCACATCAATCGTCGGCAACTCGGCCAGCAGGCGATCAGCCTGCTCGGCAGCGTCGTCAAGGGTGGCGGCGACGCTGTACAGGCTCAGGAACTTGGCCTTAGCCGCCGGGCCTTGCAGCAAATACTTCTTCAACAGGCCGGCATTGCTGTCGGCATGTTCCACCGGCACCCAGCGCTCGTCGGCCAGGGTGATGGTCACCTTGGACCAGTCCAGGCCTTGCTTGGCGAGGTTCTGGAAGAACGCCACCGGGCTGCGGCCGCCGGACACCACCAGGGTCGCTTCGCCACGGGCACTGATGGCCGCGCGCAGTTGTTCGGCCACGTCATTGGCCAAGCCATCCGCCAGCAGAACCGGATTGCGGTACTCATGGGCAGTCACGCCCTGAGGCAGTTTCAAATCAGATATCGCCATACCAAGACCTCCCGTCCCGCGTGATCAGTGCAATCGAGCTCATTGGCCCCCAGGACCCCGCCGCGTACGGCTTGGGCGCATCACCGGATTTTTTCCACCCGGCGATCAACTGGTCACACCACTTCCACGCAGCTTCGATTTCATCTTTGCGCACAAACAGATTCTGGTTGCCACGCATGACTTCAAGTAACAGCCGCTCGTAGGCATCGGGAATCCGTGCGCTGCGATAGGTGTCGGAAAAATTCAGTTGCAGCGGGCCGCTGCGCAGTTGCATGCCCTTATCCAGGCCCTGCTCCTTGGTCATCACGCGCAAGGAAATCCCTTCGTCCGGTTGCAGGCGGATGATCAGTTTGTTGCTGATCTGCAAGCGCTGCTCGGGGGCGAAGATGTAGTGGGACGGTTCCTTGAAGTGGATGACGATCTGCGACAGTTTTTGCGGCATGCGCTTGCCGGTACGCAGGTAGAACGGCACCCCGGCCCAACGCCAGTTACGGATATCGGCACGCAGGGCGACGAAGGTCTCGGTGTCGCTCTGGGTGTTGGAGTTCTCTTCTTCCAGGTAACCCGGTACCGGCTTGCCGGCGCTGTAGCCGGCGATGTATTGGCCACGCACCACCTGGGTGGTCAGGCCGTCCGGGCTGATGGGCGCCAGGGCCTTGAGCACCTTGACCTTCTCGTCCCGAATACTGTCGGCAGACAGGTCGGCCGGCGGGTCCATGGCGATCAGGCACAGCAGCTGCAGCAGGTGGTTCTGGATCATGTCCCGCAGTTGCCCGGCCTTGTCGAAATAGCCCCAGCGACCTTCGATGCCTACTTGCTCGGCCACGGTGATTTCCACGTGGGAGATGTAGTTCTGGTTCCACTGGGTTTCAAACAGGCTGTTGGCAAAACGCAGGGCGATCAGGTTCTGGACGGTCTCTTTGCCCAGGTAGTGGTCGATGCGGTAGGTGCGGTTTTCCGGGAAGAACTGCGCCACGGCGTCGTTGACCTTGCGCGAGGAATCCAGGTCCGAACCGATGGGTTTTTCCAGGACCACGCGGGTGTTTTCCGCCAGGCCGACCTTGGACAGGTTCTCGCAGATCGCGCCATACACCGCCGCCGGGGTGGCGAAGTAGGCAATCAGGCGTTGTTCAGTGCCGGCGTTCTCTGCCAGGGCGACGTAGTCATCGGCCTTCAGGAAGTCGACATGCAGGTACGTCAGGCGGGCCAGGAAACGCTGGGCGACGGTTTCGTCCAGTTCCTTGCCAACGTAACCACGCAATTCTTTTTCGATGTGGGCCAGGTGCTGTTGCTCGGAACCGGCCTCACGGGCCAGGGCCAGGATGCGCGTGTCTTCGTGCAGCAGGCCCGCACCATCGAGTTGATAGAGGGCAGGAAATAACTTGCGCAGCGCCAGATCACCCAAGGCGCCAAACAGGGCAAAGGTGCAGGGTTCTACGGTTATCGAAGGCATGATGTTTGTTCTTTTATCAAGTTAAGCTACAAATACCTTTTTTTAAGGCATCACTCAAGGAAAAATGTAGTAATAACCACAACATTTTCCTGAAAAACGTATTCCGAGTGGTGGTGTTCAACTACCCTCAGTAGGATAGGCCACCGCAAAGGGCCGCTCGTCGATTGGTTGACGACCCTTATTTGCATCGTCGCCCTAAGGAAACATGAATGGACCGCGTGCGAAATCTACTGGAACAGATCCAGAAACGCCTCGAAGAACTGAACAAGGCTGAACGTAAAGTCGCCGAGGTCATCCTGCTCAACCCGCAGCAGGCGACCCGCTTCTCTATCGCCGCCCTCGCCCAGGCCGCTTCGGTCAGCGAACCTACAGTGAACCGCTTCTGCCGCTCGTTCGGCGTGAGTGGTTACCCTGAACTTAAATTGCAGCTGGCGCAAAGCCTGGCCAGTGGCGCGGCGTATGTCAGCCGCGCGGTGGAGGCCGATGATAACCCGGAGGCCTACACCCAGAAGATCTTCGGCAGTGCCATCGCGTCCCTCGACAGCGCCTGCCAGGCCCTGGACCCGAACCTGATCAGCAAGGCCGTCGACCTGCTGATCCAGGCTCGGCAGATCCACTTCTTCGGCCTGGGTGCTTCGGCGCCGGTGGCCATGGACGCGCTGCACAAGTTTTTCCGTTTCAACCTGTCGGTCACGGCCCACGCCGATGTGCTGATGCAGCGGATGATCGCCTCGGTGGCCCACACCGGGGAGTTGTTCGTGATCATTTCCTACACCGGGCGTACCCGTGAACTGGTGGAAGTAGCACGTATTGCGCGGGAAAACGGCGCCTCGGTGCTGGGCGTGACCGCCGAAAACTCGCCGCTGGCCAAGGCCAGTACGGTGAGCCTGAATATTCCGTTGCCGGAAGACACCGACATCTACATGCCGATGACCTCGCGGATCATTCAGTTGACGGTGCTGGATGTACTGGCGACGGGCATGACCTTGCGTCGCGGGGTGGATTTCCAGCCGCACTTGCGCAAGATCAAAGAGAGCTTGAACGACAGCCGGTATCCGGTTGGGGATGAATTCAACTAGGCCCGAATCTACTGTGAATGTGCCGGCCTCTTCGCGAGCAAGCCCGCTCCCACATTCGACTGCATTCCAAAAGTGGAACTCGGTCTAATGTGGGAGCGGGCTTGCTCGCGAAAGCGGCATCAGCAACACCGGAACATCCGGATCAAGCCCCCGCCCTCGCCTGCAAACTCAAATGCGCCCGCTCCCCCGGCGCCAGGCTCGCAGCAGCCATCGCCGACTCCACACACACAAACCCCGCAGCCTCGTTGAAGCTCACCCCCAGCAACGGTCGACTCCCCGGGTGCCACACCACCGTGTCGGCACTCTCGCCGGTGTCGATGCACAATTCGCGCTGCCAGGCATGGTCCTTGAGGTGCAGTTCGCCGTCGTGCTGGAACACCCGCTGACACCCACCATCGACACGCAACTCACCTTCCTGCTGGCACGCCTGACGATTCAGCTGGTCGTAGCCCTGCGCGCCATCGAGCCCAGACAGCGCTATCTCACCAACGTTGCCAATCCGCCAATAGGCGTGCAAAGCATGGCTCAATTGGCACGGCAGCTCGTCCTGGTGCTCGGTGGCCAGGCGCAGCTCCAGGGTTTCCCCCAGGTGTGCATGCAGGTCCACCTGCCAGTCGCATAGCTGCAATTGCCAGTGCAAACGCACGCCGTCGTCGTCGGTGCTGCTGTCCAGCAATTTCCAGTCGATCAGCCGTGCCCAGCCATGGGACGGCCAGGCGTTTTCGCTGGGATGGCGGCCATACCACGGCCAACACACCGGCACGCCGCCACGGATGGCGCCGACCTGCGGCCACTTGGCCGCGCACCACAGCCAGGGCTTCTGGCCCGTGGGCTGAAAGTGCAGCAATTGCGCGCCCTGGCGACTGAACACCGCCTGGCAGAGCGGGTGATCGATCACCAGCACATCGCGCATCTGAAAGCGCTCCCAGGCGAATACCGGCCGCTCGCGCAGGGATTTGAAAAAGCGTTGCAGCGGATGCTCATGCATGTGCCACGGTCCTGAATATCTTTGCAGGCGCTGGCTTGCCTGCGATGGCATCGCCTCGGTGTGGCAGATACACCGCGGGGCGCGCATCGCAGGCAAGCCAGCTCCCACACAAAAAAAAGCGGATAGCCATGGCTACCCGCAAAATGCGCACAGAGAGAAGGAGCTTATCGCAACAACGTTAGAACGTAGACTGAATTTTCAGGCCCGCTACCACCGCGTTGTCGACTTGCTTAACACCACCTGGGTTGGCGATGTATTGCAGGTTGGGACGCACGGTCAGCCAGTTGGTGACGTGGATGCCGTAGTTCAGTTCGACGTTGTATTCGGTGTTGCGCAGCGGTGCGTAACCCGATTGGTCGTAATCCGTGAAACCGCCGGCCGCGTTGAGCAACTCAGCATTTTTCTTCACGTCACTGTTGGCATGGATACGGGATACACCGATACCCACGTCATCTTTTGTACGGGCGTCGAATGGACCTTTATACACAAGCATCAGCGACTGGTAGTTGTCGACCAGGTTGGTGTCTTTGTCGTGGAAGGTGACGTTGGCCGCAATGTTCAAGCCGCGGGAAGCATCGCCATTGTGGGTGGTGAGTTGCTGTTGCAGAACGCCCCAGTAACCGCTTTTGCTGCTGCGAACGCGGAAGGCTGCGCCCGTGGTGCCAGCATCGTTACCGTTGACGTCTTCACGTACGTCGGTAGCGTCGGCGGTGCTCTTGTAGTAACCCACACGGTATTCGCCTGGCAGGCCATTGACCTTCGGCGACCAGACCAATTCAACCGGCAATACGGTGCCCTTGGTGCCGCTGCCGCTGAGCTTGAAGCCGTTGCCGTGCTCCAGTTGCGACGGGTTCTGGTTGTACGCACCGATTTGCGCATACAGCTCAGGCGTGATGTTGTACTTCACGCGGATAGCCGCCTGGCTGACGGGCCAGTTGTACCAGGTGTTTACATAGTTACCGACCTGCGAGCCACAGAACGACAGGTTCTGGAAGTCGCACGGGAAGGTGTTGAAGTCTTCGCCTTCACCGAAGTAACCGAGTTTCACGTCCAGCTTGTTGTCGAACATCTGGTGCTGAATCCAGAACTGGGTCAGACGCACCATGTGGCCTCGGCCGTCGACTTCCTGAGACGAGCTCAAGGTGCCGGCACGCGGGTCACCAATACGGTCGTTGGAAATGTTTGCGCCATTACGATTGGTCAACTGGATCTTGGCCTGGGTGTTGTCCCAGCCCCACAGTTTTTGCAGGTCCAGTGCCACGCCCAGACCGAACTGGTCAGCGTAACGGGCAGTCTTGTCGTTGTTGTAGCCACCGCTGAGGTTGCCACCGACTTCACCGACGTAATCCGCCTTGATGTCGATACCTTGCTCGATCAGCTTGGTACGTTCGCCGCCCCAATCACCGGTCATCCACTTGGAGTCGGCGCTGAACGCGTCGTCCGCCATCGCATTGGCGGACAGTACCAGGGCTGCTGCTGCTGACAGTTGGCAGAACAACCGGGTGTTGTTGTGGTGCTTTTTCATCCCTACATCCTCGTCTTTATTGTTATTAACTGTTTTTATCTAACGCGGTTTACTTCTTTGTGAGAGCAGGACTCTCACAAAAGCCCCTACACATCATTTGAAACTTCAGCGTCCCTTGAATTGAGCAACGTTGTCCGCACGATCCTGTGCCGGCAACGAGGTGGCAGTGCCCAGGCGCTCGCCGGTCTTGGCGTCGAACAGCAACACTTTGGCCGGGTCGAACTGCAAGGTCAGGGTCTCGCCCACTTGCGGCGCCACATCGGGCGCCAGGCGGCAGCAGACCTTGGTGTCATTGATTTGCACGAACACCAGGGTGTCCGGACCGGTCGGCTCGGTGACTTGCACCTCGGCGCGAATGGTCGGCGCGCCGGTGGCTTCGGCGGCGGCCAGCACGATCTGCTCCGGGCGCAGGCCCAGGATCACTTCGCGGTCTTCAAGACCGGCATCGTTCATGTTCAACGGCAATTCACAGCGGGCCTGGCCGCTGTCCAGCAGCGCCACCAGGCGGCCGTCCTTGCGTTGCAGGCGCAGTGGAATGAAGTTCATCGGCGGCGAACCGATGAAGCTCGCCACGAACAGATTGGCCGGGTCGTTGTAGATCTCTTTCGGCGTGCCGAACTGCTGGATGATGCCGTCCTTCATGACCGCCACTTTGTCGCCCAGGGTCATCGCTTCGATCTGATCGTGGGTGACGTAGACGGTGGTGGTTTTCAGACGCTGGTGCATCAGTTTCATTTCGGTACGCATCTCGACCCGCAGCTTGGCGTCGAGGTTGGACAGCGGTTCGTCGAACAGGTAGATCTTCGGGCGACGCGCCAGTGCACGGCCCATGGCCACGCGTTGTTGCTGGCCACCGGAGAGCTGGCCCGGCTTGCGATTGAGCAGGTGCTCGATCTGCAGCAGCTTGGCCACTCGCGCCACTTCTTCATCGATCGCTGCCTGGGGCATCTTGCGAATCTTCAGTCCGAATTCGATGTTCTCGCGCACGCTCATGGTCGGGTACAGCGCGTAGGACTGGAACACCATGGCGATGTCACGATCCTTGGGGCTCATGCCGCTGACGTCCTGGTCGCCGATCATGATCGCGCCACCGGTGATGTTTTCCAGGCCGGCAATGCAATTCATCAAGGTCGATTTGCCGCAACCCGAAGGGCCGACCAGGATCAGGAACTCACCTTCCTTGATCGACAGTTCGATGTTCTTCAGGGTGTCCGGCAGACCGGTACCGTAGGTCTTGTTTACGTTACGAAGTTCGAGCGTTGCCATGATTACCCCTTGACCGCGCCGGCCGTCAGGCCGCGCACGAAATACTTGCCTGCGACCACATAGACCAGCAGGGTCGGCAGCCCGGCGATCATCGCCGCCGCCATATCAACGTTATATTCCTTGACCCCGGTACTGGTGTTGACCAGGTTGTTCAGCGCCACCGTGATGGGCTGCGAATCACCGCTGGAGAACACCACGCCGAACAGGAAGTCGTTCCAGATCTGCGTGAACTGCCAGATCAGGCACACCATGATGATGGGTGTCGACATCGGCAGGATGATCAGGCGGAAGATCGTGAAGAACCCCGCGCCATCCAGGCGAGCCGCCTTCACCAGTGCATCGGGAATGCTGACGTAGTAGTTACGGAAGAACAGTGTAGTAAACGCCAGTCCGTAGACGATGTGCACGAACACCAGGCCCGTGGTGGTACTGGCCAGGCCCATCTTGCCGAGGGTGAACGAGGCTGGCAGCAGCACGGTCTGGAACGGCAGGAAGCAGCCGAACAGCAACAGGCCGAAGAACAACTGCGAACCACGGAAGCGCCACATCGACAGCACGTAGCCGTTCAACGCACCGATGGCGGTGGAGATCAGTACCGCCGGAACGGTGATCTTGATCGAGTTCCAGAAGTAGCCGTCAACCGTGGCCCAGGCTTTCACCCAGCCGATGCCGGTGATCACGGTGGGCCAGCTCAGCAGGTTGCCGGTGCTGATGTCTTCCGGGGTCTTGAAGCTGGTGAGCAACATGACCACCAACGGCACCAGGTACAGCAGGACAGCGAGAATCAGCACCGCGTAGATCGCGACGCGGCTCAGGCTGATGGCAGGTTTGCCAGCAAGACTAGTCATTGCGCTTGGTCCTCAGCTCGGAGTACAGGTAAGGCACGATGATCGCGAGAATCGCACCGAGCATCAGAATCGCACTGGCCGAACCCATGCCCATCTGGCCGCGGCTGAAGGTGAAGGAGTACATGAACATCGCCGGCAGGTCGGAGGAGTAACCCGGACCACCCGCCGTCATGGCCGCCACCAGGTCGAAGCTCTTGATCGCGATGTGCGCCAGGATCATTACCGCACTGAAGAACACCGGGCGCAGGCTTGGCAGCACCACTTTCCAGTAGATGCGCGGCATGCTCGCGCCGTCGATCTGCGCCGCACGGATGATCGATTGATCAACACCGCGCAGGCCGGCAAGGAACATCGCCATGATGAAGCCCGAGGCTTGCCACACAGCAGCGATCACCAGGCAATACACCACACGGTCCGGGTCGATCAGCCAGTCCAGGCGAAAGCCTTCCCAGCCCCAGTCACGCAGCAGTTTGTCCAGGCCCATGCCTGGGTTGAGCAGCCATTTCCAGGCGGTACCGGTGACGATCATCGAAAGCGCCATCGGGTACAGGTAAATGGTGCGGATAAAACCTTCGCGACGGATTTTCTGGTCGAGGAAAATCGCCAGGGTCACGCCGATCACCAGGGTGATGCCGATGAACATGCCCCCGAACACCGCGAGGTTCTTGCTCGCGACCCACCAGCGGTCGTTGTCGAACAAGCGCACGTATTGCGCCAGGCCTACGAACTTGTAGGTCGGCAGGAAAGTCGAGTTAGTGAACGACAGCACGAACGTCCACAGGATGTAGCCATAGAAGCCCACCAGAACGATGAACATGCTCGGCGCCAGCACCAGTTTGGGTAGCCAGCGCTGCAGTGCATCGAACGGCGAGGCTTTGCTGAACACAGCAACAGAACTCATGGGAAAATCCAGTACAGGGAAAAAGGACTACAGGAACATGCCTTGTGGGGGTTAGGGGTCCCCCCACAAGGCCATTCAGTGCTAACCGTTACTTGGCAGACTTGATCGCGGCAGCGAGTTTCTTCGCGGTATCCGCAGGGTCAGCTTTCGGGTCGTTGATGTAGTTGGTCACGACATCAAAGAACGCGCCTTGTACCGCCAGCGTGGTTGCCATGTTGTGGGCCATGCTTGGTTGCAGGCCGCCAGTCTTGGCATCCGCCAGGAAGTCCTTGGCAGCAGTCTGGGCGCAGGAGTCGAAGCCGTATTTGCCCATGTCTTGCAACATGTCGATACGAACCGGGATCGAGCCTTTGTTGATGCTGAAGACTTTCTGGAAGTTTTCGCTCAGCACGACCTTGGCGATGTCCTGCTGACCGGCAGCAGTGCCTTTGTCTTTCTGCTTGAAGGCTGCGAGGGAGTCGATGTTGTAGGTGAAGGCCTTGTCGGTGCCCGGGAAGGCTACGCACTCGTAGTCTTTGCCGGCGACTTTCTTGGCGGCGGTCCATTCACTCTTGGCCCAGTCACCCATGATCTGCATGCCGGCCTTGCCGTTGATGACCTTGGCGGCTTCCAGGTTCCAGTCCTGGCCCTTGCCGTCGGCGTCCATGTAGGTCGCGACTTTCTTCAGCTCGGTCAGGGACTTGATCATTTCAGGGCCGGTCAGGGCTTTTTCGTCGAGGTCGACCAGGGCTTTCTTGTAACCGTCAGCCCCCATGACCGAGAGCACGACCGCTTCGAAGACGGTGCTGTCCTGCCAAGGCTGGCCACCGTGGGCGAGCGCAATGAAGCCGGCTTTTTTCAGCTTGTCGCCAGCGGCGTAGAATTCTTCGAGGGTGGTAGGCGGTTTTTCGATACCGGCTTTCTTGAACACTTCCGGGTTGATCCACAGCCAGTTCACGCGGTGAATGTTCACCGGCACGGCCACGTAATCACCTTCGTACTTCACGGTATCGGAGACTTTCTTGTCCAGCAGCGAATCCCACTTCTCTTCTTTGGCGGGAACCTTCAGGACGTCGGTGTCGAGCAGCCCGGTGGACGCCCATTCCTGGATGTCGGGGCCTTTGATCTGGGCCATGCCTGGCGGGTTGCCAGCAACGGCGCGGCTTTTCAGTACGGTCATGGCAGTGGAACCGCCACCGCCGGCGACGGCACCGTCTTTCCAGGTGAAACCGTCTTTTTCAACTTGGGCCTTCAGGACATCTACTGCCGCTTTCTCGCCACCCGAGGTCCACCAATGCACAACTTCAACCGTCCCTTTCGAGTCGGCGGCAAAAGCACTGAGGGGAAACAACGAGGCAACGGAAATAGCTACGGCGAGGCGACTGATCGCTTTCATCTGAGTACCTTTTTTCTTGTTGTTATGCATGCAAGTCGGTGCTTGCGCTGCAAACGAGTTTAAACAGGGATTTTTCAGGTGCAGGTAACAAAGGGACGCCAAAATGTCACCACTTGGTGACATAGCGCCCGGTGGCCACGGCACTGGCCATGCTCGGTGACAAGGGTAGCCCCGGCAGCAAGACAGACTGCCAGGCGTGGTAGAGGTCCGGTTTGCCACCCCAGATTTTCGCGCTGGGCTGGTTTTTCGGGCTCAGTTCGTGGTGCCAGCTGCCGTGGGTGCGGTCAATGAAACGGGTTTCACAGAACTCCCAGAAGCGCCGGTACCAGGTTTCGTAATGCAGCTCCCCCGTGCGTTTGAGCAGCGCCTGGGCAGCGGCACTGGCTTCGCAATGGGTCCAGTGCAGGCGCTCGCGCACCACGGGGCGCTGGCTCCAGTCGAGGGTGTAGACAATGCCGGGAGCGCCGTCGACGGCCCAGGCGTATTCACAGGCGCTGGCGAACAGGCCCTTGGCGTCGGTCACTAGCCACTCAGGGGTGACGAGCCCGGCATCCAGGCGCGCAGCCTCAAGGTGCAACACCAGTCGCGCCCATTCGAAGCCGTGGCCGGGGGTGATGCCGTAGGGACGAAAACCATCGGCCGGGTTGTCTTCGTTGTAACCACGCAGGGGTTGCCAATGGCTGTCGAAATGCTCGATCACCATGTCCCTGTTTTGCGCCGCATGGGTATGAATAATCCGCTCGACGATGCGCAGTGCCCGGTCCAACCAGCGGGTTTCACCGGTGACATCGGCCAGGGCCAGGAAGGCTTCAGTGGCGTGCATGTTGCTGTTGGCGCCGCGATAGGCTTCTACCCCGCTCCAGTCCTGGGCGAAGGACTCGAACATCGCGCCCTCCTCTTCGTTCCAGAAGTACTGGTCGATGATGTGCATCGCGTCGTTGAGCAAGGTTTGCGCGCCGGGAGCGCCGGCCACTACTGCGGAGCTGGCGGCCAGGGCGACAAAAGCGTGCAGGTAGGCGGCCTTGCCGGTGTTGCCGTCGCGGGCGTCGGGCGTGGCGAACCAACCGCCGTGCCGGGCATCGTGCAGCGGGCCGCTGAGGGCCACGACGCCGTGTTCCACCAGGTCGGCATAACCTGGCAGGCCCAGGCCATGAGCCATGGCAAAGCTGTGGGTCATACGGGCGGTGTTCATGGTTTCGGCGACGGCATCGGGCGGCAGGACGCCTTGATCGTCGAGGTTGCCGAAGCCGTCAGGCAGCCTGGAAGCCTTGGCGAATGACAGCAGGCGCTGGCCTTCAGTGGCAAGCCAGGCGTGATGGGCAGGTGCGTTCAGCCAACTACTGGCAGGCAGTGGTTGCGTGGTCATGATTAGCCCTTTTTATTATGTGCGGGATGACGGGAGTCTAAACAAGGGCGGCGCGAGGGCAAGTAACGAAGGGGACGGGAAATGTCACCGATTGGTGACATTGATTGTGCCAGGGCCTGCAGGCGTCATGTGTAGTGACGCCTGCAGCACCTCACATCACTGCTGCCCGAGAGGGGTGATCCGGGCCGGCTGGTTGATCTGCTGCTGCAGGTTCTGCACCTGGCTTTGCAAGGCAGTGACGTTACGCGTGGTCTGGATGCGGAACACGTCGAACTCCTTGGTGGACGGACCGTCGGAAGCCGCGGCGCGGTTGTCCAGTTCGCTCTTGAGGACCACAAGGTCCTGCTCCAGGCGGGCGATGGCGGCCGTGGGGTTGCCCTGTTTTTTCAGGGCTGCGACGTCGGCGGAGAGGTCCTTGAACTCGGCGTCCCGGGACTTGAGGGTAGCCACCGCCTCCGTCAGCGCCTGAACCTGGCCCTGCAATTGCGCGTTGGCACTGGACAGCTGGGTCGTGCTGGCGGTCATCTGCTCCAGGCGCTTGTCCAGGTCAGTTGCCTGGCCGGCCACGCCCATCTGCTGCTTGCCCTGCTCCAGCAACTGGGTCTCCAGCTGCTTGATCTGCAGTTTCAGGGCCTCGCTGCCATTATTCACATTGGCTTCGCTGGCCACCACCTTGCCGGAAATATCCTGCAGGCGCCCCGCCGCTTCCTCGCTGATGCGCGCGAAGCTTTCCTGGGTCGCCACCAGTTGCTGGCCCATCAGGGAAATCTGCTGGAAGCTCCACCAGGCAAGGCCGGCGAAGGCGAACAGCAGCGCACCGACCAATGCCCACAGCGGCCCGGTACTGGCGCTCTTGACCTTGACAACCGGCGCAGGCCGGGAGCGCACGGAGGTAGCCGGCGTGGGCTCGAAATCATCGTCGTCCGAGGTGTCGGCCCGCAGGCTGGGAACGTTGTCGAAGTCGTCGTTAGCATCGTTACGCATGAATCAACCTTAAATCCTTTGAGGTGGCATATGGATAGCCAAGCGTCGGAGTATAAACCCCCGACCTGCCGCACTGATCGACCCGGGTTCGCAAATTCGGTTCCCGGTGTGTTGCCGGTTATTTAAGTCCCACGTCCTGGGCCTTCCACCAGCTACAGAACTCGTCGAGGGCCGCCCACAGGCTGACCTTGGGCTGGTAGTCGAGATAATGCCGTGCGCGGGTGATGTCGAGGGTGAAATCTTTGTTCATCACCTGCATGCCCAGCCGTGACAAAGACGGTTCCGGGCGCCCTGGCCACATGGCACAGAAAGCTTCATTGAGCGCCGCAACGCTGTAAGACAAGCCGTAGGACCGATAACGGGTGACCTGAGGCATGTCCATCTGTCGCATCACGTAGTTCACCACATCCCACACCGGCACCGGGGCACCGTTGCTGATGTTGTAGACCTTGCCCAACGCCGAGCCCGTCGCCAGCAAACTGCTGAGCAGGGCTTCATTGAGGTTGTGCACGCTGGTGAAATCGACCTTGTTCAGGCCATCGCCGACAATCGCCAGGCGGTTCTTGCGCTGCATCTTCAACAGGCGCGGGAAGATGCTCATGTCGCCGGCCCCCGTGACAAAGCGCGGGCGCAGGGCCAGCACTTCGAGGCCAAATTCCTGGGCGCCAAACACCTTTTGCTCCGCCAGGTATTTGGTGGCTGCATACGGATGCTTGAAACGCTTGGGCACTTGTTCTTCGGTCAAGCCCAGGTGGTCACGGCCGTCGAAGTAGATCGACGGCGAAGACAGGTGTACGAGGCGCCCGACCCGCTGCTTGAGGCAGGCCTCCACCACGTTTTCGGTAACCAGCACATTGCCCTGGTGGAAGTCCTGATAACGCCCCCACAGCCCCACGGCCCCGGCGCAATGCACCACGGCCTCGACGTCGCGGCACAGCTCGCGCACCAGGTCCGGATCATTCAAATCACCCTGGATAAACTCGGCGCCGCGCCGTACCAGGTGCTCCACACCTTCGGCCCGCCGCCCGTTGACCCGCACGTCCAGGCCCTGCTCCAGGGCGAAACGCGCAAAGCGCCCGCCAATGAAGCCGCTTGCGCCGGTGACCAGAATTTTCATGACTTACTCCGCATTCTTTCGTTTTTCATCGCTGTTGCCTTGACGCTGGCCATCACGCCAACGGCACCAACCATTGCCCCGTTGTGTGTGCCAGATGATCCGTCAGCAGGCCCAGCAATTGTCCACCACTGCGCCAATGATGCCAGTACAGCGGCACATCGATCGGCTTATCTGGCAATAACTCCACCAACACGCCCTTTTCCAGTTGGTCGCGCACCTGCAATTCGGGCACCAGGCCCCAGCCCAATCCGGCTTCCGTCAGGCGAATAAAACCTTCGGACGAGGGGCATAGATGGTGTTCGAAACCACCGTCGACGCCCAGGGACGCCAGGTAGCGATGCTGCAGGAAATCATCCGGGCCGAACACCAGCGCCGGCGTGCGGGCCAGTTGATCGGCCCGCACGCCCTCGGGAAAGTGCCGGGCGACAAACGCCGGGCTGGCCAGCGCCCGATACCGCATCGCGCCGAGCAACAGGCTGCGGGCACCGGCCACCGGGCGTTCGCTGGCGCAAATACAGGCTGCCACTTCGCCGGCGCGCATGCGCTTGAGGCCGACGGTCTGGTCTTCTACCACCAGGTCCAACAGCAAATGCTGCTCGGCGCAGAAGTCGCTCACCGCCTCGGCCCACCACGTGGCCAGGCTGTCGGCATTCAAGGCGATGCGCAGGCGCTCGGGCATGCCCTCTTCATCCAGCGCGGGCACCTGGCTTTGCAGGTCGCGCTCCAGCAATCGTACCTGTTGCACGTGGTTGAGCAGGCGGCGGCCGATCTCGGTGGGCGTCGGCGGCGTGGCACGTACCAGCACCGGCTGGCCGATTCGCGCCTCCAACAGCTTGATGCGCTGGGAAATCGCCGATTGGGAAATTCCCAGTACCTGCGCGCCCCGCTCGAAGCCGGCCTGTTCCACCACCGCCGCCAGGGCGGAAAGCAATTTATAGTCGAACATCAGTTTTCCTAATGAGCGATCAGCAATATTGGTTTTTCTTATACAGCCTTGGACGGGAGAATAGCCAGCATCGCTTCTTCTTATTCAAGGACCTCCACATGGCTGGCGAAACCGCCCTGGCAACCCTGCTGCGCAGCATGAGCCCACAGCTCAATGACGGCGACTACGTGTTCTGCACCCTGGCCGACAGCCGAATCCCCGAAGGTTGCGAGGTGATCGGCAGCTTCCGCGAGCAGGAAGGCCTGACGTTGATCGTCGAGCGCCAGCAGGCCGAGCGCGCCGGACTGGCCTTCGACTATGTGGCTGCGTGGATCACCCTCAAAGTGCATTCGGCCCTGGAAGCGGTCGGCCTGACCGCCGCGTTCGCCACGGCCCTGGGCAAGGCCGGGATCAGTTGCAACGTGATTGCCGGCTACTACCACGATCACCTGTTTGTCGGGCGCGCCGATGCCGAGCGCGCCATGACGGTGTTGCGGCAATTGGCGGCGGGCGCGGAGTAAATCCTATGTGGCAAAGCTATATGAACGGCCTATTGGTGGCCTTTGGTTTGATCATGGCGATCGGCACCCAGAACGCGTTTGTGCTGGCGCAGAGCCTGCGGCGCGAACATCACCTGCCGGTGGCGGCACTGTGCGTGGTGTGCGACGCGATCCTGGTGGCCGCCGGCGTATTCGGCCTGGCCACCGTGCTGGCGCATAACCCGGTATTGCTGGCGATTGCCCGCTGGGGTGGTGCGGCGTTCCTGCTCTGGTACGGTACCCTCGCCCTGCGCCGGGCCTGCTCGAAGCAGAGCCTGGGCGAGGGCGAGAACCTCAAGGTACGCTCGTTGAAGGCGGTGATGCTCAGCGCCCTGGCAGTGACGTTGCTCAACCCCCACGTGTACCTGGACACCGTCTTGTTGATCGGCTCCCTCGGCGCCCAGCAAACCGAACCGGGCGCCTACGTGGCCGGGGCCGCCAGCGCTTCATTCCTGTGGTTCATGACCCTGGCCCTGGGCGCCGCATGGCTGGCACCGTGGCTGGCGCGCCCCGCCACCTGGCGGATTCTGGACCTGCTGGTAGCCGCCATGATGTTCAGCGTGGCCTATCAATTAATCAGCGCAGCGTAGATATTCCAAAACGCTCTGGAACCTCTATCCCACACAGTTGTTGCGTGGTTTTGCCGCCCCCCCGGTGCTATGATCCAGCCCCTGCGCCGCAAAGAGTACAAACTCCCCGGCGCTTGTTTGGCCGCCCGTGATCGGCCTTGCGCTCACCGCAACTGACCTGATTAGGAGAATCATCATGGCTTTCGAATTGCCGCCGCTGCCCTACGCACACGATGCCCTGCAGCCGCACATTTCCAAGGAAACCTTGGAATACCACCACGACAAGCACCACAACACCTATGTCGTGAACCTGAACAACCTGGTGCCTGGCACCGAGTTCGAAGGCAAGACCCTGGAAGAAATCGTCAAGTCTTCTTCGGGCGGCATCTTCAACAACGCCGCTCAGGTCTGGAACCACACTTTCTACTGGAACTGCCTGGCGCCAAACGCTGGCGGCCAACCTACCGGCGCACTGGCTGAGGCGATCAACGCTGCCTTCGGTTCGTTCGACAAGTTCAAGGAAGAGTTCACCAAGACTTCCGTCGGCACCTTCGGTTCCGGTTGGGGCTGGCTGGTGAAAAAGGCTGACGGCTCCCTGGCCCTGGCCAGCACCATCGGCGCCGGCAACCCGCTGACCAGCGGCGACACCCCGCTGCTGACCTGCGACGTCTGGGAACACGCTTACTACATCGACTACCGCAACGTGCGTCCAAAGTATGTGGAAGCGTTCTGGAACCTGGTCAACTGGAAGTTCGTGGCTGAGCAGTTCGAAGGCAAGACCTTCACCGCTTAAGTACCGCTTGCAGTAGAAAGAGCCCGGCGATTGCCGGGCTTTTTTGTGGGCGATTACAAATGGAAAAATGCCAGGAAAACGCTGGAACTCATCAAAAGAATTTCGCCACGCAGCATGTAAGAGGAATGTCCCTCTGATTGACTGCAGGAGAACTTGATATGGATCTAGCATCTTTGATCGGCATGGCCCCTCAAGCACTTAACGTGTTCGATAACGTGACAGATAAGGGCCTGGACGTCCTGGACAAAAGCTTGGGCATCCTTGATAAGACCGTGGACATAGCTCGACAGGCCTTGGGGCAAATCGATCCTCAAGCGCAAGACCAGCCACAACCGCCGAAAATTTCGTTTACCTGATGGGCGCTGACGCTCGACGGTTTGTTTCGCTGGCCTGAAAAACCCGCGCTCGTCCTGAAAAGACAGTATAAGAAGTCGGCACGTACGATCCGCCGACTTCACTCCATGCCAGGCCTGCCTTTCCATTCCCCCTCCCAACGTCTTACCCCCGGACGCGCTCATCTAAACTGCAAAACCTGCCCTGGCCGCAATGTCCCTTTGACTGCCCTCACGGGATTGCCAATACTCATGGCATATTGAGGCTACCCGCATGGAACAAGGAATAACCCTTTGAAGCTGGAACTCAAAAACAGCTTGTCGGTGAAGTTGCTACGGGTGGTACTGCTTTCGGCATTGGCCGTGGGCGTGGTACTGAGCGCGGCGCAGATCGTCTTTGATGCGTACAAGACGCGCCAGGCCGTGGCCGGTGATGCCCAGCGCATCCTCGACATGTTTCGCGACCCGTCCACCCAGGCCGTCTACAGCCTGGACCGGGAGATGGGCATGCAGGTCATCGAAGGCCTGTTCCAGGATGATGCCGTGCGCATGGCCTCCATCGGCCACCCCAACGAAACCATGCTCGCGGAAAAAACCCGCGACCTGCAACAATCCCCGAGCCGCTGGCTGACCGACCTGATTCTGGGCCAGGAACGCACCTTCACCACGCCGCTGGTGGGGCGCGGGCCTTACAGCGAGTACTACGGTGACCTGAGCATCACCCTCGACACCGCCACCTATGGCAAAGGGTTTCTTGTCAGTTCGGTGATCATTTTCATCTCCGGGGTGCTGCGGGCGCTGGCCATGGGGCTGGTGTTGTACCTGGTCTATCACTGGCTGCTGACCAAGCCGCTGTCGCGCATCATCGAGCACCTGAGTTCGATCAACCCCGACCGTCCCAGCGAGCACAAGATCCCGCAGCTCAAGGGCCACGAGAAAAACGAGCTGGGGCTCTGGATCAACACCGCCAACCAGTTGCTCGAATCCATCGAGCGCAATACGCACTTGCGCCATGAGGCGGAAAACAGCCTGCTGCGCATGGCCCAGTACGACTTCCTGACCGGCCTGCCGAACCGCCAGAAGTTGCAGGAGCAACTGGACAAGATCCTGATCGACGCCGGCCGCCGGCAACGTCGGGTCGCGGTGTTGTGCGTGGGGCTGGATGACTTCAAAAGCGTCAACGAGCAGTTCACCTACCAGGCCGGCGACCAGTTGCTGCTGGCCCTGGCCGACCGCCTGCGCGCCCACAGCGGCCGCCTCGGCGCCCTCGCCCGCCTCGGCGGCGACCAGTTCGCCCTGGTGCAGGCCGATATCGAGCAGCCCTACGAAGCCGCCGAATTGGCACAAAGCATCCTCGACGACCTGGAAGCCGAATTCGCCCTCGATCACGAACAGATCCGCCTGCGTGCCACCATCGGCATTACCCTGTTCCCGGAAGACGGCGACAGCACCGAGAAGCTGCTGCAAAAAGCCGAACAGACCATGACCCTGGCCAAGAGCCGCTCGCGCAACCGCTACCAGTTCTATATCGCCAGCGTCGACAGCGAAATGCGCCGCCGCCGCGAGCTGGAAAAGGATCTGCGCGACGCCTTGAGCCGCGAGCAGTTTCACCTGGTGTACCAGCCGCAGATCAGCTATCTCGACCACCGTGTGGTGGGTGTCGAAGCGTTGATCCGCTGGCAGCACCCGGAGCACGGCCTGGTGCCGCCCGACCTGTTTATCCCCCTGGCCGAACAGAACGGCACCATCATTGCCATCGGCGAATGGGTACTGGACCAGGCCTGCCGGCAACTGCGGGAATGGCATGACCTGGGCTTCACCGAGCTGCGCATGGCGGTCAACCTGTCGACCGTACAGTTGCACCACGCCGAGCTGCCACGGGTGGTCAACAACCTGCTGCAAATCTACCGCTTGCCGCCGCGCAGCCTGGAGCTGGAAGTCACCGAGACCGGCCTGATGGAAGACATCAGCACCGCCGCCCAGCACCTGCTGAGCCTGCGCCGCTCCGGGGCACTGATTGCGATTGATGACTTCGGCACCGGCTATTCGTCCCTGAGCTATCTGAAAAGCCTGCCGCTGGACAAGATCAAGATCGACAAGAGCTTCGTCCAGGACCTGCTGGATGACGACGACGATGCGACCATCGTGCGGGCGATCATCCAGCTCGGCAAAAGCCTTGGCATGCAGGTGATCGCCGAGGGTGTGGAGACCGCCGAACAGGAGGCCTACATCATCTCCGAGGGTTGCCACGAGGGTCAGGGCTACCACTACAGCAAACCCTTGCCGGCACGGGAGTTGGTGGCCTACTTGAAACAGGCCCAGCGCAATAACGCCGCCATCCTCTGAAGCGATGCCGGCCATCGGGGCCACGCGCACCGATGGCCGGCAAATCGATACTAAATATTTCCTGCTTATAACGCTTTACACAAAATGCAAATCTTTCGCATTATGTCGCAGTTTTGCGCGCCCCCCGCGTGCCCCATCAACAACCGAAGCAGGATGTTCGCCATGATTCGTATGCCCCTGGCCACCGCCAGCCTTCTCGCCATTGCCATTTCGCTCGCCGGTTGCGGTGAAGGCAAAGACAAGGCCGCCGCGCCTCAAGCCCCGGCCGCCGCCAGCACCACCGCCCCGGCGGCTGCCCCGGCAGGCCAGGTAGACGAGGCCGCCGCCAAGGCTGTGGTCGCGCATTACGCTGACATGGTGTTCGCGGTGTACAGCGATGCCGAGTCCACCGCGAAAACCCTGCAAACCGCGATCGACACTTTCCTTGCCAACCCGAACGACGACACCCTGAAAGCGGCCCGTACCGCCTGGATCGCCTCGCGCGTGCCGTACCTGCAGAGTGAAGTGTTCCGCTTCGGCAACACCATCATTGACGACTGGGAAGGCCAGGTGAACGCCTGGCCCCTGGACGAAGGCCTGATCGACTACGTCGACAAGACCTACGAACACGCCCTGGGCAACCCTGGCGCCACCGCCAACATCATCGCCAACAACGAGATCCAGGTCGGCGAAGACAAGGTCGATGTCAAAGACATCACCCCGGAAAAACTCGCCAGCCTGAATGAGCTGGGCGGTTCCGAAGCCAACGTAGCCACCGGCTACCACGCAATTGAATTCCTGCTCTGGGGCCAGGACCTGAACGGCACCGGCCCGGGCGCCGGCAACCGTCCAGCGTCGGACTACATGACCGGTGATGGCGCCACTGGCGGCCACAACGAGCGCCGCCGCACCTACCTGCGCGCCGTGACTCAACTGCTGGTCAGCGACCTGGAAGAAATGGTCGGCAACTGGAAGCCCAACGTCGAAGACAACTACCGCGCCACGCTGGAAGCAGAACCTGCGACCGATGGCCTGCGCAAGATGCTGTTCGGCATGGGTAGCCTGTCCCTGGGCGAGCTGGCCGGTGAGCGCATGAAGGTTTCCCTGGAAGCCAACTCGCCGGAAGACGAACAGGACTGCTTCAGCGACAACACCCACAACTCGCACTTCTACGACGCGAAGGGTATTCGTAACGTTTACCTGGGTGAGTACACCCGCACCGACGGTACCAAGATGACCGGCGCCAGCCTGTCCTCCCTGGTGGCCAAGGCCGACCCGGCGGCCGATGAAGCGTTGAAGGCTGACCTGGCCTCCACCGAAGCGAAGATCCAGGTGATGGTGGACCACGCCAACAACGGCGAACACTACGACCAGTTGATTGCTGCCGGTAACGACAAAGGCAACCAGATCGTACGTGACGCCATCGCCGCATTGGTGAAGCAGACCGGTTCGATCGAACAGGCTGCTGGCAAGCTGGGCATCAGTGACTTGAACCCGGATAACGCTGATCACGAGTTCTGATCAGTACCGCGTTGAATGAGGCGACCTTAGGGTCGCCTTTTTTGTGCCTGCCCTCCAAGCTCCATCAACCAGCACAAATCTCCTGTGGGAGCGGGCTTGCTCGCGAAAGCGGTGGGTCAGCCAATGCATCCGTTGACTGATACACCGCTTTCGCGAGCAAGCCCGCTCCCACACTTGATCTGCCACGTCTCCAACGCCCCCCCGGTTTACTTGCCCTGCACCGCAGGTAGAATGGCGCCTTTCCTGTCACCCCGAGCGGACCTCATGGCGTTGCCGACCTTACGGATAATCGGTTTCATTATCGGCATCTTCCTGATCACCCTGGCGATCGCCATGGTCATCCCCATGGCGACCCTGGTGTTTTTTGAACGCACCAGCGACCTGCCGTCGTTCCTCTGGGCCAGCCTGATTACCTTTATCGCGGGCCTGGCACTGGTCATCCCCGGCCGCCCGGAACACGTGCACCTGCGCCCGCGGGACATGTACCTGCTGACCGTCTCCAGCTGGCTGGTGGTGTGCATCTTCGCCGCACTGCCGTTCCTGTTGACCCAGCACATCAGCTACACCGACTCGTTCTTCGAAAGCATGTCGGGCATCACGGCCACCGGTTCCACGGTGCTCAGCGGCCTGGACACCATGTCCCCGGGCATCCTCATCTGGCGCTCGCTGCTGCACTGGCTCGGCGGTATCGGCTTTATCGGCATGGCGGTGGCGATCCTGCCGCTGCTGCGCATCGGTGGCATGCGCCTGTTCCAGACCGAATCCTCCGACCGCTCGGAAAAGGTCATGCCCCGCTCACACATGGTGGCGCGCCTGATCGTGGCGGCGTACGTGGGCATCACCATCCTCGGCAGCCTGGCGTTCTGGTGGGCAGGCATGGGCCTGTTTGACGCAATCAACCATGCGATGTCGGCGATTTCCACCGGCGGGTTTTCCACTTCCGACGAATCCCTGGCCCACTGGAAACAGCCGGCGGTGCACTGGGTGGCCGTGGTGGTGATGATCATGGGCAGCCTGCCGTTCACCCTGTATGTGGCCACGATGCGTGGCAACCGCCGGGCGCTGATCAAGGATCAGCAGGTGCAAGGCTTGCTCGGGTTGCTGGTGGTGACCTGGCTGGTGCTCGGCACCTGGTATTGGTGGACCACCGACCTGCCTTGGCTGGACGCGCTGCGCCACGTGGCGGTGAACGTCACCTCTGTGGTGACCACCACCGGTTTCGCACTCGGGGACTACAGCATCTGGGGCAATTTCTCGCTGATGCTGTTCTTCTACCTGGGCTTTGTGGGCGGTTGCTCCGGCTCCACGGCTGGCGGGATCAAGATCTTCCGTTTCCAGGTCGCCTACATCCTGCTCAAGGCCAACTTGAACCAGTTGATTCACCCGCGAGCGGTGATCAAGCAGAAGTACAACGGCCATCGCCTCGATGAAGAAATCGTGCGGTCGATCCTGACCTTCTCGTTTTTCTTCGCCATCACCATCTGCGCCATCGCCCTGGCCCTGTCATTGCTGGGCCTGGACTGGATGACCGCGCTGACCGGCGCCGCCAGTACCGTGTCCGGCGTGGGCCCGGGCCTGGGTGAAACCATCGGCCCGGCCGGTAACTTCTCCACCCTGCCGGACGCTGCCAAGTGGATCCTGTCATTCGGCATGCTGCTGGGCCGACTGGAGATCATTACGGTGTTTGTGCTGTGCATTCCGGCGTTTTGGCGTCACTGACAGGCAGCTCATGCAACCGCGCCCGGTACTCGCCGGGCGTGGCATCGAACCAGCGGCGGAACGCACGAAAGAAGTTGCTCGGGTCGGCAAACCCCAACAGGTAGGCAATTTCCAGCAGGGTCATGCTCGGCTGCGCCAGGTATTGCTCGGCCAGTTCGCGGCGGGTGTCGTCGAGCAAGGTCTGGAAACTCGTGCCCTCCTCCTGCAAGCGGCGCTGCAAGGTGCGCTGGGACAGGTGCAACGTCTGCGCAACCACTTCACGCTTGGGCTCGCCCTGGGGCAGCAATCGGCATAGCACCTGCCGCGCCTTGTGGGTCACCCGGCTCTCGGAAAACCGCGCCAGGTACTCCCCGGCAAAACGATCGTGCAACAACGCCATCGCCTCGTTCGCCGTGGGCAACGGCGCCTCCATATCGGCCCGTTCGAAGATCAGCGCGTCATAGGGCGCGTTGAACACCAGCGGTGCATGGAAGGCTTGTTTGTAGGGCGCCAGGTCCGCTGGCTGATCGCCCTGCACCAGCACCTTGCGCGGTTGCAACGTGCGCCCGGTCAGCCAGCCGCATAACGCCAGGGCACTGGCCAGGGACGCTTCGGCACTTTGCCGGGTAGGCGGCAGGTGGTCGCCGTGCACCGTCAGAATCAGCGCATAACCTTCGGGCAACAGGCGGAAACTCAGGTCGGCACTTTCAGCAATGATTCGCTGGTAACGCACCAGCCGCATAAAACCTTCGGCCAGGGTATTGCTGGACATCAAGGCGTAGCCGGCCACATGAAACGACGCCGGGCGCACCACCTTGCCCATGTTCAAGCCAATCGCCGGGTTGCCCGACAGCTCGACCGCACGCTGCCAGAGCCGGGTCATGGAGTCCTGGGGGAAGCGTGCATCCGGGTCATTCAGCGCGGCGTAATCCAGGCCAAGCTGCTTGAACAAGGCACGGCAATCCAGGCCGTCCATTTCCAGCGCCTTGACTATCCCCATCGCCCAGCTTGCAGAAGTCGTTCGTTCGCTCATGGCGTTTTCTTAACAAGGAAGGCTGAAACGACAGCCAGGAATCCGAAGGATACTAAAGTGGCATCTATTGTCACTGGCTGTTACCACTGATGACTCTAGACTCAAATAAGCTCCCCGCCGAACATCTGTCGGGCAGAACAATAACCAGAGGGCCGACCACTGTGGAAAATGCCAGGCAATTCAACAGCTTCGCCGATTTCTACCCGTATTACCTGAGCGAACACGGCAACAGTACGTGCCGTCGCCTGCACTTTATCGGCACCAGCCTCGTTATCTTCATACTCGCGTTGGCGATCGGCAAAGGTGCGTGGTGGCTGCTGCTGGCGCTGCCGGTAGCCGGCTACAGCTTTGCCTGGATTGGCCATTTCTTCTTTGAAAAGAATCGCCCGGCGACCTTCCAGCATCCGCTGTACAGCCTGTTGGGGGATTTCGTGATGTACCGCGACATGATTCTGGGCAAGGTGCCGTTCTAGCCCCACGCTTGAAGAACAATAAGAGAGGCTTTGATGAACCAGCAGGCCCGTTTCACCCATATGCAGGATGGTACCCAGGAAGACTGGGCGATCATCGCCAAGGATTTCAGTGCTTACGCCCGGCAATTGCCAAGCCGGATCCTGGCGCATCTACGGCTGCTGGAGGGCGACTTCGGCGGCTTCCCGGTGGACCGCCTGACCCACTCGCTGCAAACCGCCAGCCGCGCCTGGCACGATGGCCGGGATGAAGAGTACGTGGTGTGCGCCCTGCTCCACGACATCGGCGACACCCTCGGTTCCTACAACCACCCGGACATCGCCGCCGCGATTCTCAAGCCGTTCGTAAGCGCCGAGAATCTGTGGATGGTGGAGAAGCACGGGATCTTCCAGGGCTACTACTTCTTCCACCACCTGGGGATGGACCGCCACCTGCGCGAGCAATTTGGCGACCACCCGCAGTACCGGCAAACCATCGAGTTCTGCGCGCAGTACGACGCGGCGGCGTTCGACCCGGCCTACGACACCCTGCCGCTGAGCTTCTTCGAGCCGATGCTGGCGCGGGTGTTTGCCCAGCCGAAGAACTCGCTCTACAAGGCGGCGATGGAACGCCAGGGTTAAACCGGCAGCAATGTGCCGCCGTGGCCGGTTTGGGTGGCTGGCTCCGGATCTTTGACGATCTCCCGGGCCACCATCAGGATCACGATGGCCGCAATGATGTCGAAAATCGCCAGCACCACAAACAGCGGGCTGTAGCCGACCTTGGTCACCAGCACGCCGAACACCGCAGTAAATGCCGCAGCCCCGATAAACCCGCACATCTGCCCGCCACCGGTGGCGGTGGCCACGTCATTCTTGCCGAATGAGTCCGAGGCGATGGAAAACAGTGCACCCGACAAGGTCTGGTGGGCGAAACCGCCGACACACAGCAGGGCAATCGCGGTGTAGGCACTGTCCACCAGGCCGATGCACGCCGGGCCGATCATGCACAGGCAACCGAACAGCATCACCAGCTTGCGCGAGGTGAACAGCGAGACCTTGAAGTAGCGGTGGAACAACGGGCTCAGGTAGCCACCCAGCACACAGCCAATGTCGGCGGCCAGGAACGGCAGCCAGGCGAACAGCGCCATTTCCTTGATGTTCATGTGCCGCTCGGTCATCAGGTACAACGGAATCCAGGCATTGAACGTCTGCCAGGCCGGCTCCGAGAGCATGCGCGCCGAGGCGATGGCGAAAAAGTTGCGGCTCTTGAGGATGCGCTTCCAGCTGGCTTTCTTCTGCACGCCTTCCTTGAGGTGGGTTTCCTGGCCGGCCTCGATGTACTCACGCTCGGCCTGGGCCAGCAGGCGCTGGTCACGCGGGTGCTTGTACAGCAGCAGCCACAGCCCGCTCCACACCAGGCCGATGCCGCCAACGATCAGGAATGCCAACTGCCAGCCGCTGTGCAAAATCGCCCAGACCACCAGTGGCGGCGCCAGCAACGCACCAAACGACGAACCAAAGTTGAACCAGCCGATGGCGACGGAGCGCTCCTTGGCCGGGAACCACTCGGTAATCGCCTTGACGCCGCCGGGGAAGCCCGCCGACTCCGTCAGCCCCAGTGCGCCACGGGCCACTGCCAGGCTCTGCCAACCGGTGGCGAATGCCGCCAGCGCACAGACTATCGACCAGGAGATGGCGAAGATGGCAAAGCCCATCTTGGTACCGATCGCATCGATCACATAACCGGCGATCGGCTGCATCAAGGCGTAGCACACCTGCCAGGCAACAACGATGTGGGAATACTGCTCAGTGGAGATGCTCAGGTCGGTCATCAGCGTGGGGGCTGCGACTGAGAGCGTGTTGCGGGCCAGGTAGTTAATAATCAGGCCGACCGTCATCAGCCCGACCATCCACCAACGGATGCCTTTGATTTTCATCGCTTCACCTTAATTATTTTTAGATTTGAGGCGTACGTTCTGCGACCGAGCGCATCCGTATTACGGGCGCTATAAAACTGTAACGTCATATGTCGTCATACAACTGTTAGCGTTATATTCAGTCAGCAGCACGATGTCAATCCGTTGAAGGCGATGTTGTACGATGACAATCGACACCCCTGTGGCGCCACGTCACTTGCGCGGCGGGATGAAGACGCGTTCATTTTCTGAGATAAAATCTTTCTGTCATTTACAGTGCTGTATCCTGCACAGGCTTTTTGAACGCGCGGAATCACCTGCGATTGATAAAACAGATCTTGCGAGGAGCGACGACGATGCACGAAATCCCTAATCTCCCCTTCCCAAGCCTGCACGAAACTGAGCAGCCAACCCCGCAACAGGCCGGTGCCACCAAGCCCGAGCCCAAAGAGGCAAAACCGGTCGACCGCAAGAGCGAAGACTGAGAGCCGTACCCAGACCGTGTGGAAAGCGTGACATTGCGCGCTTTCCACACCGCCTGAACACCGTGAGCCCCGCCATGACCGACACCACCCCTGATACCGCCCTGCTCGACACTGCCTTGCACATGGTCGACGTATGGAACCGCCTCACCCCGGAAAAACAGGCCCTCCTGCTCAAGCGCTTCGGCACCCAGGAAAACGCCCTCGCCGCGTTGGTAACCACGCAACTGCTCAACCCCGCCGATCGCTAAAAGTTTGCTTTGCTGCCCCCGCACGCGCCCAGCATCGGTATCATAAGCAGCCTATCTTTTCCTGCTGCGACAGTGGACCTCTCCCCATGCCAGATACCCAGCGCCCCATGGCGGTCACGCTGCAAGTCGTTTCCATCGTTTTGTTCACCTTCATCGGCTACCTGAATATCGGCATTCCCCTGGCCGTGTTGCCTGGCTATGTGCACAGCGACCTGGGCTTTGGCGCCGTGATCGCGGGCCTTGTGATCAGCGTGCAATACCTGGCCACTCTGCTGAGCCGGCCCTACGCGGGACGCATCATCGATAACCGCGGCAGCAAGCGCGCCGTCATGTACGGCCTGGCCGGTTGCGGCTTGAGCGGCGTGTTCATGTTGCTCTCGGCGTGGCTGTCACACCTGCCGGCGCTGAGCCTCACCAGCCTGCTGATTGGCCGCCTGGTGCTGGGCAGCGCTGAAAGCCTGGTGGGCTCGGGTTCCATCGGCTGGGGCATTGGCCGGGTGGGTGCGGCGAATACCGCCAAGGTCATCTCCTGGAACGGCATCGCCAGCTACGGCGCCCTGGCCATCGGCGCACCGCTGGGGGTGTTGCTGGTCAGTCATTTCGGGCTGTGGAGCATGGGCGTCAGCATCATCCTGCTGGCGGTGCTGGGCCTGCTGCTGGCCTGGCCGAAAGTCGCCGCGCCGATCGTGGTGGGCGAGCGCCTGCCGTTCATGCATGTGCTGGGGCGCGTGTTGCCTCACGGCTGCGGGCTGGCGCTGGGCTCGATCGGGTTTGGCACCATCGCCACCTTCATCACCTTGTATTACGCGACCCAGCATTGGGATAACGCGGTGCTGTGCCTGAGCCTGTTCGGTGCCAGCTTTATCGGGGCGCGGTTGTTGTTCGGCAATTTGATCAACCGCATTGGCGGGTTTCGCGTAGCGATTGCCTGTTTGTCGGTGGAGACGCTGGGGCTGCTGCTGCTGTGGCTGGCGCCGGATCCTCATTTGGCGTTGGCGGGTGCGGCGTTGAGCGGGTTTGGCTTTTCCCTGGTGTTTCCGGCCTTGGGTGTGGAGGCGGTCAACCTGGTGCCCGCCTCGAGCCGGGGTGCGGCGGTGGGGGCGTATTCGCTGTTTATCGATTTGTCGTTGGGGATCACCGGGCCGTTGGCCGGGGCGATTGCGGCGGGGTTCGGGTTTGCCTCGATCTTCCTGTTTGCGGCGATCGCGGCGTTTGGCGGGTTGCTGTTGAGCCTGTATTTGTACCGGCAGGCGCCTAAGTACCGCGAAGAACGTCAGGCGAGTTAGAAGTCGACCTTGCCGCGGCCGGCCTTGATGCTGCCGCGTTTGGTCTTGGATTCGAGGCGGCGCTTCTTTGAGCCCAGGGTGGGTTTGGTGGGGCGGCGTTTCTTTTCGACCTTGGTGGCGCTGAGGATCAGTTCCACCAGGCGCTCGAGGGCGTCGGCGCGGTTTTGTTCCTGGGTGCGGTATTGCTGGGCCTTGAGGATCAGTACGCCTTCGCTGGTGATGCGGGTGTCGCGCAGGGCCAGCAGGCGTTCCTTGTAGAAGTCAGGCAGGGACGAGGCCGGGATGTCGAAACGCAGGTGCACGGCGCTGGAGACCTTGTTGACGTTTTGACCGCCAGCGCCCTGGGCGCGGATGGCTGTCAGTTCGATCTCGGCGTCGAGGAGGTGCACGTTGTTGGATATCACCAGCATTTTTTGATCGGGCCTTGGGGTGGAGGGGTAAGGATACGCCAATGTGTTGGGCTGCTGGGGGCTGGGGGCTGGGTACATATCCGTTATTTGGGTGATGGCTGATATTGGTTCCGCTC
>NZ_JACAPZ010000034.1:0-17776 GCF_013385475.1 Pseudomonas sp. G5001
GATTTAGCTTTTAACACTCAAGCCGGCTTTCAGGCCGCTGTGCTCTTGCTTTTGATCTTGATTTTGATCTTAGGCGCCCCGTTAAACCACGCTGGCCGGAGTGAGGGCACTCCGAGCCTAAGCGAGGAGCCGCTGTAAGAGCGGAACCATAAGCGGCCGTTACCGCAGCAACGGATATGTCCACCACACCCGCCACCACCGATCAAACACCCCTTGCGACCCCCCAATTTCTTTGCTAGCTTCTTACAAAATGTTAACGATAACATTTGCTCTAAAAATAAAAACAAAACAGAGATCCCCACCATGAAAATGCTTCCGAAAACCCTGTGTTTGTTGGCTCTGAGCATCAATCTTGGCACCGCTGGCCTGGCACTGGCCGACACCAAACCCGCCCCCATCCGCATCGGCGCGTCCTTCCAGGAAATCAACAACCCTTACTTCGTCACCATGAAAGACGCCCTGCAGGAAGCCGGGGCGACCATCGGGGCGCAGTTGATCATCACCGACGCCCGCCACGACGTGTCCAAACAGGTCAGCGACGTCGAAGACATGCTGCAAAAAGGCATCGACATCCTGCTGATCAACCCCACCGATTCCGTCGGCGTGCAATCAGCCGTCAAATCCGCCCACGCCGCCGGCGTAGTCGTGGTCGCCGTCGACGCCCAGGCCGAAGGCCCACTGGACTCCTTCGTCGGCTCGAAGAACTTCGACGCCGGCTTCCAGGCCTGCGAATACCTGGCCAAGAACATCGGGGACAAGGGCAATATCGCCATCCTCGACGGCATCGCCGTGGTACCGATCCTGGAGCGCGTGCGCGGTTGCAAGGAGGCCGTGGCCAAGCACCCGGACATCAAGATCGTGAGCATCCAGAACGGCAAGCAGGAACGTGACCAGGCGCTGACCGTCACCGAAAACATGCTGCAGGCCCAGCCCACCCTCAAGGGCATTTTCAGCGTCAATGACAACGGCTCCCTCGGCGCCCTCTCGGCCATCGAAGCCAGCGGCCTGGACGTCAAGCTGGTGAGCGTCGACGGCGCGCCGGAAGCGATCAAGGCCATCCAGAAACCCGGCAGCAAATTCATCGCCACCTCCGCGCAATACCCCCGTGACCAGATCCGCCTCGCCCTGGGCATCGCCCTGGCCAAGAAGTGGGGCTCGCAAGTGCCGGCCACGATCCCGGTGGACATCACCCTGATCGACCAGGCCAAGGCCAAGGATTTCAGTTGGTAAAACACCCAGGCCCCACGCCAGGCGTGGGGCACAGGTCATCCATCTGAATATGAGGTCGGCGGTATGAGCAGTCTTCTGAAGCTGGAAAATATCTGTAAGCGCTATCCGGGGGTGCAAGCCCTCAAGGCGATCAACCTGGAAGTGCAGCGCGGCGAGATTCATGCCTTGCTCGGGGAAAACGGTGCAGGCAAATCGACCTTGATGAAGATCCTTGGCGGGGTCGAGCACCAGGACGAAGGGCAGATCCTGATCGACGGTGAGGCTCGGCAGTTCGCGACGTATCGTGATGCGATTGCCGCCGGCATCGGCATTGTGTTCCAGGAATTCAGCCTGATTCCCTACCTCACGGCGGTGGAAAATATCTTCCTCGGCCATGAGCTGAGCAACCGTTTTGGCCTGTTGCGCAAGCGCGAAATGGTCGAGGCCAGCGAGGCGTTGTTCAAGCGCCTCGGTGTCAGTATTGACCTGCAATGCGCGGTCAGGCACCTGAGCGTGGCCGAGCAGCAATTCGTCGAGATCGCCAAGGCCCTGGCCCTGGACGCTCGGCTGCTGGTGCTCGACGAACCCACCGCCACCCTCACGCCGAGCGAAGCCGAGCTGCTGTTCGAAATCATGCGTGAACTAAAGCGCCAGGGTGTGGCGGTGATTTTTATCTCCCACCACCTGGAGGAGATTTTCCAGGTCTGCGACCGCATCAGCGTGCTGCGCGACGGCGGCAATGTGGGCGTCACCGATGTGGCCGACAGCGATATCGACCGCTTGGTGGAAATGATGGTCGGGCGGCGCCTGGAGTGCAGTTTTCCGCCCAAGCCCACCGCCGCACGCGGGCCGCTGCTGCTGGAGGTCAAGGACATCCAGTTGGTGCGCAACGGCCCCCATAACCACTTTGAATTGCACAAGGGCGAGATTCTCGGCTTTGCCGGCCTGGTGGGTTCCGGGCGTACCGAATTGGCGCTGGGCATGATGGGCGCGCTGCCGTCGATGAGCAAAGACGTGTGGCTGCGGGGTGAACAAATCACCCTCGACGACCCGGCCCAGGCCTTGGCCCATGGCATCGGCCTGCTGCCGGAAAGCCGCAAGACCGAAGGGCTGATCACCGATTTCAGCATTCGCGAAAACATCTCGCTCAACAACCTGCCCAAATACCAGAACGCCAGCGGCCTGATCGACAAGGACAAGGAATGCGCCAGCGTTGAAGCGCTGATGCGCCAGCTGTCGATCAAGGCCCCCAGCGGCGAGAGCCGGGTGTTCAACCTCAGCGGCGGCAACCAGCAGAAAGTCGTGATTGCCCGCTGGATCAACCATCACTGCGACGTGCTGGTGTTCGACGAACCCACCCGTGGCATCGACGTCGGTGCCAAGGCGCAGATCTACGCACTGATGCGCAGCCTCACCGAACAGGGCTACGCAATCATCATGATTTCCTCGGAACTGCCGGAAGTCATCGGCATGTGCGACCGCGTCGCGGTGTTCCACAAGGGCGCCATCGTCAAGGTACTGGAAGCGTCTGCCGTCAATCCTCAAGAGGTCATGCGCCATGCAACAGGGGGCTCAAGTGAATACGTCCATTAATGCCGTGGGGCCTGGCCGGCTGCGCCTGAACCTGGCGCGGCTGATTCGCTCACCGGCGTTCTATCCCTTTGTCGGGCTGCTGGTGGTGACGTTGGTGATGATCTTCGCCAGCGATAACTTCCTGACGGCCAACAACCTGTCGAACATCGCGCGCCAGGTGTCGATCAACGCGATTATCGCGGTGGGCATGACCTGCGTGATTCTCACCGGCGGCATCGATTTGTCGGTGGGGCCGGTGATGGCGCTGTCCGGCACCCTGACCGCCGGCTTGATGGTCGCAGGCTTGCCACCGGGCCTGGCGATTGGCGCGGGGATGCTGGTCGGCGTGGCCTTCGGCATCGGCAATGGTTTGTTTGTCGCCTACCTGCACATGCCGCCGATCATCGTCACCCTGGCGACCATGGGCATCGCCCGTGGGTTCGGCCTGATGTACACCGACGGCTACCCGATTTCCGGTTTGCCGGAGTGGTTCGGCTTCTTTGGCCGCGAAAGCCTGTTCGGTATTTCGGTGCCGATCCTGATCATGCTGGTGACGTACCTGGCGGCCTATGTGCTGCTGCAGCACACCCGCATCGGCCGCTATATCTACGCGATCGGCGGCAACGAGGAAGCGGTGCGCCTGTCCGGTGTGCGGGCGGCGCGCTTCAAGTTGCTGGTGTATGGCATCAGCGGGTTTACCGCCGCGATTGCCGGGCTGGTGCTGACCTCGCGCTTGATGAGCGGCCAGCCAAATGCCGGGGTGTCGTTTGAACTCGACGCGATTGCCGCCGTGGTCCTGGGCGGCGCCTCGATTGCCGGTGGGCGCGGGGTAATCGTCGGCACCTTGCTCGGCGCCATGTTGCTGGGGGTGTTGAACAACGGCTTGAACATGCTCGGGGTCTCGCCCTACGTCCAGAGCGTGATCAAGGGCGGGATCATTTTGCTGGCGATCTTTATCAGCCGTCAGCGCCACAAGTAAACCGGTTATCTCCACGCGGCCATGGTGGCCGCGATGGGTTCTCTCATGCTCAAGAAAGGTCCGCACATCATGGAAAAGCACAACCAAATGCAAGCCGTCGTCTGCCACGGCCCGAAAGACTACCGCCTGGAACGCATCAGCAAACCCCAGGCGCGGGTCAATGAACTGGTGATTCGTATCGCCGCCTGCGGCATCTGCGCCAGTGACTGCAAATGCCACTCGGGCGCCGCGATGTTCTGGGGCGGCGAGAACCCGTGGGTCAAGGCGCCGGTGGTGCCGGGGCACGAATTCTTCGGCTACGTGGTGGAAGCGGGCGAGGGCGCCGAGGAGCACTTTGAGGTGAAGGTCGGCGACAAGGTGATCGCCGAGCAGATCGTGCCATGTGGCAAGTGCCGCTTCTGCAAGTCCGGCAAGTACTGGATGTGCGAGGTGCACAACATCTTCGGCTTCCAGCGTGAAGTCGCCGAGGGTGGCATGGCCCAGTACATGCGTATTCCCAAGACTGCCATCGTGCATAAGATTCCGGAGTCGGTGTCCCTGGAAGATTCGGCGCTGATCGAGCCGATGTCCTGCGCGATTCACACCGTCAACCGCGGTGAGATCCAGCTGGATGACGTGCTGGTGATCGCCGGTGCCGGCACCCTGGGCCTGTGCATGGTGCAGGTGGCAGCGCTAAAAACGCCGAAGAAACTGGTGGTGATCGACATGGTCGACGAGCGCCTGGAACTGGCGAAGCAGTACGGTGCCGACGTAGTGATCAACCCGTCCCGGGATAACGCCCGGGAGATCATCAATAGCCTGACCGACAACTACGGCTGCGACGTGTACATCGAAACCACCGGCGTACCGGCGGGCGTTACCCAGGGCCTGGATCTGATTCGCAAGCTCGGCCGGTTTGTCGAGTTCAGCGTGTTTGGCGCCGAGACCAGCGCTGACTGGTCGATCATCGGCGACCGCAAGGAGCTGGACGTACGCGGTGCGCACCTGGGGCCGTATTGCTACCCGGTGGCCATCGACTTGTTCGAGCGTGGCCTGGTGACGTCCAAGGGCATCGTGACCCATGACTTCGGGCTGGACAGCTGGGCCGAAGCGTTTGAGCTGGCCAACTCGACCAAGTCGATCAAGGTGCTGCTGAAGCCGGTGCTCTGACATGAACTACGTAATGGGTGTGGACATCGGTACGCAAAGCACCAAGGCGTTGCTGGTGGATGCGGACGGCCTGATCATCGCCCAGCACAGCCAGGGGTATCGCGTGGATACCCCGAAAGTACGCTGGGCCGAGCAGTGGCCGCAGGTCTGGCTGGATGCGGTGGAGGCCTGCGTCGCCCAGTGCATGGCGAAGGCCGGCGTGGCGAAAGAGCAGGTCAAGGCGCTGTGCATCAGCAGCCTGTATGGCGGCTCCGGAATTGCTGTGGACGAGCAGATCACGCCGCTGCACCCGTGCCTGATCTGGATGGACCGGCGCGCGGGCGAGCAAGTGGAGTGGGTGCGCGAGCATGTGGACCTGGAGCGGCTGTTCACGATCACCGGCAACTCGGTGGACAGCTACTACGGCTTCACCAAGATGCTCTGGCTCAAGCAACACCAGCCGCAGGTGTGGGCCAACACCCGCTACCTGCTGCCGCCCAACAGCTACATCAACTGGTGCCTGACCGGTGAGTTGGCGGTGGACCACAGCAGCGCCGGCAATATCGGTGGCGTCTACGATGTGGCCCGGCGCGGCTGGTCGGCCGAGATGCTGGCGGCGCTTGGGATTCCGTTGGCGATGATGCCGGAGCGTTTGCTGTATTCCGGTGAAGTGGTCGGTGGTTTGCTGGAGGAATGGGCCCGGCGGCTGGGCTTGCAGGCCGGCACGCCGATCCTGGCCGGGGGCGTGGATGCGGCCATGGCCACATTGGCGGCCGGGGTGACGCGGCCGGGCAATCACGTGGCGATGATCGGCACCAGCATGTGCTGGGGTTATCTCAATCAGCAGGTGGATGCGCGCCATGGCCTGGTGAGCATGCCCCACGTCTATAACGGCCATCAGGACCTGTACATCTTCGGTGGTGCGATCACCGCCGGGGCGTCGGTGAGTTGGTTTCGCGAACAGTTCTGCCAGGCAGAGGAGCAGCAGGCGAAAGAGACTGGCCAGGACAGTTTGTGGCTGCTGGAGCAGAGCGCCGCGAAGATCCCGGCGGGCAGCGAAGGGCTGTTGTTCCTGCCGTATCTCATGGGCGAACGCAGCCCGGTGTGGGATGACCGGGCCAGCGGCAGCTTTGTCGGGCTGAACCTGTATCACAGCCGGATCCACCTGTACCGCGCGGTGCTCGAAGGGGTGAGTTTTGCCCTGCGGCACAATATCGAAGCGGGCACCCGTGGGGCGCATTCCCTTGATCCACGGCTGATTGTGGTGGGTGGGGCGAGCCATTCTGATTTGTGGATGCAGATTATTGCGGACATCACCCATTACCCGGTCTACACCATTGTGCAAGAGGTGGAGGCGGCCTTGGGCGCGGCGTTGTTGGCGGCCCATGCGGTGGGGTTGGTGGATGATCGGGAGATGGAGAAAGGTTGGGTGCAGTTGGAGCTGCGGGCGGAGCCGGAGGCGGGGAATGTCGGGGTGTATGACCGGGCGTTTGCCCGCTATCTGGAGCTGTATCCGGCCTTGAAACCGGTGATGCACAGCTTGCAATTGAATTAAGCGAACACTGATCCAAATGTGGGAGCGGGCTTGCTCGCGAATACGGTGTATCAGTGCCGGATTTATTGCCTGACCCACCGCATTCGCGAGCAAGCCCGCTCCCACATGGGATCTCCATCGTTTTAGAGATCGTGAACCATGAACGCTATTTTTGACTTCACCAAGCAGCGCATCCTCGTCACCGGCGCCAGCAGCGGCATCGGCCGGGAAATTGCCCTCCAACTGATCGCCAGCGGCGCCGAGGTTTTCGCCCTGGGCCGCGACGCTCAGGCCCTGGCCCAGCTCGGTTGCGAAACCCTGTGCCTGGACATCGCCAACAGCGCCGCCCTGGACCTGGCCCTGCAAGGCCTGCCGCCGATGCATGGACTGGTCAACTGCGCCGGCATTTCCCGCCTGGAACCCGCCGCGGCCATCAGCGCCGAAGCCTTCGACCAGGTGATGAACGTCAACGCCCGCGCCGCTGCCCAGGTCGCCAGCCGTATCGCTGCGGCGATGATTGAAGCGAAGATTCCCGGCAGCATCGTCAACGTCTCAAGCCAGGCCTCACTCGTGGCGCTGGACGATCACCTCGGCTACTGCGCCTCCAAGGCCGCACTGGACGCCATCACCCGCGTGCAATGCGCCGAATGGGGCCGCTTCGGAATTCGCGTCAACAGCGTCAACCCCACCGTCACCCTCACGCCCATGGCACAGATGGCCTGGTCGGCGCCCGCCAAACGTGATCCGGCATTGGCGGCGATTCCCCTCGGGAGGTTTGCCGAAACGGCGGAAGTGGCCCTGCCGGTGTTGTTCCTGCTGAGCGATGCCGCCAGCATGATCAGCGGCGTCAGCCTGCCGATCGACGGCGGCTACACCAGCCGCTAGCCGTTCTCCAGCTTGCCGGCGATCACCACCTTGTCCCGCGGTTTGTGCGGGTCTTCGAGACGATCCAGCAGCAGCCGCACCGCGCTGCTGCCGGCCAGTGACGCGTCGTGGGCCACGCAGGCAATCGGCACGCCGAAGATATCGGCGAAGGGCAGGCGGTCGATGCCGCAGATGGTCAGGCTGTCGTGGGGGATGTTGTGCATGCGCAGCGCACGCAGCGCGCCGAGGGTGATCAACTGGTTGAAGCCCATGATCGCGTCCGGCGCCGAGTGTTCGGCCAGGTAGTCGAGGGTGTGCAGGTAGGAGGGCATCAGCGTGTAGTCACCGGCACACACTTCAACGTGCACCTGAGGGTGCTCGGCCAGGACTTCTTTGAGGCCCTTGAGGCGTTCCATGGTGATGCGCGAATGCTCGGGCCCGGTCAGCACCAGCAGGCGCTTGAGGTTCGGGGTTTGCCGCACCAGGTACTGCGCCGCCTCGATGCCGCTGTGATAGTTGTCCAGCACCACGCGGCTGAACGGGCTGTCGTGGATCGTGCGATCGAGCAGCACCACCGGCGTCTTGCCGTTACCCAGGCGCTCCAGATAGTCCGGCTGGTAGCTGGGCTCGTCGGAGACCGGCGACAGGATGATCCCCGCCACGCGGTAGCCCAGCAGTGTGTCGACTGCCTTGCTTTCCAGTTCTTCCAGTTCGTCGGTATCCACCAGCATGATGGTGTAGCCGTGCTTTTTCGCCTCGCGGGAAATCGCCTTGATCATCTCGCTGTAGAAGGGGTTGTCGACCGAAGCGGTGATCACGCCGATGATCAGGCTTTCACTGCGCTTGAGCCCGCGGGCAAAGGCGTTGGGCACATAGTCCAGCTCCCGCGCCACTTCGAGAATCCGCGCCAGGGTGGCGGGCTTGACCAGGTCGGGTTTGCTCAGCGCCCGGGACACCGTGATGGTGGTCATGTTGACCCGTTTGGCGATGTCGCTGATGGTGACGGACTTTTTCTTGTTCATCGGCAGGGGGAAACCAGGAGAAAACAACCTGAGGCTACCATGGGCACGGCTTCAAATCACCGGATCCCAGCGCTGCGACCAATCCTTTTCGGCCTCCACCACCGCCCGCAGCAACCCCAGCGCCTGCTGCAAAACCGCCGAATCGCGCTCGCGGGAATACACCAGGTACGTCGGGAAGCTGAACTCCGGCGCCTTGGGAACCCGCTCCATCACGCCGCTGTCCAGGTAGCTCTGCACCACCCGCGTGCGGAAATACCCGGCACCGCCGTTTTCCAGGATGTACTGCAACGCCAGTGGCCCCAGATTGAAACTCAGGGCTGCGCGGGCCTTGTCCGGCAGTGCGGCGTCGTGCTGCTGGCGAAAGCCCTGGCCCCAGTCGATATACACGTAGGGCTCGGGCCGGGCGGCCAGTTGCACCAGGATCAGTTTTTCTTCCAGCACCTGCTCCACCTGCAACCCCGGCCAGTATTGCGGCTGGAACACCAGCGCGGCGTCCAGCACCCCCAGTTCCAGCTGGCGCAACAAGTACTCGCCTTCGCGAATCTCGGTGCGCAGGGCATGGCCGGGAATGTGTTCCCGCAAGGCCTGGGCCCAGCCGAGCATCAGCGGGTTGCACAGGCTGACTTCGCCACCGATGTGCAGCACGTTGCGGTAGCCATCGGGTAATGGCAGGTCGCGGCGTGCGGCTTCCCAGGTCTGGACAAGCTGGTTGGCGTAGACCACGAACGCCTCGCCGTCCGGGGTCAGGCGGGCACCGGCGCGGTTGCGCACGAACAGGGTACTGTTGAGCTGGCTTTCGAGGTTTTTGACCCGGGCGGTGATTGCCGTCTGGGTGACGTGCAGTTTCTCGGCCGCCGCGGCGAGGCTGCCGCAGCGGGTGATTTCGAGGAAGGTGCGTGCCAGTTCGATGTCCATGAAACCCCCTTGGATGATAGGAGGCATTGTAGGGGCTGATGACTGGAATGCGGGCAAAAAATGTGGGAGCGGGCTTGCTCGCGAAGGCGGTGTATCAGTCAAGATATCCGGTGACTGACACACCGCCTTCGCGAGCAAGCCCGCTCCCACAGTTTGATTGTATTTCAGGTTGGGGTTTTGGGTGTTTGCAGGTGCTCGGTCGGGAAAGCCCTGGCATAAACCTGGCAAACCCTTAGCACCTGCTCATCCGCAAACCGCGCCCCCACCACATGCAGCCCCACCGGCAACCCATTGGCCGCCAACCCGCACGGCACCGACGCCGCCGGTTGCTGGGTCAGGTTGAAGGGATAGGTAAACGGCGTCCACTCCATCCATTCCCCTAGTCCCGAACCCGGCGGCACATTGTGCCCGGCCTCGAACGCGGTGATCGGCATCATCGGCGAAACCAGCACATCGTAATGCTCATGGAATGCCGCCATGCGCGCCACGAGCGCTGCCCGTGCTTCCAGAGCGGCGCTGTAATCGCTGAGGCTGATCTGTTCGCCCAGTCGGGCAATGCGCAGCAACCCCGGGTCCATCAATTGCCGCTGGGCATCGCTCAACGGCCCGGCCAGGCGTGCTGCACCGGCAAACCATAAAGTATTGAACACCTCCAGCGGATCACTGAACCCCGGATCAATCTGCTCAACATGGGCACCCAGCTGCACCAGGCCTTCTACCGCCTGGGCGACCACCCTGGCCACTTGCGGGTCCACGTCGACATAACCGCAGTTCGGGCTATAGGCGATACGCAGCCCCTTCAAATCAGCCCCGGCGTGCAACCATGGCGTGATCCGAGGCGCGCCGATCAAACCATCCCGCGCATCCGGCTGGGCGATGGTTTGCAGCATCAGCACCGAGTCTTCCACGGTGCGGGTCATCGGCCCCAGGTGCGACAGAATCGTCATCGAACTGGCCGGCCATTGCGGCACATAACCGAAGGTCGGCTTGATGCCGAAGGTGCCGGTGAAGGCACAGGGGATCCGGATCGAGCCGCCGGCATCGCTGCCCTGGTGCAGCACGCCGAGGTTCAAGGCCGCCGCCGCACCGGCACCACCGGACGAACCGCCCGCCGTCATGCGCGTGTCCCACGGGTTGCGGGTAATGCCATACAGCGGGTTATCGGTGACGCCTTTCCAGCCGAATTCCGGTGTGGTGGTCTTGCCCAGCAATACCGCGCCGGCCTTGCGCATGAAGGCCGAGAAGGGCGCATCCACATCCCATCGACCCTCGGCGGATGTGGTACGCGAACCCTTGCGCGTCGGCATGCCGATGGTCTGCGTCAGGTCCTTGATGGAGGAGGGCACACCGTCCAGGGCCCCGCACGGCTGGCCCTTGAGCCAGCGCTGTTCCGAATTCCGCGCCGCCTTCAAGGCGCCTTCCGGGTCGACGTGGCAGTAGGCGTTGACCGCCGGGTTGTAGCGTTCGATCCGCAGCAATGCGTCTTCGGTGACCTCCACCGGCGACAGGCTTTTATCCCGATAGCGGGCCAGCAGCTCAACTGCGGTCAGGTTGGCGATATCCGTCATGCCGCTTTACCTCCTTGCGCCGCGTTGACCATGGCCCGCAGCAACACCGCGCAGCCCGCCGCCAGGTCATCCGGCGCGGCGTTCTCGATTTCGTTATGGCTGATGCCGCCTTCGCACGGCACAAAGATCATTCCGGCCGGGCCCAGTTCGGCGACGAAGATCGCGTCATGCCCGGCGCCGCTGACGATGTCCATATGGCTCAGGCCCAGGCTGCTCGCGCCATCACGCACGGCGTTGACACAGGCAGGGTTGAAATCCAGCGGCGGGAAGTCGGCAGTGGGTGTCAGCTCAAAGCTCAAGCCGTGTTGCTCGGCGGTGGCTTCGATCACCTGGCGCACTTCGTCGACCATCGCTTGCAGCTTGTCGGCGTGCAGGTGGCGCAGGTCGATGGTCATGTGCACCTGGCCGGGAATCACGTTGCGTGAGCCGGGATGCAGGCTCAGGCAACCGACGGTGCCGCAGGCGTGGGGTTGTTGTTCGTGGGCGATGCGATTCACCGCGCTGACCACTTGCGCCGCGCCTACCAGTGCGTCCTTGCGCAGGTGCATTGGCGTCGGGCCCGCGTGGGCTTCGACGCCAGTGAGCGTCAGGTCGAACCACTTCTGGCCCAGGCAGCCCATGACCACGCCGATGGTGGTGGCCTGGTCTTCCAGCACCGGACCCTGCTCGATATGCGCCTCGAAATAGGCGCCCACCGGATGGCCCAGCACGGCGCGGGAACCGGCATAGCCGATGCGCTGCAATTCAGCGCCCACCGACAGCCCTTGCTCGTCCTGCTTGTCGAGGGTTTCCTGCAGGTCGAACTTACCGGCGAACACCCCGGAACCCATCATGCACGGCGGGAATCGCGAGCCTTCTTCGTTGGTCCACACCACCACTTCAATCGGTGCTTCGGTCTCGATGTTCAAATCATTGAGGGTGCGGATCACTTCCAGGCCAGCCATCACGCCGTAGCAACCGTCGAACTTGCCGCCGGTAGGCTGGGTGTCGATATGGCTGCCGGTCATCACCGGCGCCAGTGCCGGATTACGCCCGGCGCGGCGGGCAAAGATATTGCCGATGGCGTCGACGCTGACGCTGCAGCCGGCCGCCTCGCACCATTGCACAAACAGGTCGCGGGCCTGGCGGTCGAGGTCGGTGAGGGCCAGGCGGCATACGCCGCCCTTGGGTGTGGCGCCGAGGCGGGCGAGGTCCATCAGCGATTGCCACAGGCGCTCGCGGTTGATCAGCGGGGCGTTGCTCTGGAGCGGTTGCGCAAAACTATTCATCAGCAGTCTCCGGTCAGGCACTCAGGGCCAGGTAACGGTTCTTGATCGTCGGGTCGGCGCGGAAGGCTTCGGCACTGCCTTCGTACACCACGCGGCCCTGTTCGAGGACGTAATGGCGGTCGGCGAGCTTGTCGCAGACCATCAGGTTCTGTTCCACCAGCAGCACCGGCAGGCCGTCTTCCTTGACCTTGCGCAGGATCTTCACCAGCTCGTCGACGATCACCGGCGCGAGGCCTTCGGTGGGCTCATCGAGGATCAGCAGCTTGGGATCGTTGAGCAGCGCGCGGGCGATGGCGAGCATCTGTTGCTCACCGCCGGACAGTGCGTGGCCGGCGTTCTTGCGGCGCTCCCTGAGGCGCGGGAACATGCCGTACACGTCTTCCATCTGCCAGCGGCTGGTCTTGCGCACGGCAATGCGCAGGTTTTCCTCCACCGTGAGCAGGCGGAAAATCCCGCGGTTCTCCGGCACCAGCGCCAGGCCCTGGCGGGCGATTTCGAAGATTTTCTGCCCCACCAGCGGCTGGCCGTTGAAGTGAATCTGGCCCTGGCGCGGGCAGATAATCCCGAGGATGCTGCGCAGGGTGGTGGTCTTGCCGGCGCCGTTGCGCCCCAGCAGGGTCACCAGTTCGCCAGGGTTGACGGTCAGGGACACGCCTTCAAGGACGTGGCTCTTGTCGTAGTAGGAATGGATATTGTCGACGGTCAGCATCAGGCGGCTTCTCCCAGGTAGGCGGTGCGCACGCGCTCGTCGGCGCGCACGAATTCCGGTGTGCCTTCCACCAGGATCTGGCCGTGGCTCATCACGGTGATGCGTTGGCTGATGGACATGACGATGCTCATGTTGTGCTCGATCAACAGCACGGTATGGTCGCGGCCGAGGTCGCTGATCAGTTGGGTCATGATCGGGATGTCGTCGATGCCCATGCCCGAGGTGGGTTCGTCGAGCATCAGCAGCTTGGGTCTGGAGCAGATCGACATGCCGACTTCCAGCACCCGCTGCTGACCGTGGGACAACTCGCCGGCCAGGGTGTCGGCGCGGGCGGTGAGTTGCAGGCGTTCCAGCACCTGGTCGGCCATTTCCAGGTGTTCGCGCTTGCTGTCGACCCGGCGCCAGAAGTTCAGCGCGCGGGCGCCGTCGCGACCCTGGGCGGCCAGGCGCAGGTTCTCGCGCACGCTGAGGTTCTGGAACAGGCTGGTGAGCTGGAACGAGCGCGCCATGCCCAGGCCGACGCGGCCGTGGGCCGGTTTGCGCATCAGGTTCTTGCCGTCGAAATGAATTGCCCCGGCGGTGGCCTGGCGTTCGCCGGTCAGGCAGTGGAACAGGCTGGTCTTGCCCGCGCCATTGGGGCCGATGATGGTGTGGATGGTGCCGGCTTCGACCTTGAGGTTGACGCCGTTCACCGCGTGGAACGCACCGTAGGCCAGTTCCAGGTTCTTGGTTTCCAGCAGGATGCTCATGACAGCTTCTCCTTGGTCACAACGTCGGCCTTGCGGCTGCCGCGCACACGGTCGAACAGGGTCGACAGACCGCCCCACAAACCGCCGCGCATGAAGATCACCACCAGGATCAGGATCACCCCCAGCAGCATCAGCCAGCGCGGCCACAGATCGGAAAGGAAGTCCCCCAGCAGCACGATGGAACCGGCGCCCAGCAACGAGCCGAACAGCGAGCCGGTGCCGCCGACGATGGTCATGATCAGGATGTTTTCGGACATCGCCAGGTCGATGTTCGACAGCGGCACAAAGTGCAGCAGCATCGCGTACAGCGCCCCGGCAATCCCGGTGACGGCGCCGGACAACACGAACACCAGGATCTTGAAGTGGCGGGTGTCATAGCCGATGGCCGAAGCGCGGGTTTCGTTTTCGCGAATCGCCATCAGCGTGCTGCCGAACGGCGAGGCGATCACCCGGCGGGCGCCGATGAAGATCAACAGGAACAGCACCGCGACAAACCCGTAGAACGCGCGGGCGTCGGTCAGCGACAGCAGCACCGTGTCACCGATGCGGATTTCCGGGCGCGGCACGCTGAGCAGGCCGTTGTCACCGCCGGTCCAGTCGCTCAGGGTGTAGGCGACGAAGTAGGCCATCTGGCTGAAGGCCAGGGTCAGCATCACGAAGTAAATGCCGGTGCGGCGGATCGCCAGGGCACCCACCAGGAAAGCCAGGAAACCACCGGCGACGGCGGCACCCAGCAGTGCGCTGAACAGCCCCAGTTGCAGGTGAATCATCAACAGCGCCGCGCAGTAGGCGCCGGCCCCGAAGAAGATGCCTTGGCCGAACGACAGCAGCCCGGTGTAACCCAGCAGCAGGTTGCAGGCGAGGGCGGCCATGGCAAAGATCAGGATCTCGGTGGCCAGGGTCGCCGAGGGCAGAATCAACGGCAGGCCGATCAACACCGCGAGCACCAACAGCAGCATGTAGCGCGACTGGGTCTTGGCGAACGGCAGGGGATTTTTCTCGCTCATGTCAGGCTCTCCCGAACAGGCCGTAAGGACGCACCAGGATCACCACGGCCATCGCACCGTAGATCATCAGGCTTGCGCCCTGGGGCCAGAGTGTGGTCATCAGGCTTTGCACCACGCCGACCAGCAGGCCGCCCACCAGTGCACCGCTGAAGGAACCCATGCCGCCGATCACCACCACCACGAACGCCACGCCGAGGATTTCCGGGCCGACAAAGGGCTGGGCGCCGCGCAACGGGGCGAACAGCACACCGGCCACACCGGCGAGGGCCACGCCGAGGGCGAAGGTCATGGAGAACAGGCGGAAAATGTTGGTGCCCAGCAGGGACACGGTTTCCGTGCTTTCACTGCCGGCCCGCACCAGGGCGCCGAAGCGCGTGCGTTCCAGCAGCAGCCACAGGCCAAGGCCAACGAGGCCGGAGAACACGATCAGGAACAGGCGGTAGTAGGGGTAGACAAAATCGCCCACCACCAGCACCCCGCGCAGCAATTCCGGTACGGCGACACTCTTGCCCACCGGGCCCCAGATCATCACGCTGGCTTCCTGGATGATCAGGGCAATCCCCAGGGTCACCAGAATCTGGAACATGTGCGGCAAGTGATAAATCCGCTGGATCAATAATCGCTCGATCACCCAGGCCAGCGCGGCCACCACCAGCGGCGCAATCAGCAGCGCCAGCCAGAAGCTGCCGGTGAGGCTGACGGCGGTGTAGCAGATGTAGGCGCCCAGCAGGAAAAACGCACCGTGGGCGAAGTTGACGAAGTTCAGCAGGCCGAAAATGATCGTCAAGCCGACCGCGATCAGGAAGTAGATCATCCCAAGGCCCAGGCCGTTGAGAATCTGGAACAGGTAAAGATTAAGCATGCAGGAACCCTCGGCAGGTGGCCGCATGAGCGGCCCTGCGCTGTGTCACCAGTAGATTTTCAGCGGATCAGCCGAGCACGCAGCCCGTGGCTTCCACCGGCGGGAACGACTGGCCGGAGCTGAGCACCTTGGCCAGATCGTCCTTGTCGGCCATGTCGCCTGCGGCCTTGCCCACCAGCAGGTAGTAGTCCTTGATCACCTGATGGTCGCCGGCGCGGATCGACTCCTTGCCGGTGGGGCCTTCGTAGCTCTGGCCCTGCATGGCCTTGGCCACGGTCGGCCCGTCGAAACTGCCGGTGGAGATGATGGTTTCGAGCATGACCTTGGTGCTGATGTAGTCGGCGGCCAGCGGGTAGGTGGGGTTGATGCCGTATTTGGCCTTGGTGAGTTTCACCAGGTCACGGTTGAGCGGGGTGTCGACCTGATGCCAGTACTGAGCGCCGAGGTACACACCTTCCAGTACGTCACTGCCCAGCTCCTGGAACTGGTCGAGGCCGGCGGACCACACCAGCAACACTTTCATGCGCTCCTTGATACCGAAGTTCACCGCCTGGCGCAGGGTGTTGGACGACTGGCTGCCGAAGTTCAGCAGTACCAGCACATCGGGTTTGGCGGCGATGGCATTAGTCAGGTAGCCGGAGAACTCCTGCTCCTGCAGCGAGTGGTAGCTGTTGCCGGCGTGTTCCAGGCCATGCTCGGCCAGCACCGATTTGGCGCCTTCGAGCAGGGCTTCGCCGAACACGTATTGCGGGGTGATGGTGTACCAGCGCTTGGCGTCGGGCAGCAGCTTGATCAGCGGCACGAGGGTCTCGCGGATCGCGCCGTAGGTCGGCACCGACCAGCGGAATGTGGCGCTGTTGCAGTCCTTGCCGGTGACTTCATCGGCGCCCACCGGGGTCATGAACACGCCACCGGCCTTGCTCACTTCCTTGGCCACCGCGAGTGCCGAAGACGACAGGGTACAGCCCTGGAAAAAGCGTGCGCCGTCCTGCTGGATCGCTTCCTGGACTTTACGCACGGCCTTGCCGGCGTTGCCTTCGGTGTCGATCACTTTGTAGACCAGCGGTCGCCCGAGCAACTCGGGATGCTGTTCCACCGCGAGGCGTGAACCCATGTCGGCAAATTTGCCATAACTGGCAAAGGCGCCAGACATGGACTTGAGGCCGTAAAAGGTAAAAGGCTCGGCGGCGAATGCAGAACGCACGCTCAGCGGGAGGCTGAGGGCGGCGGCTGCGGTGAGACTGGCTTTCAACAACGTACGACGCTGCATGGGGTGACTCCCTGGATTAGTTATTGGCAGGAGTGGCAATGGCGATACGGTGGAGCACGGCCTGTGGGCAGGCCTTTTATTGGTGGAGGGTGCGGCTTAGTGGTTGTGGTCGAACTCCAGCAGAAAGTGCGGGCTGACTTCACCTTCAAGGGCGGTCATGTGGTGTTCGGCGTCGCACATGTGTTCGTGCATCAGGCTGCGTACGGTGGCTTCGTCTTCGGCCCGGAAGGCGATCAGCAGTTGTTTGTGGTAGTCGAGGTTGGCGGCGTCGAATTGCTTGCGCTTGGGTTTGTAGGCTTTTTTCAGCACGACCAGGTCACGCAGCAGGTCGTTGAGGAATTGCGCCATGAAGCTCAGCAGCGGGTTGGGGCAGGCCTTGGCCAGCAGGTTGTGGAATTCCAGTTCGGCGATGCGTTGTTCGCGTTGGCCGGCTTCGCTGTCTTCGGGGGCGCTGCAGAAATCGACGTTGTCCTGGAGGGCGCGGTAGTCGTCTTCGCTCAGGCGGCCCAGGACCGAGACGGCGAGTTCGACTTCGATGACTTTGCGCAGCTGGTAGACCTGTTGGCCGTCCAGGTGCTGGAAGTGCAGGTAGTTGCGCAGGGCGCGGCTGGCGGGTTCGGTGCCGGCCTGGTTGAGATAGGCGCCGCCGCTCGGGCCGGTGCGGGTGTTGACCAGGCCTTCGACTTCCAGCGCCTTGAGGGCTTCGCGGGCGGAGCCTTTGGAGCACTGGAAGCTTTCCATCAGTTCGCGTTCGGTGGGCAAGCGGTCGCCGGGCTTCAGCGCGTCGGTGACGATGGAGCGTTTGACCGACTCGACGATCACGTCGGAGAGCTTCTGGCGTTTGCGGCGCAGCGGGCGGCTTAGCATGGTGTTTGATTGATCCTATTAATGCGGATTAATAGTACTTAATAGGGGTTTGGGGTGGGGCGTCAACGGAGGGGGTCGCTTTTGGTTTGGATGGGTCGTAAATGGTGGGGGTGTGCATATCCGTTTCTTCGGTTATGGCTGATATTGGTTCCGCTCTTACAGCGGCTCACTTTTGAAAAGCGCAAAAGTAAGCAAAACGCTCTTGCCCCACCACTCGGCTCCTCGCCTAGGCTCGGAGTGCCCTCACTCCGGC
>NZ_JACAPZ010000035.1:0-197587 GCF_013385475.1 Pseudomonas sp. G5001
GCGAGGCACCGAGTGGTGGGGCCAAGACCTTTTGGTTACTTTTGGCTGGGCCGGCATTCCGGGCGTTTGCCAAAAGTGACCCGCTGTAAGAGCGGAACCATAAGTGGCCGATACCGCAGCAACGGATATGTACCCAATACAGCTACCGCGCCAGCACCATGGCAAAATACCCAAACACCGTGAGCAAAATCCCCGACACCGCATACGCCACCGGAAACCCGATCCACGGCACCGTACTATCAATTTCCTTTGCCGCCTCCCGCGCCGGCCCCGAGTGACTCCGCGCCCCCGCAACACCGCCCATGAGAATCGCCGGGTTGATCTTGAACACATGAAAACCCACAGCCCAAACAATAAACGGTGGAATCGTACAAGCCACGAACCCAAGCAAAAAGATCTTCAACGCAATGATCGCGCTAATCTGCGAAACCAGGTTGGCCCCCGCATTCACCCCCACAATCGCGACAAAGAATATCAACCCCATGTCCTCGAGAATGTTGCGCGCCGCATTCGGGGTATTCCCAAAAAACCGCACCCGCGACACCAGCGACGAGACGATAATCCCCGACACCAGCAACCCGCCCGCATTGCCCAGCCCCACCGCCGCACCGAACGCCGGCACCTGAATCAGCCCGATCAACAACCCCAGCACCATACCCAGCGACAGCGTCAGCAAATCCGTCGCCGTACTCGCCCGCCCCGCCTTGCCCAGCAACGCCGTGGCCTTGTCGATGGCACTGCGCAAGCCAATCAAGTGCATCACATCCAGGCGCTGCAACCGCGTTTCCAGCCCCACCGGAATCGGCGCTCCACCCCGCTCAATCCCCACCAACTGCACCTGCCCGGCAATCGGCGACTGGCTGAATTCCTTGAGCGCCCTGCCCACGGCATCCTTGTGGGTCACCAGAATCACCGCCTCATCCAGCGGTATATTCAACGCCCGGGCATCCGGTACTTCCGGCCCGATCAGGCCCATGTGATCGGTCAGCGCATCCAGGCTACCGCCCAGGGCGATCACATCGCCGAGTTGCAACACCAGCGTCGGATCAGCCCCCAGCAACTCTTCACCACGCTCGACGTTCTCGATCTGGTACAACGCAAAGCGCTGGCGAAACTGCGCGATGCTCTGCCCCACCAGCTCCGGGTTCACCAGGCGATAGGCCCGCAGGTCAAACGGCCGATACCCACTGAGCCCGGCATCGTCGACGTTCGGCACACCGTGCTCCAGCTCGAATTCCTTGGCCGCCTTGCGCGCATCCACACCCCACCAGCGCGGCAGGTATTTGCAGATCAGGATGATGCCGACCGTGCCCCAGATATAGGTGATGCCGTAAGACAGGGCGATCATCGCGGTGGCCGCCGCCGCCGTGGTGCCCGGTGGCAGCGGCACCACGCCCGAGGTAATCGCCTGTTCGGCGGAGCCAATCGCCGCCGACATGGTTTGCGAACCGGCAAGAATCCCGCCCGCCGCGCCCACCGGCAGGGATAACAGCCGCACGCCGAGCACCACGATACCCAGCCCGAGGAACGAGGACAGGATCGCCAGGAAGGTGAATTTCAGGCCATCACCCTTGAGACTGTTGATGAACGAAGGCCCGACCCGCAGCCCGACGCCGTACATGAACAGGTAATAAAACAGGCTCTTGGTAAAGTTATCGAGTTCGAAATGCACGCCGTAGTAAGACGCCCACGTCGCAATCGCGCAGCCGATCACGATGGCCCCGGCCACCGCGCCCAGGCCATAACCCTTGATGGTGCCGCGCCCGACCCAGACGGACAGGCCAACCACCAGGAACAGCAGGATGTAGGGGTTGTCGTGCAGGAAAGTAAAGAAGGCAGTCACGATGATTCGTACCTGGCGATGCAACGCTAAAGGCACCGGGCCTCGAGGCCCGGTGAGTGTTCAGTGCGTTCAGTCGAGGTTCGGGGTGTCGGCCGGGATGACCGGGTCGGCGATGGCGCCATGGCTGAAGCTGGGGCCCGCGTCGGAATGCTCCACCGGGTTTTTCTGCAGGTGGGCAACGGCCTTGCGCAGGTCTTCCAGCAGCAACGCCACCAGGTCACGGCTCACGCCATGCCGCACCAGGATGCGCTGTACCACGACGTTCTGCCGATCGGACGGCAACGGGTATGACGCGATCTGCCAGCCGCGCATGCGCACGCGCTCCGACAGGTCGTAGAGGCTGAAGCCGTGGTCGACGCCGTCCTTGAGCTTGTAGCAGACCGCCGGCAGCCCATCCTTGCCGTCGTACACCAGTTCCAACGGGGCAAACTTGGTGATTTCCGAGGCCAGCCATTGCGCCGTGTCGGAGCACGCTTGTTGAATCCGCGTGTAGCCGTCGCGCCCCAGCCGCAGGAAGTTGTAGTACTGGGCGATGATTTCACCGCCGGGCCGGCTGAAGTTCAGGGCAAAGGTCGCCATGTTGCCGCCCAGGTAGTCGACGTAGAAGATCAACTCTTCCGGCAGGTCTTCGGTGGAGCGCCAGATAACCCAGCCGACGCCCAGCGGCGCCAGGCCGTACTTGTGGCCGGAAGCGTTGATGGACTTGACGCGCTCGATGACAAAATCCCATTGCAGCTCTTGCTGGATGAACGGGGCGATAAACCCGCCGCTCGCCGCGTCGACATGGATCGGGATATCCAGGCCGAGGTCACGTTGCATCGAGTCCAGCTCGGCCGCCAGGGCTGCGACCGGTTCGTAGATCCCGGTGAAGGTCACGCCCAGGGTCGCGACGACACCGATGGTGTTTTCGTCGCAATATTCCCGCAGGTCGGCCGGGCGCAGGCCCAATGCGTCACCGCGCAACGGCACTTCGCGAATTTCCACATCGAAATAACGGGCGAATTTCTTCCAGCAGATCTGCACCGGGCCGCACACGAAATTCGGTTTGTCGGTGGGCAGCCCCGCCGCTTCCCGGCGTTTCTTCCAGCTCCACTTCAGTGCCAGGCCGCCAAGCATCGCCGCTTCGCTGGAACCGGTGGTGGAGCAACCCACGGTTTGCCACGATTTCGGCGCGTGCCACAGGTCGGCAATGATGTGCACGCAACGGTTTTCGATCTCGGCCGTCTGCGGGTACTCATCCTTGTCGATCATGTTTTTGTCGAGGGCATCGGCCATCAACTGCTGCACTTCGGGCTCGACCCAGGTGGTGCAGAAAGTCGCCAGGTTTTGCCGGGAATTGCCGTCCAGCAGCAGTTCGTCGCGCACCAGGTTGTAGGCGGCCGACGGCGTGGTCGAGTGGTCCGGGAGGCGGTATTTGGGCAGTTTGTGCTGGGCGGAGCCACTCGAATAGACGTCTTCGATGGCTTGGTCCTGGGTCTCTACGGTTCTGTGAAGTGCCATGAAATCCTGCTCTTGAATGAGGGAAATGGCGTAGACGTTGATCGCGACAAATGCCGATCAGGCTGCGTCAGGAAACGAACGATGGAGCGGTGGCGCCGAATATCACACGCACGGCGGCGCAGGAAAGTGACCCAGATCATTAAAGGCGTGGATAAGCAGGCAGACGTGCCGGGGGTGCCTGGCAGTGACCTACTGGCTCAGTGCTTCGTTCAATATCAGGCTGCGATAGTGCCCGGGGTTGGAGCCCGACCACTTGCGAAACGCCTTGTAGAACGAGCTGGCATCGGCAAACCCCAGGCGGGTGGCGATCTCGGCAAAGCTGATGTCGGAATCGGCCAGCCAGACGATCGCCAACTCCTTGCGCACGCTGTCCTTGAGGCCCTGGTAGGTCTGCCCTTCTTCCGCCAGGCGCCGGCGCAGGGTCGAGGCCGAGATGCACAGGGATGCGGCCAGGCCTTCGGTTTCCGGCCAGGTGTCGGCAGGCATGTGCCGCAGGTCGGTCTTGATGCGGGTGGCAAGGCTGTCCGGGTCGCGGTATTTGACCAGGATGTTGGCGGGCGCATGGGCCAGGAAGCGCTTGAGCTCCTCCGGGCTGCGCTTGATCGGCAGGTCGAGGCAGTCGGCGGAAAAGATCATCCGGGTACGCGGCCGGTCAAAGCGCAAGTTGTCGGAAAACATCACCTGGTAGTCGTCGCAGAAGTCCGGCTGCGGGCAACGCAGTTCAATCGCCAGGATCGGGATCCGGCGCCCCGCCAGCCAGCAGGCGACGCCGTGGACGATCATCCAGTAGGCGAAATAGGTGAAGGCGCGCCTGGGTGCGGGCTCCGGCTCCAACAGGACGATTTCCGCCAGGCTCTGCTGGCGCACCAGTTGCGCCGGCAGGCGCTCGAGCATCAGTGACAGGAACCCCAGGCCGGTTTCCAGCGCAGTGGCCAGGCTCGGTTGTGCCATGGAGGCCCGGCAGAGGAACTCCAGGCTGCCGGATTTGAGCTTGCGCGGGTCCATGCCAAAGAATTCATCGTCCATTCGCCGTGCCAGCAAGCGCCATAAGCGTGCGTAAGCGGTTGCCGGGACGCGTGCGGTTGGCTGGCCCAGCAGTGCTGGATCAATCCCGACCTTGGTCAACACTTCATCGGTCGCCGCACCCGGCGCACAGCTCTGCAACAGGGCTTCGCGGACCAGCTGGATGGAAATCGTGTCTTTTTCCGACATGGGGAATGGCGCAATCCGGTGACTGGGACGATGCCGCGCATTCTAGTGTCGGATGCGGTTTGCCACCACCGTTCAGTCAAGGTTCAGTAAAGGTCAATATTCCCTGTTTAGTAATGAGTATCATTATGTTACAACTTAGCATCCTATCTAGTGACGATTCGGTGCCGAATGCTTGTTCCCTTTTTAATCATGCTGCGCGAAGGCATAGAAGCCGCCTTGATCGTTGGCATTATTGCCAGCTACCTCAAGCAAACTGGCCGTGGCCAGTACATGCCCGCAGTGTGGATCGGCGTATTTCTGGCAGCGGCCCTCGCGCTGCTGGTCGGCGGTGGCCTGGAACTGGTGAGTGCCGAATTCCCGCAGAAACAACAGGAACTGTTCGAAGGCATCGTCGGCCTGGTGGCCGTGGGCATTCTCAGCTCCATGGTGTTCTGGATGCGCAAGGTCGCGCGCTCCATCAAGCATTCCCTGCATGAATCCCTCGATCATGCCCTGGCCGGCTCCAAACACCAGGTCACCGCACTGATTGCCATGGTGTTTTTCGCCGTGGCCCGTGAAGGCCTGGAAACCGTGTTCTTCCTGCTGGCCGTGTTCCAGCAAAGCGAAGGTCCGGGCGCGCCGATTGGCGCCCTGCTCGGCCTGATCCTGGCGATCATCGTCGGCTTCCTGATCTACACCGGCAGCATGCGCCTGAACCTTGGTGCGTTCTTCCGCTGGACCGGCCTGTTCATCCTGGTGGTGGCCGCCGGCATCCTCGCCAACTCGGTACAAGCCCTGCACGAAGCCGGGGTATGGAACCACCTGCAAACCGTACTGTTCGATTTCAGCGCGACGCTGCCGATGGATGGCCCGCTGGGCTCGGTGCTGGCCGGCATGTTCGGCTATCAGGACGCCCCGACCATCAGCACCCTCGGTGCCTACCTGATTTACCTGGTGGTGGCCCTGGTGATGTTCTTCCTGCCGGCGCCGCCGAGCAAGCCGGCTACCCGCACAACCTCTTCCGTTTCCAGCCAGTAAGGACCGCCTCTTGTCCAACCAAACCCCTCAACCGGCTCCGCCCTCCCGCGCCTTGCGCTGGGCGGTGGGCGGCTCGGTGGTCGTGATGATCGCCGCCGGTGGCCTGTTCTACTACGCCTCGCAACTGGCCGCCTCCAAGCGCCAGGCCAACCACAATGAAATCGCCGTCACCATCCACGCCCACAGCTGCGAGCCGAATGCGCTGACGGTACCGGCCGGACGCGCCAGCTTCCGCATCATCAACCGCTCGGACCGTGCCGTGGAATGGGAAATCCTCGACGGCGTGCTGGTGGTCGAAGAGCGCGAGAACATCGCCCCGGGCCTGAGCCAGGTGATCAACGCCAACCTGCTGCCCGGCGACTACCAGATCACCTGCGGCCTGCTGAGCAACCCGCGTGGCACCTTGAAGGTGACACCGACTGCCGAGTCTGACGCCCAAGCCAAGGCCAAGCCGTCGATGGTCGCGTTTATCGGCCCGCTGTCGGAGTTCCGCGTGTACCTGAGCAGCCAGGGTAGCGCCCTGGTCAAGGCCGTTACCGCGCTGGACCAAGCCATCGAAGCCGGCGACCTCGCCCAGGCCCAGGCGCTTTACGTACCGGCCCGCGAGGCTTACCAGCGCCTGGCCCCGGCCTCGCAACGCCTGGCGGAACTGGACAACGCGATCAACGCCCGCGCCGACTACTTTGAAAAGCGCGAGCAGGACCCGGCCTTCAGCGGCTTCCACCGTCTCGAATACGGCCTGTTCCAGCAACGCAATCTCGACGGCCTGGCGCCGATTGCCCAGCGCCTGGTCACCGACGTCACCAGCCTCAAGCAACAGCTGCTGGCCCAGTCGCTGCCGCCGGAGCAACTGGTGAGCATCGTGGTGCGCAACCTCAACAGCCTGGCCGACGTACGTGCCGCCAGCGGTGAGGAAGAACGCTACAGCCATACCGACCTCAACGGCTTCGCCGCCAACCTGGACGCCGCCCGCAAAGTGGTCGACCTGATGCGCCCGCTGCTGACCAAATCTGCCGCGCAATTGCTGCCGGGGATCGACAGCGCGATCACCGCCCTCGATGCCGAACTCAACGGTTTGAAAGTCGATGGCCGCTACGCCTCGTATGACAGCGTTACCGCCGATCAGCGCAAGCAGATCGCCGACAAGGCCAAGGCTCTGGCCGTTGCACTCGATGGAATCGACCCCGCCCTTGGCCTTTCCGGCCTGAAGTGAAGACGACCGTAGACATGAGTGATTCAGAACAATTTTCCGCCCAGCGTCGTCGTGTATTGTTGGGTATGGCCGCCACTGGCGCGGCCATTGCCGGCAGCAGCCTGAGCTGCCCGGCAATGGCTGCCAACGCGGCGGCACAAGTGACCACCGCGCCAAGCAGTGAAAAGACCCAGGATCACCACGATTTCCATGGCAAGCACCAGACCGGCATCGTCACTCCGCGCCCGGCCTGCGGCATGCTGGTGGCATTCGACGTATTGGCCAGCGACCGTGAAGACCTGGAGCGGCTGTTCCGCACCTTGAACGAGCGTATCGCGTTCCTGATGACCGGCGGCACCGTGGTGCAAGTCGACCCGAAACTGCCCCCCACCGATTCCGGCATCCTCGGCCCGGTGGTGACACCGGACAACCTGACCATCACCGTATCGGTGGGCGAGTCGCTGTTCGACGAACGCTTCGGCCTGGCCGCGGCCAAGCCCAAGCGCCTGATCCGCATGGTCGGTTTCCCCAACGATGCACTGGAACCGGCGCAGTGCCACGGCGACCTGAGCCTGCAGTTCAGCTCCAACACCCCGGACACCAACATCCACGCCCTGCGCGATATCGTGAAAAACCTGCCGGACCTGCTGCTGGTGCGCTGGAAGCAGGAAGGCAGCGTGCCGCCCCAGGCCCCAGCCCGCCCCGGCGAGCCGGCACAAAGCGCGCGCAACTTCCTCGGTTTTCGCGACGGTTCGGCCAACCCGAACTCCAACGACAACAAGGCGATGGATCAGATTGTGTGGGTCCAGCCAGGCAGCGACGAACCGGCCTGGGCCGCCAATGGCAGCTACCAGGCGGTGCGGATCATCCGCAACTTCGTCGAACGCTGGGACCGCACCCCGCTGCAAGAGCAAGAAAGCATCATTGGCCGGATCAAGACCAGTGGCGCGCCCATGGACGGCCAGAAAGAAACCCAGGTCCCGGACTACAGCAAGGACCCGGAAGGCAAGTTGACCAAGCTCGATGCCCACATCCGCCTGGCCAACCCGCGTACTGCACAGACCCAGGCCAACCTGATCCTGCGCCGGCCGTTCAACTACTCCAACGGCGTCAACAAAAACGGTCAGCTGGACATGGGGCTGTTGTTCATCTGCTATCAGGCTGACCTGGAGAAAGGCTTTATCAGCGTGCAAACCCGGCTCAACGGCGAGCCTCTGGAGGAATACCTGAAGCCGGTTGGCGGCGGTTACTTCTTCACCTTGCCAGGCGTCACCGGGGCCCAGGATTTCATCGGGCGCACGCTGCTTGATGCGACACATCCACAAACCACTGCCAAAACCTAAAACAAACCCCAGAGCGGAAATCGTCCCATGAAGAAGTCGTCTCTCGCATTGTCGTTGTTAATGAGCCTTTCGCCGCTGGCCGCCTTCGCCGCCACCGCGCCGCTGGATCTGGTAGGGCCGGTGTCGGACTACAAGATTTACGTCACCGAAGAAATCGGCGAGCTGGTCACCCAAACCCAGGCGTTCACCGACGCCGTGAAAAAAGGCGACCTGGCCACCGCCAAGAAGCTGTACGCGCCAACCCGCGTGCACTATGAGTCGATCGAGCCGATCGCCGAACTGTTCAGCGACCTCGACGCCTCCATCGACTCCCGCGTGGACGACCACGAGAAAGGCGTGAAAGCCGAAGACTTCACCGGCTTCCACCGCATCGAGTACAGCCTGTTCTCCGAGAACACCACCAAAGGCCTCGACGCCCTGGCGGACAAGCTCAACAGCGACGTACTGGACCTGAAAACCCGCGTGGACGGCCTGACCTTCCCGCCGGAAAAAGTCGTGGGTGGTGCTGCTGCCCTGCTGGAAGAAGTCGCCGCGACCAAGATCTCCGGTGAAGAAGACCGCTACAGCCACACCGACCTGTATGACTTCCAGGGCAACATCGACGGCGCGAAGAAAATCGTCGACCTGTTCCGTCCGCAGATCGAGAAGCAAGACAAGGCCTTCGTTGCCAAAGTCGACAAGAACTTCGCCACCGTGGACAAGATCCTGGCCAAGTACAAAACCAAGGATGGCGGTTTCGAGACCTACGACAAGGTCAAGGAAGCCGACCGCAAAGCCCTGGTTGGCCCGGTCAATACCCTGGCGGAAGACCTGTCCACACTGCGTGGCAAGCTTGGCTTGAACTGATCCAGACGCTGCATGCTCTCGCCCGGCCTGCCGGGCGAGAGCCTTCCTCAGGCTGACGCCACCTGCACTCCGTCCGAAGGCCGCAAGGCATCGCGGATAGTCCGCAGCTTCAAGCACGTTTCCTCGTACTCACTCCCGGGATCCGACTCGGCGACAATGCCGCAGCCGGCGAACAGGTGCGCCTCACAGCCTCTGATCAACGCCGAGCGCAACGCCACGGCAAATTCACCATCACCCTGCGCATTCATCCAGCCCACTGGCGCTGCGTACCAGCCACGGTCGAGCTGCTCGTGCTCTCGGATATAGGCCATCGCCTCACGTCGCGGCAAGCCACCCACCGCCGGCGTCGGGTGCAGGGCCTGCACCAGTTGCAGCAATTGCACCTGGGGATGCAAGCGGCCCATCACCGGCGTCAACAGGTGCTGCACGTTGGCCAGCCGGTGCAACTGCGGCTGGCTGGCAATGTCGAGCATCGCGCAATAGGGCTGCAATGCTTCGCGCAGGGTTTGAACCACCAGGGTGTGTTCGTGGCGGTCCTTGGGGCTGTCCATCAAGGCCTGGCCAAGTTCGGCATCGTGCTGCTCGTGACGACCACGCGGGCAAGTACCGGCCAACGCCACCGTGTTCAGCGTGCCACGAGTCACCCGCACCAGCCGCTCCGGCGTTGCGCCGAGAAAGCAGCTGTCACCACGGCTGAACGCAAACAGGTACGCCTGGGGATAGGCCGCCTTGAGGTTTTCCAGCAGCGGGCCACAGGGGATCGTCCGTGAGGTGGTCAACCGCACTTCGCGGGCCAGCACCACCTTGCGCAGGTCGCCGGCGTTGATGCGCTGCACGGCCGTCGCTACGGTGTCTTGCCATTGCTGCGCGCTGATGGTGTTTTCGTCGCTCGGTGTGCCGAGGGGAATCTCCTGGCGTGGCGCACTGGCGTAGCGGGACAGAAGCAACGTCCACTGGGTTTCCAGGCTCTGGGCGCAACGCACCGCGTCCGCCCCGGGCTCCAGCCACTGGCTGAAGATCACATGATGTTGCTCGGCTTCCCGCAGCAGCAGGATGCGCGGCAGCACCAGGGAGGTGGCGGCGAATGACTGCCATTTGAGCGAGCGTGGGCCCTTCGGGTCAAACGCAAAGCCGCCACACAGCAACGGCTGGCGCGGCCCCACCTGATGGGCCTGGCTGAGCAACGCCTGCCACGCCAGGGCACTGGCGTTGAAGCGGTCATCGGCCCCGGGGCTGATTTCCTCGGTACAACCAAAGCCGGCCATGGCCAGTGCGCCCCGGTCACTTGACCAGAACAGGCTTTGCCCGAGTACCTGGCGGTTGGCGGCAAATAACCGCAGCGGGTCCAGGCGCTCCGAGGCCAGGCTGAACACCACCAGCACTGCGCCGCCCTTCTCGCGCGCCAGGCGTTCGCCCTCGGTCAGCGCCTGAAGCAATCCCGGCAGACGTTCACTCATGCTCCGCTCCTTGATGCTGCTGGCGCCAGTGGCGCACTTGCTGGTCGATATTCCATTGGATGATCTGCGCAAACAGCGGGACCACGAACATCGGGTCCAACCCTTCGCGCTCGGCCCAGCGGCGGCGATGGGGCAGCATGGCGGCCACCCGCTCGGGGGCGGCGATGCTGGCTTCGTCAGGCTTGAACTGCGCCGCAGCTTTCACATAGGCCAACCGCTGGCCGAGAGCGCGGATGATCTGTTCGTCCAACGTGTCGATACCCAGGCGGACGTCTTCCAGCCCGCTGCACTGCTCAGGTGTTTTCATAGGATTCTCCGGTCATGGGGTCGACGGCCAGCACTGCCACGCCGGTTCGGCGGGGCTGCCCAGCAACAGTTCCAGGTGCTCGATCAGGTCGGCCTGGCTGTCGCGCAGGTAAAAATGCCCGCCGTTGAAGGTTCGAAAGTCGGTGACCTGGCGCGTCACTTCCGACCAGGCATGGGCTTCCTCCCGATCGACTTCGCGGTCGGTGCTGCCCAGGCATACGCTCACGGGCACGTCCAGCAGCTCGCTGATATCGCCGCAGTAGTTTTCGATCAGGCGGTAATCATTGCGCAATGCGGGCAGGTAAAGTGCCTGCATCTCGGGTTCGTCCAGGGGTGATGGCGCACCACCCGACAGGCGCCGCACATCCGCCAGCAGACCGGCATCCGGGCCCTGGTGCAATTGGCTGTGACGTTGCCGGTGAGGGGCCGGATGGGCGGAGACGATCAGCCGTTGCAGGTCCTTGCCCTGGCGGTTCAGGCGCCGCGTCACCTCATAGGCCAGCGCCGCACCCATGCTGTGGCCGAACAGCACCAGCGGCCGGTCGGACAGGTCCCACAGCGCCCGGGTAATAGTGCCCGCCATCCATTCCAGGCTGCCGGGCCAGGTTTCACTCAGGCGCTCTTCGCGGCCGGGGTATTGCACGCTGACCAGTTCGATGTCAGCCGGCAACAGTGCCTGCCAACCGCTGAAAAATCCCGCGCTGCCGCCGGCGTGGGGCAGGCAGACCAATCGGCAACGCGGCGTTTGATGCTGCGGGTAACGTCGCAGCCATGGGCTGGGGATTTTCTTCATAACACGCCCTCCTCCAGTTCAGTGGTGACGTGGATCCGGGTCTGCGGCAACCAGCGCAGCACCTGGCGCAAGCAGTCATCGGCGTCCATCACCTGGGCAGCGTAGTGCGTGCCTTCGGGCAGTTTGGCCAGTTGCAGGGCGCAGATTGCCGCCACTGTGCCGGTCAACGCCGAGCCGTCGGCGGCACGCAACCAGGCGGTGGCCTGCTGCGGTTCGCCGTGTTGCAGGCCTGCCATTTCGACTGCGAGCAACTGGTAAGGCGTGCGCCCTGCCAGGTCCAGCGCACTGGCCTGTACCAGGGCGGCAATGTTCTCTGCCGTGTGTCGCAGAGCCGGTGGCGAGCCCTGAATGCGCCCGAGTGCGGCCCGCAGGTGGCCGCCGTCGAACAGGTTGTAGGCCTGGGCTTCGCGCACCCGCAAGTCAGTAAACAAGCGCTGTTGCTCAGTGGTTAGATACGGGTGGGCCGTTACGGGACCGCCCACCAGCCAGGGCCGCTCGAAGTGTTCATCGACGAGTACGGCGGACTTGATTGCACGGCCATCGCACCAGCCCATCGAGGCCTGGCCATAGCCGTTGCCGAGGCTCAATAGAAAGTCCTCGGCCGCCGTTGTCGACAACCGCCCAAGTCCGACGGCATAGCAATGCACGGCATCGACGCGCTCGAACGACGCCGCAAGCAACTTGGGAAACAACCCCGACAGCCCGGGCAACATGCCGGCTGATAACACCACACGACGACCCGGCGGCAACTGAGCGGGCAGCAGCTGATGCAGCGGATCATCGCCGCCGACATCGATGTAATCGGCGCCACTGGCCAAAGCGGCCAGCGCCACCCGGTCGAGCACCTGGTAGCTGGGGCCCGCGCAATTGATCAGCAGGTCGCAGCCGCTGCAAAACGCCGCCAGGCTTTGGGCGTCCCACAGGTCCACTTCACGGATCTCGGCCTGCCCGTTCAACTCGCCGTCGTTAAAACGCTGCCCTTGCCCAGGGTCGCGACCGCCCAGGCGCAAGCGGCAATGACCGACCAGCACCCGCGCAACCTGCCGACCGACATGCCCATAGCCGCCTACAATCCCGACTCTCACGCCGCCACCTGCGCCAGCCGTTCGAACGCGCGGGCCACGGCTTCGACCTGGGGGCTCTGCATGCAGCTGAAGTGGTCGCCCGGCACGTCCACCACCTGCAATTCGCCAAGGCACAGGGCCTGCCAGTATTGGCTCATGTCGCGGTGCATGCCGGGCAGTACCTGGACTTCACCGCACTGGCGGATAAACACCATGTCACCGTCGTAAGGCGTGGCCTGATGCAAGGCGACGGCGGCCAGGCTGTGGCGCAGCACCTGCAGTTGCTCGCGCAGCCAGTCCAGGTCGCTCAGTTGCGAGCCGGCGTGGCGCATCGCGTCTGCAATTGCCTGCAAGCGCTCATCTGCCGACTTGGATGCCAGGGCCCGCAGGCAGGCCAGGGCCGTGGCACAGTCGGGCTCATCCTGCAGCGCCAGCAACGCACCTTGGGGCACGCGGCCCGGAGTTTGGCGCAGCACCTTGGCAATCGCCCGCTCCATCGCCTGTTCATCCACCGGGTAACCCAGGGTGTGCGGGTCGGCCTGCATCACGCGGGCGAACACGTACTCCGCCAGCAGGTCATCCTCGATCATGAACGGCACGCGGTAGCTGCTGATCACTGTCAGTTGCAGCACCTCGATGTCCCTCGCCGCGAGGCATGACGCCAGCTCCGTCGCCAGCAACCCGCCGAGGCAATAACCGACGATGCTCACCTGGCGCCGGCCTTCGGCGTGCAAGGTGTCGGCATAACGCTCGGCCAGTTCACGAATCGCCGTAGCCGGTGCCAGAGCCAGGTAACCCGGTACATCATTGAGCACCAGCCCCTCCAGTGGCGCTTCTTCCCCGAGTGCAGCAAACAGCGCGCGATACGGTGCCAGGGTGCCGCTGCCATCATGGACAAAGATCCGCGCCGGGCCTTGCGCCTCCTCACGAATCCGCACCAGCGGCGACAGGCTCTCGCTGCCCTGCCCCCGCAGGTAATCCGCCAGGGCCGCAACGGTGGGCTGGTTGATCAACTGGCGCAGCAAATCCCCCCAGGGCACGTTACGGGCCTGGGGCAGGCTTTCCCGCAGGCGACCAACCACCTGCGTCACCAGCAATGAATCACCGCCCAACTCAAAGAAGCCCTGTTCACGGCCCACACTGGGCACCCGCAACAGGGTTTGCCAGACCTCTGCGATACTGCGCTCCAGCGCATCCAGCGGTGCAGCCCCGCTGTTGGCCTGTTGCGTGGCCTGGGCCATGCCGAGGTTGGCCAACGCCTGGCGGTCGACTTTGCCGTTGACCGTCAGCGGCATTTCATCCAGTACCCGCCACTCGGTGGGTACCATGTAATCCGGCAGGCGCTGGCCCAGATGCGCGCGCAACGCCTCCGGCTCAAGGGTCTGGCGCTCGGTCTTGAAGCGCGTGATGAACAGGTGCTGGCCGATCTGTGACATCGCATCGTCAGCTGCCGGCATGCACAGCGGCGTCTGCGCGCCGGCTTCCTGCAACAGTTGCTGCCACTGCTCGCGGCGGATGAACGTGGTGTCCTGCTCGGCGCGGAAATCCTCGAACGCGGTCAGGCCCTCCTTGAACTCCATGGACGCCATGATCTGGTAGGTGTCGCGGGTGGCTTCGATAAAGATCAGCCAGCCGCCGGGGGCGAGCATTTCCCGCAGCCGGGCGAGTACCTGGCTGGCATGCCGCGAGTTGTGCAGCACGTTGGCACACAGAATCACATCCAGGGAGTTGGCGGCGATGCCTTGGGCCCAGTGGTCGAGGTTCAGGTCAAACAGCCCGTAGCTGACCCACGGAAACTCGACGAAATGCTCCCGCGCTTCGTTGAGGAAAAACTGCGACAGGTCGGTGAACTGGTAGTCCACCGCCAAGCCGTCCAGGGCCGGAATCAGGTCGGCACTGGTGCCGCCCACGCCTGCGCCGATTTCCAGCAACTGCAGACGCCAGCCCGCCGGTTGCAGTGCGGCGATTTCCTGCACCGCCGCACACACCGCCTGGTTCAGGTACTGGCTGATCAGGTTCTTGCGATAGGCGCCTTCGGCGGTGTCGGTACGGCCTTCGGGAAACAGCAAGTGCAACGGGTCGAGCCGGTCGCTCATCAGGGCAGGCAATTGCTCCTGGCTTTCCCGCAGGTAGCGCAGCACTTCACCGCCCCAGCCCACACTCGGTTCCAGCGCCTCGATGCGCTGCCACAGCTGACGGTATTCAGCACCCGAGACCCGCAGTGACGAATAGGCGCCGGTGCCTGGGTTGCGGTCTACCAGTTGTTCGCGATGCAGCGCTTGCAGCCAGCGGCGGATCAGCCGTTCGTTGCGTGGCGCCACTTCGCACAGGCTCATGATCTGGGCCAGGTCGTGCTCGACGCCCGGTTGATCAAACAGCCCCGGGCGTTGCAGGGCCAGGCCCATGGAGAGCAACGCGGCACGCTCGACGCAATCGGACATCTGCGTAATCAGCGCTTCCGTCAGTTGGCCTTTCACGCCGTTGGCCGCCGCCAAGGCGTTGGGTGCCAACCGGGTCGGCCAAGGCAATGGAGTATCACGCAAAGTCCCGCGCACGCAGGCCTGCAAACGCCGCTCGAACGCGCCCTCGCCCGCAGCGACCACCACGGCCGATTCGACATGAGGATGACTGAGCAAGGCACTTTCGACTTCCGCCAACTCGATGCGATGCCCGCGAACCTTGACCTGGAAATCCTCACGGCCAAGGAACTCAATCAACCCGCTTTCAAGGTAGCGCCCCAGGTCGCCGGTGCGGTACAGCCGCTCGCCGCTGTGGGCATGCTCGATAAAACGCTCGGCGGTTTTCTCCGCGTCCCCCAGGTACCCCATCGCCAACCCCGTGCCGGCGATGAACAGCTCACCGGCAACGCCTTGCGGGCGATCGCGGCCTTGTTCGTCGAGCACCATGAAGCGTTGATTGGCCAGCGGCGCGCCGTAGGGAATGCTGCGCCATTGTGCGTCCACCTCGGTGATTGGATAGGCAATCGACCAGATCGCCGCTTCTGTGGCGCCGCCCAGGCTGATCAGTTGGAGCTCAGGCAACAACGCAGCGATTTCGGCGGGCAGGTTCAGCGGGATCCAGTCGCCGGACAGCAAGGCCAGGCGCAGGCTCTGAGGTGCCGCGGCCGGCACGGCTTGCAGGTAATGGGCAAGCATCTGCAACTGCGCGGGCACCGAGTTCCACAGGGTCACACCGTGCTCGCGGGCGCATTCGGCCCAGTGGGACGGGTCGGCGCGGCGTCCGGCGTCGGGCAACACCAGGGCGCCACCTACGGCCAGCAGGCCGAAGATGTCGTACACCGAGAGGTCGAAGCCCAGGCTGGCCAAGGCGAGTACCCGGTCTTCGGCGCCGATGGCGAAGCGCTGATTGATATCCACCACCGTGTTGAGGGCCGCCTGGTGACTGATCATCACACCCTTCGGAATCCCGGTGGAGCCGGAGGTGTAGATCACGTAGGCAAGTTGTTGCGGTGTCACCTGCGGCGCCGGCAGTTCACGTCCGGCACTGGCTGCGGCCTGATCAACGGGTATGCACTGGGTCACCTGGGCGGGCCAGGCCACGTCCTCGCTCAACCACGACTGGCTGAGCACCCGGCTGACCTCGGCGTTCTCAAGAATCAACGCGCGCCGCGCCATCGGCTGATTAGTGTCCAGCGGCAGGTACGCCGCGCCGGCCCGCAAGATCCCGAGTACACCGACCACCTGGTCGATGCCTTTTTCCATGCATACCGCGACCCGCTCGCCGGGCTGGCAACCGCCATCCAGTAACTGCTCGGCAATCGCCTCGGCACGGGCGGCGAGTTGCGCGTAAGTGAGCTGTCGCGCGCCCTGGATCAGGGCGACACGTTGGGGTTGCGCCCGGGCCTGGCGAAAGAACGGTTCATGCAGCAAGCCTGGGGGAATCGGCTGCGCCGTCTGGTTGATCAACTCCCGCACCAGTCGCTGGGGTGCCGGCAGTTCAAGGCAATCGTCCAGGGTCCAGGCCGAAGGCTCCCGCGCCAAGCGCTTGAGCAGACGTTCGAAGGTGTCGAACATCGCTTCCAGCATGGCCTCATTGAACACGCCCTGGCGAATGTCCCAATTGATGAACAGGCCGTTGTCGCGCTCGCTGACCTGGCAATCAATCAACACTTGCGGGGTCTGGCTGATGCCGTGCACCAGTTCTGCGCCGGGCATAAATGCCCCGCCGCCACTTTCGCCACCGGCGCCCAGGGTGCTGGTGAAGGCATAGGGCATCAAGGCCGCATCACGGCCTTTGCGCCGCGCCAGTTCGCGCAGTACTTCAATGCCGGAACACAGGCGGTGGTCCATGTCTTGCCACAGTCGCTCCTGCAACTGCTGGCTGCGTTCACCAAAGCTGCCGCCTTGCAGGGTCTGGACTTCCAGCAATTCCACCGAGCTGAAATCCCCCACCAGCCGATCGACCTGCGGGTGCAGCGACAGGCGATTGAGCAAGGTCAGGCTCAAGCAGAAATGCCCCTTGCGGCTCCAGCGCCCCAGGGTTTCGGCATAGCAGGAAAGAATCGCCGCCGACGCACCCACGCCGGCCGCCGCTGCATTCAGGCGCAGGGCGTTGAAATCCCGGGCCTCCAGGTTCAGGGCGCGGCGCTCGAAACGCGGTCCGCTGGGAGCGCCCTGCATGGGCAATTCCGGAGCACCGGGCAGGCTGTCGACCCGCGCCCACCAGTACTGGCGGTCACGCTGGTAACGCGGCTGTTCCCGCAACCGGCGCTCGCCCAGTACGTAGTCGCGAAAACTGATGGGCGCCGCCGGCGGCAAGGCTTCGCCACGATAGACCTGCTGCAACTCGGCCAACAGCATGCGCACGCTCTGGTAGTCGCACACCAGCAGATCCACTGAGAGATGCAGGCGCGCATGTTCACGGCCCTGGCTGACGCACAACTCGATCAGCGGCCACTGCTGGGGCGACGCCAGGCGAATTTCCATGCGTTCGCGCAGAGCGGCCAGTGCACGGCCGTCGTCTTCGCGCAGGTCATGCCGGGCGATCAGGTAATGCGGCACCTGGGGCAGGATTTGTTGGTAGCCGTCTTCCAGCACCACCGCCCGCAGCATGTCGTGACGCGCAATCAGATGGTTCCATGCCTGCTCCAGGCGCGCCGGGTCCAGTTCCCTGAGTTCAAATTCCAGGTAACCGTGGCACGCCACCCCGCCGTAGCTGAATGCCTGGGTGCGGCCCATCAGGTAAGCGGCCTGCACGTCGGTCAGCGGAAACGGTTCGCTGCGGGCAGCCAGGTCGGCCGAGACGGTGGGCATCACCGGTTCCATCAATTGCTGCAACAACGCGTCCTTGTGTTCGCGCAATTGTTGCAGGCGGCCTTCATCCATCACCCCGGCGGGCGCCCGGTAGCGCAGGCGGCCCTGCTCTTCCCAGAGTTCCACACCCAGTGCTTCGAGGTCCTGTTGCAGTTGCTGCAGTGTCATAGCGCACCCTCCACCATTGCGTTCCGGTTGACGTGGTCCTGTTCTCGTCGGGCGACAAGCCATTGGGCCTGGCGGGCGACGGTGGCCGCGTTGAAAAAGTCCTTCAGCGACAGTTCGACGTCGAACTGTCGGGCGATACGTTCGATCAGGCGAGCGGCCAACAGACTGTTGCCGCCGAGGGCGAAAAAGCCCTGGTTGCGTCCCACCAGGGGAATGTCGAGCAATTCGCGCCAGAGCCCGGCCAACAGTTGTTCGGCTTCGCCTTGAGGCGCGTCTTCATGCTCGGGTCTGGCGCCCTGGCGTTGCTCCTGCACCAGCCACAGCAGTGCGGCGCGGTCGACCTTGCCGTTGGCGCTCAGGGGCAGTTCGGTGAGGTTCAGCCAGTGGTCCGGCAACATGTGTTCCGGCAACCATTGGCAGAGCCACTGGCGCATGGCTTCGGCATCCGGCAGCGCGTCGCCCATCAGGGTTGCTGCCAACTGCGGGTTGGCCCCGGGCAACACCAGGGTGACGGCACGACTGACGGCCGGATGGCGTTCCAGGGCCACGTCGATCTCACTGAGTTCGATGCGGAAGCCACGGACCTTGACCTGCTGGTCCATACGCCCGAGAAATTCGAGGCTGCCGTCGGGCCAATAACGGCCCTGATCGCCGGTGCGGTACCAGCGTTGCCCGGCGTGCTCGACGAAGCGTTGGGCGCTGAGATGCGGCAGGCCACGATAGCCCTGGGCAACCCCGGCGCCGCCGATCCACAACTCCCCCGCCACCCAGTCCGGGCAATCGCGGCCCTGGCTGTCGACGACTCGAAAGCTTTGGTTATCCAGGGGTTTGCCGTAGGGAATCGAGAGCCAGTGAGCCGGCACTTCGTCGACGTCCTGGACGTTGGACCAGATGGCCGCTTCAGTGGCGCCGCCGAGAGCGGCGAACCGGGCGCTTTCGCCGGCTGCCAATCGCAGGCGGCGTGGCAGGTCCAGCCCGACCCAGTCACCCGAGACCATCGCCAGGCGTAATCCGCTCAGGGCATTCGGCTCGCGGGCCTTGAGGGTCAGCATGTCGAGCAACGCCGGTACCGAGTTCCACAGGGTCACGCGCTGCTGGCGGATCAGCCGCAACCATTCGGACGGCTCCTTGCGCCGCGCATCCGCTGGCAGCACCACGGCGCCACCGACACTCAGCAGGCCAAACAGGTCGTACACCGACAGGTCGAAATCGAGGGCGGAAACCCCGAGCACACGGTCATCCGCGCCCACCTGATAACGCCGGTTGATCGCGGCGACGGTGTTCAGCGCCGCCTGGTGGGAAACCTCGACGCCCTTGGGTTCGCCGGTAGTGCCAGAGGTAAAAATCACATAGGCCAGTGCGTCCGGCGCCACCTCGATCGGTTGTTTCAGGGCCCTGGCCGAACGCGCCTGGGCCAGGTCCACCACTTGCAAGTCCGCCAGCCATACACCGCGATCACGGTGGGCCGTATCGGTGATCACCACCTTGGCTCCGGCGCGTTGATAGATCATGTCGCGACGGGCTGCCGGCTGTTCGATACCCACCGGCACATACACCGCGCCCGCCGCCAATATGCCGAGCACCGCAACGATTTGCGCCTGGCCTTTGGGCAAGGTGATCGCCACCGTATCACCCGGTTCAATCCCCCACTGGCGCAGGGCACCTGCCACTTGCAGGGCCTGGGCCGCCAGCTCGGCGTAACTCAACTCAGCGTCCTCGGTGATCAATGCCACCCGCTGCGGGTGCACCTGCGCCTGTTGGAAAAAGCCATCGTGCAGCAAGCCTTTGTCATAGGCCCAGGGCGTGTGGTTGACCGCTGCACGGACCTCTTGCTGGCCTTGGGGCAACGGCAGCGGCGCGGGTTGGCGCCAGTCACCGGTACACAGCCACGCCAGCAGGTCGCCATAGGCGGTGAACATTTCGTCCAGCAGGCCTTCGGGGAACAGCGCATCTACCCCGTCCCAGTTGAGCAACAGGCCATCGGGCAGCGGATAGCTCTGGTGGTCAAGCCACACTTGGGGCGTTTGCGACAAGGCCCAGCCCGGTTCGCCCAGGTGCTGCCGGCAAGTGGCGTCGACAAACGCTTCGCCAAGGTTGCAGGCAAACACTACGGGGGCGCCGCCTTGCCGGGTGCGGGACAACTCACGCAGCACTTCCACACCAGGCCAGGCGCTGTGGGCGATGTCGCGGTGCAGTTGGCGTTGCAGGGCTTGCGCCTGCTGCGCGAAAGAACCCGCCTGGCGCTGGTCGATCTCCAGCAGCACCAGGTTGGAAAAATCCGCCAGCAGATGCGGGACGCAGGGGTGCAGCTCCTGGCGGTTGAACAGCGGCACGTTCAACAGGAAATGCTGGCTGGCGCTCCAGCGGCCCAGCACTTGGGTATAGGCGCAGCACAGCACGCTGGCCAGGGTCAGGCCGTGTTGGCGGGCCTGGTCTTCCAGGGCTCGCAACTGCGCGCGGCCGAGGCGCATCGTCAGGCGACGAAAACGCGGCGGGCCGAGGGATTGCGGCTCGTGTGCCAAGGGGAGTTGCGGGCCGTCGGGCAGGTCATCCAGACGTTGCAGCCAGTAGTCCCGCGCGCCGGCATCGCTGGTTCGGGTGGCGCCCAGGTAGTGGGCAAAATCCCATTCCAGACGTGGCAGCTGCGCCTCTTGCCCGCTGTAGATCAGCGCCAGATCCCGCAGCAGTACGCTGATACTCAGGACGTCCGCCACCAGCAAATCGATGTTCAGGTGCACCCGGCTGCGGCCGTCGGGCAAGCGGCTGAGTTGCACATCAAACACCTCGCCCTGGCGCACATCCAGGCAGCGGTGGGCCAGGCGCTCACGCAAGGCCAACTCATCCGGCCGTTCATGCACGGTCAACCCAGGCCACGGGCTGGTCGGCAGCACGCGCTGGCAAGTGGCGTTCGGGAAACAGGCGCGCAGCATGGGATGGCGGTGAGTCAGGCGCATCACCGCGCTTTCCAGGCGTTGAGCGTCGACCTGATACCCGTCCAGCTCCTGATACAGGTGACAGCCAACGCCCCCCAGCGGCATGGCCGGGTCGCGACCAAACCAATAAGCCTGCTGCAACGGTGTGAGGGCGAAATCGTTGTCGGCGGCGACGGGCTTGAGGTGCGTCGCCTGCCCGCGACGGCGGTCGATCAGCAACCACCAGGCCTCAAGGGTCGGCTGCTCAATCAGTTCGGCAAAGCTCACCTGCACACCTTCGCGGGCGAGCAAGGCCGGCAGGCGCATCATGCTCACCGAGTCCAGGCCCTGCTCGATCAGCGAGGCATCGGGCTCCAGGTCCTGGGGGGCATAGTCGAGCAACTGCGCGACACCGGCGCACAGCGCCTCGGGGCTGTGTGCGAGGCCGCCGGGTGCAGGATGAACGCATGCCAGTGATGGGTTATCGGTCATGGGGGACGGTCCTTTGGGGAACGGTAGGGTCTGGGCGCAAGCGCCAGCGATTGATCGCTTCGCGCTCGTGGAACAACTCGCGGTAACGGCCGGGCGTGGCCATCAACGCGTCATGGCGGCCGACCTGGGCCAACTGGCCGTGGTCGAGCAGCAGAATCTGGTCGGCATGGGGCGCCAAGGTCGGTTTGTGGGTGACCAGCACCACCGTGTGCCGGCGGGCCAGTTGCAACAGGGTCCGATTGACCCGCGCCTCGCTGATGGCATCGAGGGCGGCGGTCGGCTCGTCCAGCAGGATCAGCGACGCGTCCTTGAGCAACACCCGCGACAACGCCAGGCATTGGCGCTCGCCGCCGGACAGGCTGACGCCCTGCTCGCCCAGCACGGTGTGCCAGCCCTGGGGCAGGCGCTCGGCGAGGCGGTCGAGGCCGGTGGCGCGGGCGGCGTGCTGCCATTGCTCTTCGCTGGCGTCGGGGCGGCCCAGCAGCAGGTTGTCCAGCAGGCTGCCCGGCAACAGCGGGCTGTCCTGGAACATCAAGGCGACCTGGGTATCTCGGGCCAGGGCCGACAGTTGCCGCAGGTCGACACCGCCGAGGTGAATCGCGCCACTGCTTACATCGCTGAAGCGCGCCAGCAGGCGCAACAGGCTGGACTTGCCGGAGCCGGACGCCCCCACCACCAGGTTCAGCGAACGCTCCTGCAACGTGAAGTCGATGCCTTGCAAGATCGCCTGGCCCTGGCGGACCAGTCCTACGTCCCGCACTTGCACGTCGTAACCCAGGGCAGGTTGGGGTTCGAGAGGCTCAGGCAACCCCGGCATCTGCAGCAGGTGGCGCAGGCGATTCAAGCCGTGGCGGGTCTGGCGCAACGTGGTACCGAGGTTGACCAGCGCGCCCATTGGCTCCACCAGGCAGGTGGCGAGAATCGCCAGCGCCAGGAACTTCGCCGCATCGAGGGTGCCACCCAACACGGCATACAGGCCGCATAACAGGATGGCGCTGTAGCCGGCCTGCAACACCACCGCCAAACCCAGCGCGGCGGGAAAAGTGCGCCAGTGGGCGTGACGCTGTGCCTGTTGCTGCTGGGCCAGGGCCTCGGTGAGCAGGTCGAAACCTTGCTCGGTGCGCCCGCTGGAGCGCAGCAACGGTTGCTGGCGCAGAAACTCCATCACCCGGGCCGCCGCTTCATTGGCTGCGGCTTCGCTCAGTGCTTCAGCTTGCCCGCCCCAGCGCACGCCCCAGTGGTACACCAGCACCAGCAACGGCAACGCGGCCAGTGCCGCCAACGCCATGGAGCGGTCGTAGAAAAACAGCGCCAGCAGGAGTGCCAAAGGCGTCAACAGCGCATTGGCCATTGGCTGCAAAAGGTGCGCCGGGGTGCTCATGATTTGCAGCACGGTGTGAGTCACCAGGCGATTCAGTTCAGCGCTGCGCCGCTCCACAAACCATTCCAGCGGCAGTTGCACCAGCTTGTCACCAATGCGTCGGTTCAACGCCTGGGCTGCTTCGGCACCGGCGCGATAGCCCGCCAGCTGGGCATACCGGCGCAGCCAGAGGCACAACAAGGCCATGCCGGTGAAACCGATGGCCCAGGCCCAAGGCGTGGTGTTGCCGAACCACTGGGCAAAGGCCATCGGCAACAACGCCAACGCTGCGCCCTGGGCCAACGCACTCAACGCCATCGCCATCAGCGCACGCCGCAACAAGCCGGCTTCACGGGGTTGCAGGCTGCGTAACAGCGCGCGAATCATGCCCGTGCCCTCTTCAGTGCGGCCGCCGAAAACTGCTCAGCGGCCCACAGCCCGGCGTAAGTGCCCTGCTGGTCCAGCAAGCCGTGATGCGTACCGCGCTCGACAATCCGCCCGCCTTGCAGCACGACGATCTGGTCGGCGTCCTGGATGCTGCTCAAGCGGTGGGCGATTACCAGCACCGTGCGGGCACGGGCCAGGCGAGACAGCGCCTGCTGGATCGCGGCTTCGGATTCAGGATCACTGGCGGCGGTGGCTTCATCGAGAATCAGGATCGGCGCTTCACTGAGCATCGCCCGGGCAATGCCCAGGCGTTGCACTTCACCGCCGGACAGTTGCACGCCGGCTCCGAGGACGGTGTGATACCCCTGGGGCAGCGCGAGGATGCGCTGGTGAATCTGCGCGGCCCGGGCGGCGGCTTCCACCTCGATTTGCGTGGCGTCGGGGCGCGCCAGGCGCAGGTTGTCGAGGACGCTGGTGCGCAGCAGGCGCACATCCTGGAACACAAAGGCGACCTGGCGATACAAGGTGGCGCTGTGCATGTCCCGCAGGTCGACGTCGCCGATGCGGATCGCCCCGGCACTCACATCGGCAAAGCGCGCAAGCAAAGTGGCCAGGGTGGATTTGCCGGCGCCCGAGTCGCCCACCAATGCGGTCAGCGTGCCGGGCGGTAGATCCAGGTCAATGCCATGCAGCACCTGCGTGCCGTCGGGGTAGCGAAAGTCCACGCCTTCAAAGCTCACCTGGCGGCCCTTGGGCTCGCGGGATTCGCGAGGTTGCGTCAACGTCGCGCTGTTGAGCACGGTGGCGATACGGCTGGCGGCCATGCGGCCCTGCACCAGTGCATCCGCACCATGCCCGACGGCCGCGACCGGCGCTGCCAGGGCCGGCCCCAGCAGCAGGAACGGCAGCAGTTGCACCGGCATCAGCCAACCGCCAGCCACCAGCGACGCACCGCCCAACAGCACCAGGGCCAGCACCAGCAACGGCGAAAGCAGCACCTCGACACTCGCCCCAAGCCCGGCCCAGCGTTGGGCCCAGCAGGAAAAAAAACTGGCGAAACGTTCCACCGCACCGAAGAACTTTGACTGCACCCGATCGGCCCGGCCGAATGACTTGACCATGGCGATGCTCTGCACAAACTGCTGGGTGGCCAGGGACAGGTTGCCCAGCGCGGCGCCCAGTGCCTTCTGGTCATCCCGATAAGCCTGGGAGCGCAAGGCTCGCAGTCGCCACAGCGCCAGCGCTGGAGGCAGCAGCACCACAACGGTCATCGGCACACTTACCGTCAGCAGGTACAACAGGCACGCCAGGGGCGCTACCAATGCGGCGGCGAGGTTGTTTGGCAAGTGCGCCACCAGTTGATGCAGCGCACCTACGTCGTCGAGCAAAACACGGTCGACTTTTTGCCCACCACGGGCGCTGAACCAAGCCAGCGGAACCCGCGCCAAATGCGCGGCCAGCCGTTGGCGAACCTGGCGTTGCAGGTCGCTGTCGGCCAGGTGGGTCATCTGCAAGGCGGCAGCCAGCCCGAGCATGCGCAACAGCAAAGCGCCCGCACCGGCCAACAACCACCAGAACCCATCGTGCAGATCGAGTTTTCCGTCCAGCAACGACGGCGCCAACTCCGCCACCGCGATCAACGGCAGCAGGCCGATCAGGGTCGCCAGGGCTTGCAGCAGCATGGCGCAGATCAACCGGCCACGTACAGGCGCGAGCAGTTCACGCAGCGAGTCTTGATCAGCCACGGGCGGCGCTTCCCTCAGGTTGTTTTGCCCCGAAATACAGCTGCTGGATAGCCTCCCGCAGGTGCTTGCGGCTGACCTTGCCCACGCCGGTTTGCGGGAAACCGGGGATAAATTCGAAGCGGTCCGGCAGCTTGAAGGCCGCCAACCCTTGCTCACGCAGATGGCGCAGCAGTTCCGGCGGGCGCGGTGCCGTGCCACGGGGAATCACGAAGGCGCAGGTGCGTTCGCCGAGGTAGGCGTCCGGCATCGCCACCAAGGCCACATCGGCGACGGCAGGATGGCTGAGCAGGAGGTTTTCGACTTCTTCGGCGGCGATCTTTTCGCCGCCACGGTTGATCACGTCCTTGTCGCGACCTTCGACCATCAGGTAGCCGTCGTCGGTGAGCATTACCCGGTCGCCGGTGCGGTAGAAACCGTCAGTGGTAAACGCCTGGGCGTTGTGCGCAGGGTGGCGGTAGTAACCGCGAATCGTGTACGGACCACGGGTCAGCAATTGGCCGACCTGGCCCTGTATCACGTCCTGTTCGTTGTCGTCCACCACCCGGATTTCGTCGCCCGGGGACATGGGTTTGCCCTGGGTGTGCAGGACTCGTTGCGGTGGGTCGTTGGGATCGGTATAGCAAATCAGCCCCTCGGCCATGCCGAACACTTGCTGCAAGCGGCAGCCGAGGGTGGGTTCCACGCGGCGGGCAGCCTCGAAGCTCAGTTTGGCGCCGCCGACTTGCAGCAGTTGCAATCCTGGCAGGCCCTGCCCGCGCGCCTGGGCGGCATCCAGCCAGACCAGCACCAGTGGCGGCACCAGCGCGGTATGGGTCACGCGTTCATGCTCGATCAGGGCGAAGCAGGTTTCGGCGCTTGGCGAGCCGCTCAGCACCACACGGCCGCCCATCAGCAAGGTGCCCATGAACCCCGGGCAGCACATGGGAAAGTTATGGGCCATGGGCAGCGCGGCGAGGTACACCGTGGCGTCGGTCAGGCCGCAACGTTCGGCGCTGGTCCGCACGTTGTAGAGGTATTCATTGTGGCGACGCGGGATCAGTTTCGGCACGCCGGTGGAGCCACCGGACAACTGGAAACACGCGACGGCATCCGCGGGCGGCGCAGAAAAGGTTGGCTGCGGGTCGTCCAGATAAAGGTCTTCGAGCGCGATGAATTCTTCAGCCTCACCGGCCACGATCACCCACGCAAGGTCGCCATGGGCCGCCTTCAAGCCACGGGCCATGCCCCGATAATCAAAACCTGCCGTGACGTCAGCGCAGAGGTATGCCCTGGCCTGGGCAAACTCGCAGAAGCGGCCGATTTCCAGATGACGATGGGCCGGTAACGCAAAGATTGGCCGTACGCCGAGGCGATACAGGGCGAAGCACACTTCGACAAAACCCACGCAGTTCGGCAGTTGCACCACCACGTTGTCCCCTGCCACCAACCCCAGCCGGGAGAACCCGCCGGCCAGTTGATCGACCCGTTGATCCAGTTGGCGATAGCTCACCCGCAGCGTTCCATCGGTGATCGCTTCACGCTCGCCAAAGGTGCGGGCGGCGTTGCGCAGCAGGTCGCCAAAGGTCTCGTCGCGCCAATAGCCTGCGTCGCGATAGCGTTGGGCAAACGCTTCGGGCCAATCGGGGCAGTCGTCAATGATAGTCATGGGGTCTCCAGAGTTTTTTTCGGCAATAAGGGGCCGATGCCGTGAACAAAAGGCCTGCGGGGCAAGGGTGAAAAGGGCTAGGGAGAATGGGTCATTGAGCGGTTCATCCATGAGTCGCCAAGGGCTGCGGAAATGAGAGTGATTATTAATAGGCAAAAGCCGCAGCACGGCAACCGGCAGGACATTCGTTTGCGCGGCTTTTTCTTTTGATTGCGCTACAGCGTGAGTTTCTGCGGCCTGCAGCGATGAGGCGTGGTCCGGGCTTTCGGCTAAAGGATAATCATTCTTAATTACAGGTAAGAAATTTCCTGCTAGCGTATGCCCCTCTTTTCCGGTTCACAGGGAGTCCGCCATGCTCAGCCCACACGCTGCGCCGCTACCGACCCAAAGGGATTTCACCCTCAATTTTCCCAACACTTTGAACACGGGTGCCGCCACCGTCGTGCCGGAAATCACCCTGTCCGCCGGGACTGTGTTGATGGACAGCCAGATGTGGATGCAAGAGCCGCTGTGGCAAGGTTTGAAGATCATCCTGGTGCTCAGCGGCCAGCTCAATTGCCGGGTCGAAGGCCAGCAGGAAGTGGAGATTCGCGGGCCGACCCTGTGCGCCGTGGCCAACCAGGGTGAACATTGTGGCGATCACCTGTTCGCCAGTGGTGTGCCGGTGCGCTACACCACCGTGCAGCTGGATTTCCCGTCGATCCGCAGCGTCGGCCTTGAGCCTGAGCGCCTGCTGGATAAACGCGGCGGCGGGCCGATGATGTTCTGCCAGCCCGCGAGCAAACCGTTGCTCGCCCTTGCCCAACAGATTTTCACCTGCCCGTTGCAGGGCCCTGCCCGCTCCTTCTATCTGGGCGGCAAGGCCCTGGAGCTGACAGCGCTGGGGGTGGAGGGAATTCTCGCGCAAACCGAGTCGCGCCCGGTGCAGGACGCCCATTGCAACTCAGCGGACATCGAACGCATTCATGCCGCCCGCGACCTGTTGCTCGGTTCGTTGCAGGCTTCGCCGTCATTGGCCGAGCTGTCTCGCGCAGTCGGCCTCAACCCGCGCAAATTGACCGCGGGCTTTCGTCAGGTATTCGGCACCAGTGTCTATGTGTACTTGCAGGAACAGCGCCTGGCCGAAGCCTATCGCCTGCTCGCCAGCGGTGAGACCAATGTGTCCAGCGCCGCGTACCGCGTGGGTTACAGCCCGGCGCATTTCTCCACGGCGTTTCGCAAGCGTTTCGGGGTTTCGCCCAAGGCGTTGCGCTGACGGGTTGTGAAAGTTCCGCCCTGCCCCGCAAACGAAAGAAATGATCGCTCGACCCAAAGCAATAGCCCTGCGTCACAACGCCTGGATGAGATACGTTTGCATTCGCATTGAACACCTCATCATGGAGTGAAGCATGGGCACCCGCGTTCTGTACCGAGACACCCCAGGTTTGCCAATCGATACCGCAGTCCCGCACTTGAAAACCAGTCGCAAGCCCTTGGCAACCCTGATCCATGGCGTTGCCCTGGGCCTGTCGCTGACCCAGATGAACCTTGTGCAGGCCGCCGAGGCGGACACCGATCACGCCCTGGTGCTCGACAGCAGCGTGGTCACCGGGACCCAAGCCGACAGCCCCACCGGACAACAGGCCGGCTACGTGGCCAAGCGTAGCCTCAGCGGGACCAAGACCGACACCGCGCTCAATGAAATCCCCCAGTCGATCTCCGTAGTGACCCGCGACCAGATGGACGCGCAGCAAGTGCAATCGGTGAGCGAAGCGTTGCGCTACACGGCCGGCGTGCAGGCCAACACTACCGCCGCCAGCCAGCGCTTCGACAACCTCTCGATTCGCGGCTTCGACGTGACCAGCACCGGCATGTTGCGCGACGGCTTACGTGGCACCACCACCCAGGCCTGGCCAAAAGCCGAAGCCTATGGCCTGGAACGCATCGACGTGCTCAAGGGCCCGGCCTCGGTGTTGTTCGGCCAGAACGCACCGGGCGGTGTGGTCAACCAGATCAGCAAGCGGCCACTGGACCAGTCGTTCCATGAAGTGCAGCTCCAGGGCGGCAGTTTCGACCGCGCCCAGGGCCAGTTCGACTTCAGCGGGCCACTGGATGACCAGAGGCAATTCCTCTATCGGCTGGTGGGCCTGGAGCGCAGCAGCGGCACCCAGTTCGATCACATCAAGGACGACAAAACCTTCATCGCGCCGTCGTTTACCTGGCGGCCGAACGACGACACCAGCCTGACCGTACTGGCCGATTACTCGGAGGATGAATTCGGCGCGCCCCGGGTGTTCCTGCCGACGGTGGGCACGCTCAAGCCGAACCCGAATGGCAAGGTCAAACACAACGTCTTTCTCGACGAACCCGGCCTGGACAACGGCCGCACGCAATACTCGCTGGGCTACCTGTTGGAGCACCGGATCAACGATGTGTGGAGCCTGAATTCCAGCGCACGTTATGGCCACGTCAACCTGCTGACCAACACCGCCAGCGGCATGTCCCTGGCGCCGGACCTGCGCACCTTGAACCGGTCGGCCTACCGCTTCCGCATCGTCGGCGACGTGTACTCCCTGGACAACAATGCCCAGGCCCGCTGGAACCTTGGCGAGGTGCAGATGGTGTCGCTGCTGGGGGTCGATTACCGGCGCACCCGTGAAGACTATTACCTCAACGGCGGCGCGGCATCGTCGATCGACATCTACAACCCGGTGCACGGGGGTGTGTTCGCGCCGAACACCCCGTTCGCCAGCACCTTGCAGCGCGCCGACCAGACCGGGCTCTACGCCCAGCAGCAGATGACGTTCAACGACCGTTGGGTACTGACCGTCGGCGGTCGCCAGGATCATTCGAGTGCGCGCACCGACAACCGCCTGACCGACACCGGGCAGAAGCAGGACGACAACAAGTTCACCTACCGTGCAGGCCTCGTTTACCTGGCCGACAACGGCCTGTCGCCGTACATCAGCTACGCCACCTCGTTCGACCCGGTGCTCGGCACTGATTTCTACGGCACCAGCTTCAAACCGAGCACCGCCAAGCAGTCGGAAGTCGGCATCAAGTACCAGCCGCCCGGGATCGACAGCTACATCACCCTGTCGCTGTTCGACCTGACCCAGCAGAACGTCAAGACCACCGACCCGAGCAACCCGCTGAACAGCGTGCAGACCGGTGAGGTCAACGTGCGCGGCGTGGAGCTGGAAGGCAAGGCCAGCCTCGCCAAGGGCCTGGACCTGCTGGCAACCCTGACCTACAACGACGCCGAAGTCAGCAAGAGCAACAACCCGCTGGAAAAAGGCAACCGCCCCACCGACACCCCGGAAAAAATGGCGTCGTTGTGGGCTGACTACACCCTGCCCTTTGGCCCGCTCACCGGGCTCGGATTTGGCGTCGGCGTACGCTATATCGGTTCCACCGAGGCCGATGCTGCCAACACTGTGAGCGTGCCCTCCTACACCTTGCTCGACGCGGCGGTGCACTACGATTTCGACAAGCTGATCCCGGCGGCCAAGGGCCTGCGCCTGGCGGTGAATGCCACCAACCTGACCGACAAGCACTATTACGAAGGCTGCTCCCTCTCCAGCTGCAGTGCCGGGTATGACCGCAGTGTCATCGCCAGCCTGCGCTATCGCTGGTAACTGCCATGCGTGGGTGGTGGCTTCGTGTGCATCGATGGCTGGCGCTGAGCGTCGGCCTGCTGCTGGCGCTGATTGGCTTGAGCGGTGCGCTGCTGGAACTCAAGGGGCCGATCCTGCGCTGGGAGGTCGGCAGCCAGGCCTTGGACCTGGCTCCGGTTGAACACGGCGCACTGCTGGATGACGCGCAGTGGATCAGCGCGGCACTGGGTGCCTACCCGCAATTTCAGAAAGTCTTTGGCGCCGCAAAACCGCGCCAGGGTTTCCTGGAATCGGACAACGCGATCGTCTTCGGAGCCCTGGAGGATCGGCCCGGCATCGGCATTGCGATGATCGATCCCTACAGTGCCGAGCCACGGGCATTTTTTGTGTTCGATGACCTGTGGCTGGCGAAGCTGGTGGCGCTGCACCAGGCACTGCTGTTGCCGCCGCCCATTGGCGCCGTCGCCCTGTTTGCCTGTGGCCTGGTGCTGCTGGGCTCGGTGGGCAGCGGCCTGTACCTGTGGTGGCCGGGGCGGCGCAGCTGGTGGAAAGCCGCCAGCTTGCGCCCGGGCAGCCAGGGCCTGCGCCGCCTGCGGGAATGGCACAACGTCGCAGCCGCCTGGCTGTGCCTGCCGTTGGCGGTGATTGCCGGCAGCGGCGCCTGGCTGGCCCGGCCCGACTGGTTCTTCGCCAACCCCGCTGCGATCAAACCGCTGTTCTCCGCCGCCCACGGCCACCTGTTGCTCGGGTTGCCCGGCGCGGCCCTGGCCTTTCTTTGCGGCCTGGCATTGCCGCTGCTCTATCTCACCGGGCTGTTGTTGTGGTGGCGCAAACGCGTCCGCCACGTGCGCCCAACTGTTCAAGGAAATTGTTCATGAAACACCCTCTGTTGTTGCAACGCGGCCTGCTGCTCGGTCTTGGCCTGTTAATGAGCGGCCTGGCCTGCGCCCACACCGTCACCGACCTGGCGGGGCGCAAGGTCGACGTACCGGACAAGGTCTCGCATATCCTGCTGGGTGAAGGCCGGATGATCTACTCGCTGTCGCTCCTTGAAGGCAAGAACCCGTTTACCCGCATCGCCGGCTGGCAAGGGGATTTTCGCGGCCTGGACGTGCAGGGTTACGCCGCGTTCCAGAAGCACTTTCCCGAAGCCGACAACGTACCGTTGGTAGGCGGCACCTCCGCCGAAACCTTCAGTGTGGAAAAGGCCCTGGCGGTACACCCGGACCTGGCGATCATGGCCTTGAGCGGCGGCCATGGCCCGAGCCCCGACAGCGAGGCGGTCAAGCAGCTGGAAGCGGCCGGCGTGGCGGTGATTTTCGTCGACTTCAGCGACCATCCGCTGAGCAACACGGTGCCGAGCATGCGCCTGCTGGGCAAGGCTCTGGACCGTAATCAACAAGCCGAGGACTACATCGCGTTTTACCAGGCCTCGCTGGCCAAGGTCACCGATACCCTGGCCAAGGCCGGGACGGTAAAACGGCCGAAGATCTTCATCGACATGCTCGCCGGCCTGCAGGATTGCTGTGGTTCGCCGGGCACCGGCAACTTCGGGGAAATGATCAAGCTCGCGGGTGGCCGGAACATCGCCGACGGGCGCATTCCCGGCCCGATCGGCACATTGAACGTCGAATACATTCTGTCCAGCGATCCGGATGTGTACGTCGCCACCGGCGTATTCGGCCACGGCCAGGGCGGTGTGACCCTCGGCTATTCGGCCACGCCGCAGCAGGCCAACGACAGCCTCAAGCAAGTGTCCCAGCGCGCGCCGCTGAATGAACTGCGGGCGGTACGTGAAGGCAACGTGCATGGCCTCTGGCATATTTTCTATGACTCGCCGGAACACTTGATCGCAGTGCAGGCCCTGGCCAAGTGGCTGCATCCTGAGTTGTTCGCCGACCTGGATCCGGAACAGACCCGAGCCGAATTGTACCGGCGCTTTATGCCAATTCCGGCCAGCGGCGTATTCACCACGAGCCTTGTGCCGTGACGCAGGTGCAAGCCTGTGCGAGCGCCGATGGCGCAGGTGAGCGCTATCGCCACCGCCATGGACGACGGGTATTGCTGTTGTCGGCGCTGGCGTTGGCATTGGTGGTTTCCCTGGCGGTGGACATCACCACCGGGCCTTCCGGCATGAGCCTGACGCGCCTGTTGCAAGTGCTGTGGGACCCGGCTTCGATGCCGCGGGTGGAGGCGGTGATCGTATGGAATGTGCGCCTGCCTTACGCGTTGATGGCGGTACTGGTGGGCGCGGCACTGGCCCTGGCCGGCGCCGAAATGCAGACGGTGCTGGATAACCCGCTGGCCAGCCCGTTCACCCTCGGCGTTTCCGCCGCCGCCGCCTTCGGTGCAGCCCTGGCCATTGTGCTCGGGATGGGCATTCCTGGCGTGCCGGCGCAGTACCTGATTTCGGCCAACGCCTTTCTGTTCGCACTGGCATCGGTGGCATTGCTGTATCTGTTGGCACGCTGGCGTGGGTTTGGTGTGGAGAGCCTGGTGCTGTTCGGGATTGCCCTGGTGTTTGCGTTCAATGCGCTGGTGGCACTGCTGCAGTTTGTGGCGAGCCAGGACAGCCTTCAGCAACTGGTGTTCTGGACCCTGGGCAGCCTGGCCCGGGCGTCCTGGGAAAAGCTCGCGATCCTCGCTGCGGCGTTGCTGCTGTGCCTGCCGTTTTCCCTGCGTCAGAGTTGGGCGTTGACTGCCCTGACCCTGGGCGAGGAACGCGCCCGCAGTTTCGGGATTGATGTCGGCCGCCTGCGGGTGCTGTCGTTGCTGCGCATCAGCCTGCTGTCGGCGCTGGCGGTTTCGTTTGTCGGCACTATCGGTTTTATCGGGCTGATTGCTCCGCATATCGCGCGGCTGTTGGTGGGTGAAGATCACCGCTTGTTCCTGCCAGCGAGCGTGCTCAGCGGTGGCTTGATCCTGTCGATGGCGTCGATTGCCAGCAAGGCATTGATGCCCGGCGTGTTGATTCCGGTGGGGATTGTCACCGCACTGGTGGGAATTCCGTTTTTCATGGCGATTGTGATGCGTAACCGCCGAGGTGCTCTGTGACCGGATTAAGCACACAAGCATTGAGCATGCACTACGGCAGTCGCAGCGTGCTGCAGGACATTCATCTGCCGGCGTTGCTGCCCGGCACCATCACCGCGCTGATCGGCCCCAACGCTGCCGGCAAGTCGACCTTGTTGCGTGGCATCGCCGGACTGCACAAGGCGCACGGCCAGATCTGGCTGGAGGGTGTCGATCTCAATCGCCTGCCGCAAGTCGAGCGCGCGCAACAAGTGGTGTACCTGCCTCAGAGCCTGCCGGAGCGTACGCGCCTGTGCGCCTTCGAAGCGGTACTGAGTGCGGCCATGGCCGGCCATCGCGGCGCGGGTTTTGCGCCTGGGCGGCCGAGCCCGACGGTGCTCAAGGGCGTGGAAAAAATCCTCGCCGACCTCGACCTGACCGCCCTCGCCGACCGCCCGATCGATGCACTTTCCGGTGGCCAGCGCCAACTGGTGGGCCTGGCCCAGGCCCTGGTGCGCCAGCCTCGGGTGTTGCTGCTGGACGAACCCACCAGCGCCCTGGACCTGTATCACCAGTGCCAGGTGGTGGAAGCCATCACCCAGGCCACCCGCGAACGCAACCTGATCACCCTGGTGGTGGTGCACGACATCAACCTCGCCCTGGGCTTCAGTGATCAGGTGGTGGTGTTGCACAACGGTCAGTTGGCCGCTGCCGGGCCACCGCAAGTGGTGATCAATCAGGCGTTGCTGAAAAACGTCTATGGTGTGAGTGGCCGCCTGGAACAGGTGCATGGCCGCCCGCTGGTGATGGTGGATGCACGACTGCCCTTTTCTCCTGCCCTTGGATAACCGATGAACAGCTCCCAAGACGCTGCACTCGCGACTTTGCACACTGACCGCCCATTCAACCTGAGGCCGCTGCTGTTGGCCAACATGGCCTGCACCATGGCGATGATGGCATTTGTCTCGCTGATTGGCCCGATCGCTCGGGTGCTTGGCCTGGCCACCTGGCAGGCAGGTGCGGCGGTCACCGTGTCCGGGGTGATCTGGATGCTTCTGGCTCGTCCATGGGGCCAGGCCAGTGACCGACTGGGCCGGCGCCGTGTGCTGCTGCTGGGCACCGGTGGTTTCACCCTGGCCTACTGGGCGCTGTGCGTGTTTATCGATGCGTCCCTGCAACTGCTGCCATCGGCCATGTTGGCGTTTATCGGGCTGATTCTGGGTCGTGGCCTGATCGGCGTGTTCTACGCTGCGATACCGGTGGGCGGCTATGCGCTGGTGGCCGACAACATTGAGCCTGAGCACCGCGCCAAGGCCATGGCTTCCCTGGGCGCCGCCAACGCCTGCGGCCTGGTGCTGGGCCCGGCGATTGCTGCGCTGTTGGCGCGTCACAGCCTGAGCCTGCCGTTTTATGCGATGGCGGTGTTACCGCTGTTGGGATTCTTGTTGCTGCTGGCCAAATTGCCGCGCCAGGAGCTGCACCTCAAGCAGCCGCCCAAGCCGGTCAACCTCTCGGACCCACGCCTGCGTCGACCGTTGGTGGTGGCGTTTGTCGCGATGCTGTGTGTGTCGATCGCGCAGATAACCGTGGGTTTTTTCGCATTGGATCGCTTGAAGATGAACCCGGCCGATGCGGCACAAACTGCCGGTATCGCCCTGACCATGGTCGGGCTGGCGTTGATCTGTTCGCAACTGGTAGTGCGCAAACTGGAGTGGCCGCCGCTGCGGATGATTCGCATCGGTGCGGTGGTGTCAGCCCTGGGATTTGCCGGCAGCATGTTCGCTGATACGGCCTGGATCCTGTGGCTGTGCTTTTTTGTGTCCGCGGCCGGCATGGGCTGGATCTTCCCGTCTTTCGCGGCGCTGGCGGCGAATGCGGTGGATGCGTCGGAGCAAGGCGCCACGGCAGGTTCGGTGGGTGCGGCCCAAGGCCTGGGCGTGGTGGTCGGGCCGTTGGCCGGGACCTTGATCTACGCGATCGAACCTCGCCTGCCCTACTTGGTGGCGGCGGCGCTGCTGCTATTGATCGCGTGCTGGCCGGCGGCACGGCAACCAGGTAACACCCCAGGTTGAGCTACCTGTTATTTCTGACAGTAGACGTCCATCCCTGAAAAGCCTCTGATAAAGCGCGTGGCCACAGCATTAGCTGAGGCCACCTACCTTTTCTGGAGACAAGCACCATGAGCGACGACCTGAATGACTTGACGACATTTACTGACAGAAATTGGAATGGCTGGCACCCGGACCGCCCAGACACCGCAAAGCTTGAGCCACGGACGCCTGGGAACGATCACGAGTTCTACCTCACCAATGCATCCGATGCGGTTCATGAGATGGGTATCTCCAAGTCCTACTCATTCATAAAGGGCACTGAATACACAGTGATCTTTGAATACCGGACCCTATCGGAAACGGACATCATCGTGTTGGCGGGAGGCTTGGAGCAAGCATACGGGCCACATCCACCGTCTCCCGGCTGGACGCGCCTGACTGTCCCTCTTCCGTACGTGAAAGAGGACGGAGGCACTCACCCAATCTCAATCAGACTCTGGTCAAGAAGTGCAGGCAGCGAACCCCATCGCTACGACTTGGACAACATTCTTGTCAGGTCGATTCCGGATTAACCTGCAAGGTCACGGGCCCTACAAAATCCGATACAGCAAACGCTCGATCCGCACCCGGCTGACCCGGCGCAAGAACTTGCCGACGGCCGCCGGGTACTCCACCAGGGTTTCCAGCTGCTGGTAGCGTTCAATACGCGAGGTGTGCTGGAAAATCTCGGCAAGCTCGGTGCGCCGTGGCCCTACCCACTCACCCTTGGGATCATCGATCAGCAAGGCGTTTTCCAGGTCGAGGCGAAACGCTCGTGGGTTGATGTTGTTGCCGGTCAGCAAGGTGTAGCGCTGGTCGACCCACATGCCCTTGAGGTGGTAGGTGTTGTCGCCGTCGCGCCACAGGTGCAGGTTCAGCTGGCCGCTGTCGATCATGCGCTGGTGGCGCTTGGCGAAGCGACGCAGGCTTATTTCGTAGAGATACGGTAGCGCGGCGATGACCTTGAACGGCTCGCTCGGCGGGATGTAGAAGTCGTTGGCAGTCTTGTCGCCAACAATGATGTCAATCTTCACCCCGCGGGCCAGGGCGCGGTTGATTTCCCGGGTCACCGGCAGCGGCAGGTTGAAGTACGGCGTGCAGATGGTCAGCTGGTGCTGGGCGCTGGCAATCAGCTCGCAGATCACCCGGCTCAGGGGGTTGTTCTTGCACACGCCCAGCAACGGACTGACCGTCAGGTTGCCGTTGGGCAACTGCCCCGCCGAGGTGTCATACACCGCGTGTTTGAGGCGGCTGCGCAGGTCGCCGATGTCGTTGCGCAGGCTGCGAGTGGTCGGCGGGTTGGGCAGGTCCAGGCGATGCACCGCCTTGGCGGCCACCAGGCCGTGCTCCACCAGGTGCTGCATCGAGTCGGCCAGCGCCTTGTTGTGGATCAGGTGATAACGGTCGTAGCGGTATTTGTCGAACTTGTGCAGGTACACGTTATTCAGGCTGGCGCCGCTGTACAGCACGCTGTCATCGATCACGAAGCCCTTGAGGTGCAGCACGCCGAACAGTTCGCGGGTTTGCACCGGCACGCCGTACACCGGCACTTCGGTGCTGTGGGACTGGGTCATGGCCTGGTACCAGGCGCTGTTGCCCGGTTGCTTGCCGGCACCGATCAAACCGCGCTGGGCCCGTAGCGAGTCGACCACCACCACGATATCCAGCCCGGGCCGGGCGGCCTTGGCAGCGTGCAACGCGTCGTAGATCTCTTGCCCCGCCTCATCCTGCTGCAGGTACAACGCTACGATGTAGATGCGCTGGGTGGCCTGGGAAATTTTCTCCAGCAGGCAACGGCGGTACTCGGCGGCGCCGGACAGCACCTCGATCGCGTCGGGCGTGAGGGGAAAACCGCGCAGCTTGGGCAACAGGGAGCGTTTGAATAACGACGGCATAGGGCTCGCAATGGGTCGAATCCGAAGGACTCCAGAGCTTACACCATGGGCTGGCTCAGGTCTTCCCGCCCAGGGTTAAAAATAATTAATTGACCAAGGAGAACGATCGTTCTACTGTAATCTCCATGAACGATATCACTCGCGACATTATCCTCGACGTTACCGAAAAGTTGATCTACCGAAATGGCATCGCTGCCACCGGCGTGGATCTTCTGGTGAAAACCGCCGGCGTCTCCAGAAAGAGCGTCTACCGCTACTTCGCCAACAAGGACGAACTGGTGATTGCCGCCCTGCAACGCCGCGACGAGCGCTGGATGCAGTGGCTGCGCAGCGAAGTTGAACACCACTCCACCACGGGCGAGCGCCTGCTGGGTGTGTTCAGCGCGTTGAAAACCTGGTTCGGCTCCGATGACTTTCGCGGCTGCGCCTTCATCAACACCAGCGGCGAGACCGGCGACCCGCAAGACCCGGTCCGCCTGCTGGTCAAGGCCCATAAACAGAAACTGTTCGAGTACGCCCTTGAACTGTGTCAAGCACATGGCACCCCCGACCCGGAACGCCAGGCCGCGCACCTGCTGATCCTGATTGATGGCGCCATTACCGTTGCCCTGGTGATGGGCGACACCACCGCTGCCGATAATGCGCAATCCATGGCGCGAACCCTATTGCAACTTTGACCTGACTTTTAAACCTGTTAAGGAGCCGTCCCATGTCATCCAACGCAGAAATACGCCCGCCGTTGCCGCCGTTTACCCGTGAGTCGGCGATTGAAAAAGTTCGCCTGGCCGAAGACGGCTGGAACTCCCGGGACCCGCAACGGGTGTCCTTGGCCTATACCCTGGATACCCAGTGGCGCAACCGCGCCGAGTTCGCCCACAACCGCGAAGAGGCCAAGGCTTTCCTGACCCGCAAATGGGCCAAAGAGCTGGATTATCGGTTGATCAAGGAGTTGTGGGCGTTTACCGGCAACCGCATTGCGGTGCGCTATGCCTATGAATGGCATGACGACTCCGGCAACTGGTTCCGCTCCTACGGCAACGAGAACTGGGAGTTTGACGAGAACGGCTTGATGGCGAACCGGTTTGCCTGCATCAACGACATGCCGATCAAGGAAAGCGAGCGCAAGTTCCACTGGCCGCTGGGGCGGCGTCCGGATGAGCATCCGGGGTTGTCGGAGCTTGGGTTGTAGGCTCGACGCTACACAACTGTGGGAGCGGGCTTGCTCGCGAAGGCAATGGCTCAGCCAACATCTCCAGCGACTGACCCATCGCTTTCGCGAGCAAGCCCGCTCCCACATTGGTATTTGCCGTATCCGTCAGTCCTGGTTCAAACCCACCCGATACAACACGCCGTTATCTTCATCCGTGAGCACATACAGGTAACCATCCGGGCCCTGGCGCACATCGCGGATCCGCGCTTTCAGGCCACCCAGCAGTCGCTCTTCGTGGATGACCTTGTCCCCATCGAACTGCAAGCGAATCAACTCCTGGCTGACCAATGCCCCGATAAACACGTTGTGCTGCCAGGCCTTGAACCGGTCAGCGTCGTAGAACGCCATGCCGCTCACACCCGGGGATTTTTCCCAGACGTGGTGGGGTGCAACGGTGCCTTCGACTGTCTTGCCCTTGGCCTCGGGAATCGGCGTCAGGGAATAGTTGATGCCATGGGTCGCCAGCGGCCAGCCGTAGTTTTTCCCTCGTTCAATGATATTGATCTCATCCCCGCCACGCGGGCCATGTTCGTTTTCCCAGAGTGTGCCGCTCCACGGGTTGAGTGCCGCACCCTGGGGGTTACGCTGGCCGTAGGACCAGATTTCCGGCCTCACGCCTTCCTGGCCGACAAAGGGGTTGTCTTCCGGTATACGACCATCCGGGAAGATCCGCACCACTTTGCCTTGCAGCTTGTCGAGGTCCTGGGCGGTGGGCCGGTCGTTGTTTTCCCCGAGGGTCACGAACAGGTACCCATCGCGGTCAAACACCAGCCGCGAGCCGAAGTGGTTGCCCGTGGACAGCTTGGGCTCCTGACGCAGGATCACCTTGAAGTCTTGCAGTCCGCTCAGGTCATCGCTCAAGCGCCCACGCCCGACTGCGGTGCCTGCGGTGCCATTCGTGCCGCCGCCCTCGGCGTAGGACAGGTACACCAGGCGGTCCTCCTTGAAGTCCGGCGACAGCACCACGTCCAGCAGGCCGCCCTGCCCTTTGGCAAACACCTTCGGCACGCCACTCAGGGGCGCGGACAGTTTGCCGTCCGGGCTGACAAACCGCAGGTTGCCGGGACGTTCGGTGACCAGGAAGCCTTGCTTGTCCGGCAGGAACGCCACCGCCCACGGGTGATCGAGGCCCTTGGCAATCGGGGTGACGGTGATACTCCCTTGCTCGCTGGGAAACTGCTGGGTGGCGGCCGCCGAGACAGGCAGCGCCAGGGGCAGCAAGGCAGCGGCGCAGAAGGTCGCTAGAAGGGTTTTGCGTAACAGCATACGGTGGGTTTCCTTGTCGTCTTTACACACTCAATCGCCGCGATTGCCATTGGCGTCACGGGTGGGAGCCTTGGGCTGGATAGCCGGCGGGGTCTGCGCGCCGTCACGGCGCTGGACGCTGTTGCCGATACCGCCGTTTTGCAGGGTCGGCGGCCGCTGTGCCGGCGGAATATAGGTGCCTCGCGCTGCCGGCGCGTTGGGCTGGGTGCCCTGCATGCTGTTGGGATTGGCCTGGTGGATGGGGCCGTTGTAGGGGTTGTTGCTGCTGCCGGGCAGGTTTTGCGCCTGTGCCAACGAACTCAAGGCCAGGCCCAACGCCAATACGGCAAGGTTGCGCAAACGGGTGTTCATGACAAAGCCTCTCTGGGCGCAAGTAATACGTGCTTTCGATAACACGCTACGCCTTGGGTTCGGCGTTGGTAACTAAATAGTTTCTCATCAGGTGTAACACGATCTGTCTGAAACCCTGGTGCCAGCCGGCTGGCCAGGGAAACTTTTGCCGAATCCGCCCTGTCACCTGAAGACCACACACTTCAGGAATACCGACATGCCACGGGCTATCTGGAAAGGCGCAATCAGTTTTGGCTTGGTGCACATCCCCGTGTCACTGGTCTCGGCCACGTCCTCCCAGGGCGTCGACTTCGACTGGCTGGACAAACGCAGCATGGACCCGGTGGGTTACAAGCGCATCAACAAGACCACCGGCAAGGAAGTCACCAAGGAGAATATCGTCAAGGGCGTGGCCTACGAGAAAGGTCGCTACGTGATCCTCAGCGAAGACGAAATCCGCTCGGCCCACCCCAAGTCCACCCAGACCATCGAAATCATCGCGTTTGTGGCCAGCGACCAGATCCCGTTGCAGAACATCGACACGCCCTACTTCCTGGCCCCCGACAAGCGCGGCGGCAAGGTGTATGCCCTGCTGCGCGAAACCCTGAAGAAAACCCGCAAGGTCGCCCTGGCCAACGTGGTGCTGCACACCAAGCAGCACCTGGCGGCACTGATGCCGCTGGAGTCGGCGCTGGTGCTGGTGATGCTGCGCTGGCCTGCCGAAGTGCGTGGCCTGGACGAGTTGGAATTGGGCAGCGACGTGACCAAACCGACATTGGCCAAGGGCGAACTCGACATGGCCAAGCGTCTGGTGGAAGACATGAGTGCCGACTGGCAGCCGGACGAATACCGCGACAGCTTCCAGGAAAAGATCATGGCGCTGGTGGCGAAGAAGGCCAAGGCCGGCAAGATCGAAGACGTGGAATCCAGCGAAGGTGTCGACGAGCGCAAATCTGCGGACGTGATCGACCTGACGGAGTTGCTCAAGCGCAGCCTGGCCGGCAAGCCCGCGACCAAGGCTGCAGCCAAGAAACCTGCCGCGAAAAAGACCAGCAAGGCTTCATGAGGTAGACCGCCATGGCCAAGCCCCTGAGTGAATACAACGCCAAGCGCGACTTCGACGTGACCGCCGAACCCGCCGGCAGTGCGCCTCGCGCCAGGAACCGGGCGCATGCCCTGTCGTTCGTGATTCAAAAGCACGATGCGCGCAACCTGCATTATGACTTTCGCCTGGAGCTCGACGGCGTCCTCAAAAGCTGGGCGGTGCCCAAGGGCCCAAGCCTCGACCCGAGCCAGAAGCGCCTCGCGGTGCATGTGGAAGATCATCCATTGGGCTACGGCAGTTTCGAGGGCAGCATTCCGGCAGGCCAATACGGCGCTGGCGATGTGATCGTGTGGGATCGCGGCGTGTGGCAGCCCCACGATGACCCGCACAAGGCCTACGCGGCCGGCAAGCTGAAGTTCAGCCTGATCGGCGAAAAACTGGCAGGCGACTGGACGCTGGTGCGCACCCGACTCAAGGGCAGCGGCGACAAGGAGCAGTGGTTGTTGATCAAGGAGAACGATCAGCAGGCACGCCCGGTGGCTGACTACGATGTGGTTCAGGCTGAACCGAAAAGCGTGCTGAGCGACGCAACGGTGGGGGCTGCGAAAAAGCCCGCAGCGCCGAAGAAAGCCAGGCGCAAGCCCTCAACCGACCTGCCCGATCAACTCGCGCCACAGCTGGCGACACTGGTGGACCGTGCACCGGAAGGCGATTGGGTGTACGAGATCAAATTCGACGGCTATCGCATCCTCGCGCGGATTCGCGATGGCGAAGTTCGGCTGTTCACCCGCAATGGCCATGACTGGACCGATCGCCTGCCACGCCAGGCCAAGGCCCTGGAAGCCCTGAAGCTCAAGGACAGTTGGCTTGACGGTGAGGTGGTCAGCCTGAACGCCGACGGGCTGCCGGATTTCCAGGCGCTGCAAAACGCCTTTGATATCGGCCGCAGCCTGGACATTGTCTATTACCTGTTCGATGCGCCGTTCCTGGACGGCCGCGACCAGCGCGAAGCCGCTGTCGAAGAGCGCCGCACCGCACTGAAGGACGCGGTTAGCCGCAGCAAGAGCAAGCTGCTGCGCTTCTCCGAGTCCTTTGCTGCCAACCAGCGGGATATCTTCGAAAGTGCCTGCGACCTGGCGCTGGAGGGCGTGATCGGCAAACGTGCCGGCAGCCCCTACGTTTCCAGGCGCAGCCCGGACTGGATCAAGCTCAAGTGCCGGCTGCGCCAGGAATTCGTGATCGTAGGGTTCACCCGCCCGCAAGGTTCGCGCAGCGGGTTTGGCGCGCTGTTGCTGGCGGTCAATGATGACAGCGACCTGGTGTATGCCGGGCGCGTAGGTACCGGATTCGATCAGGCCGCGCTGAAAAAGATCAGTGCACAGTTGAAGGCGCTGGAACGCCAGACTTCACCGCTGGCCAAGCCCCTGACCAGTGCCCAGGCACGCGGCGTGCACTGGGTCGAGCCGCAGCTGGTGGGCGAAGTGCAATTTGCCGAATGGACCCGCGAAGGTGTGGTGCGCCAGGCGGCGTTTGTCGGGCTGCGCACCGACAAGCCGGCGGAGCAGATTGTGCATGAGCAGCCGCGGACGGCCAAATCGCTGAAGGAAAAACCCCGCAAAAAGACGGCGGGCACCGGCGCCGTGGCTGGGGTCAGGATTACCCATCCGGACCGAGTCATCGATGCCCAGAGCGCTACACAGAAACTGCAACTGGCACAGTTCTATGAGGGCATCAGCGAATGGCTCCTGCCCTTTCTGCGCAACCGGCCGGTGTCCTTGCTCAGGGCACCGGAAGGCATTGCCGGCGAACAGTTTTTCCAGAAGCACTCCGAGCGCCTGTCGATCCCGAATATCAAGCAACTGGACCAGGCCCTGGACCCGGGCCATGCGCGGCTGATGGAAATCGACAGCCCGGCCGCGCTCATCGGTGCCGTGCAGATGGGTACCGTCGAGTTGCATACCTGGGGCGCTACCGCTGACAAGATTGAAACCCCGGACCTGTTTGTGCTCGACCTCGACCCGGACCCGGCACTGCCGTGGAAAAGCATGCTTGAAGCGGCGCAACTGACCTTGTCGGTACTCGATGAACTGGGGCTTGAAGCGTTCGTCAAGACCAGCGGCGGCAAAGGCCTGCACCTGGTGGTGCCGCTGGCGCGCCGCGACGGCTGGGACTCGGTAAAAGCCTTCGCCAAGGCCATCGCCCAGTTCATGACGCTGCAGTTGCCTGAACGCTTTACCGCGACTTCGGGCCCGAAGAATCGCGTGGGCAAGATCTTCATCGACTACCTACGCAACGCCCGGGGCGCCAGCACGGTAGCCGCCTACTCGGTGCGGGCGCGGCCCGGCCTGCCGGTATCGGTACCGGTGAGTCGTGATGAGTTGAAGAGTTTGCACAGCGCCCAACAATGGACGGTGGCTAACCTGCACGAGCGTTTGCAGGGTTTGAAGAAGGACCCGTGGGCGGGTTATGCCAATCGGCAGAAGATCAGCAAGAAGATGTGGGAGAAGCTGGGGGCGCATCCGCCAGGCTGATGCGCTCCGCTGCCCGGTTCAGATAAGGATGAAGATCGCGGCCAGGCCGGCAAAGATCGCCCACTTTTCCAGGTAGTAACGGGTGCGGTTGCGTTTCTTCAACTCCTTGCCCCGCAGGCGAATCTTGTACAGCCGGGTAAACGCACGGTTCAGGCCGCCGGTCTTGTCACCGGCATCGTTGGGCGAACCGGCCGCGGCCATCACATTGCGGCTGAACCAACGGTTGAACGCGGCCGCCCAGCGGTACTTCATCGGGCGTTCGATATCGCAGAACAGAATGATCCGGTTCTGCTCGGTGGTGTTTTCGGCGTAGTGGATGAAGGTCTCGTCAAACATCACCGGTTCACCGTCGCGCCAGTAGTAGTTTTCACCGTCCACGTTGATGTAGCAGCCCGGGGAGTTGGGCGTGTCCAGGCCCAGGTGGTAACGGTAGGAACCGGCATACGGGTCACGATGGCGTACCAGCTTTGAGCCCGGTGGCAGCTCGGCAAACATCGCGGCCTTGATCGAGCCGATGCTTTGCACCAGCTCGGTGGTGCGCGGGCACAGCTTCATCGCCGAAGGATGGCTGTCGCCGTACCACTTCAAATAGAAACGCTTCCAGCCCGACTTGAAGAACGAATTGAAACCCACGTCATTGTACTGGTCGGAGCGCTTGATCTCGCCTGCGCGCAGCAGGTTCTGGCCTTCCTCGCGGATCTCTTGCCAATGCTCCTGAAGCGGGCTCAGGTCGGGAAAGTCGCTGGGGGACAGGTACGGTCGGCTGGGCAGTTTGGAAAAGAGGTAGAGAAAGCAGTTCACCGGAGCCAGGAAGGTCGAGTGATCACTGAGCTGGCGCCCCAGCTTGTGGCGCACCCGGCCACGCAGGTGGACATACGCAATAGAGGCAATGTAGAGAGCAACAATGATGAGTTTCAAGGTATTCGTCACAAGTCAGAAGAGAACAGGCTGCTCCCGCGTGCCCACAACGGCCGAGGATTGAAGATGCAGCACCTGAAATCACAATTCACAAAACCGGCAACACGAACGGCTGGGTGACAATCCGGTCGTGGCCATTGGCAGCTATTTTAGCCACACTTTGTAACCAAAGGTTAATCAAGATTTGTGAAAAGGTGTCCAGTGAGTGTGCCAGGAAGAGCAGCAGCGGGCTTGCCGGGCGGCCTGCCCGCTGCTGAAGGCGTCAGCTTTTCGGTTCATCATCCTTGCGTGTACGCAGAGAAAGCCGATATTCATCCAACTCCGAGTAGGGTACGGCTTCGCGTCGTGCCAGCAGATGGCGGCCCAGCGCAATCAGTACACCCACGGTCAACCCTGCCAGCAGGCTCAGTATCATAACCAGGGCTTTCTTGGGCTTGATCGGGCTCAGCGGCTCTTGGGCACGACGGTCAATGGTTACCAGCTTGAGGCCACTCATGTCGATATTCAGGCCTCGCAAACGCGCGACTTCCGCTCGTAACGGTTCAACATCCTGCAAGAAAATGTCTTCATTCCCGCGATTTTTCAGCACCTCCACTTCACGGTTGACCTCCAGCATCTGCAACTCTTTGCCAATCTGTGCAATGCGGCTGTTGGTAAAGTCGTCGCTCGTACGCGCCTGCAACGCGGCACGTTCCGCCTCAAGCGCCTCTGTACCGAGGAAGTACAGCGGGATTTTCTGGTTGTTGACCTCGGTGCGCATTACTTGATTCGAGCCGCTACGCGAGGCATCTGCCATGGACGAAGGAGTGGTCGGGGTCTTGATGCCCATCGACTTGGCGATGGAAATGGCCTCCGCCAGCTCTGCCAGCCGGTCCGTGCGCTCCATTTTCATCTGTAAGCGCAGGGCACCCAGTTCGTCCTCCAGCTTGGCCCGTTTGAGCCTGTCGGCTTCAAGCAGCTTGGCAATCTTCGATTCCTTGTCGGTTTCGTAATTGGAGCGCGCCGCGTCGATTTTGCCCTTGAGTTCGTTCAAGCGGTTATTGACGATCACTTTAAGGTCAGCACCGACCTGGGCACGTTCCGAATCAATTGCGTAGTCTACAAAGCCGTTGAGAATCGCTACCCCGTCGATGTCTGCCGGGTATTCCAGCTCAAGCTTGATATAGCTGCTCAGGGAGTCGGACTTCTTGGGATCGGGCAGGCTCAGGTTGATGGAGTTTCGATTGAATTCTTCAAAACTCTGCTCGAGGCTTTGCCCGGTTTTCTGGAACGCCTTGAACAGGTCCTCATGGGACTTGAAAAACCCCAGGCGCGCTTCGTATGAGTCCAGTTGCGCCCCCACTTTGTTCAGGGCGTCGGCCGGCGGCAACTTATAGACTTCGGAGCGGTTCAGAGCATCCAGCTCATTGATGGCAGCCGGGCGCAGCACACTGCTGACCTGATACTCCCGCGGGGCCAGAAAAGCGTAGCCCGCCCCCAGCATCCCCGCCAGAATCGTACACCCCAGCACCAACTTCTTTTGCCGCCAGATACCATGACACAGTTCAAACAGATCAATTTCGTCCGATGCCGCATGAGCGTGGAGCCGAGGAGTTTTATTCAAAACTGATGCACCTTAAAAAGTCGACAGTCAGCGGTCACACATATTCATCAAATACTGAATGGCCGCTTGAAAATCAGGGACAACGCCCTGTACACAAGACACGAACGGTCTACCGATGGTCATCGGACCACCTCGATCATGGAAAAATCCCACATCACCGTAGATTGTTTTCGTTCAGATTACGCAGGAGCCCCTACCCTGGTGCTGAGCGTAGACGAACTTGTAAAGAACCGTTTCCGAATCAACGCACAAAATGGCGCTAAATACCCGTGAATACTGGGAAAATTCGTACGCAACAAAGAGAAACCAGACAATTCTCACAAAATCGATTCAGCTTATCCGTCAGGCATCTACGCACCAAGGTATTGACTGCTCGTTTTTTAACCAAAAAGGAATTTGTATGACACGTGCTTCAAATGCGGATTTCCAGGCGCTCCAGGGGGCATGGGAACAAACGGCGCTGGAAGACAATGGTGTGCTCAATCCCACGGATGAACACAGCGCGCCAGGCGCGATCACGACAATCTCGGGCGATCAATTCCAGGTGGTGACGGTCGACGGCGAGGTTTTACTGGCAGGCAGCTTCACGCTCGATGCCAGCACGGCACCCAAAAGCATTACCTGGGTTGACTCGATGGGAGAGGATGCCGGCAAACAGTTACCCGCGAGTTACCGGCTGGAAGGTGATCACTTCGTGTTTATTGCGGCAGATGAAGGCATGCCCCGCCCTACCCGCTTCAGTACCGGCCCAGGGCAAACCATGCGCACGTTCGTGCGCAAACCCTGACACGGATATACATCCGTTCCTGCGACATGGTTTTCACATGGCCTTCACGTGTTGACCTATAGGGTGAAGGCTACCTACTCCAGTGAACACCTTGGCCCGTCTACCCCACGGGCCTTTTTTTGCCTGCACGGCAGCCAATCAGCACGGGCGCTTGATGGCGGTGAGGGTGTAGCACGGGGCAGTTGAGCGGGCTGGTTTTGATACCTGGGCTGACAGCATGTCCATTGCGTCTCCAATATGTTCCGGTCATTGCGACAAAAGAAGTCCGCCCTACACCGAAAGCCTCGCCATCCTTGAACCGGTAAAGAGCCTTCACTGTAGGGCGAACGGACGGAAAATAAGCCAGGCTTATTGGATGTTCAACTGTTAACAATAAAAAGCCCTGAAAAAGCCTCGATCAGCGCTATTTTTCGATGCAAATGGCTCCACTTTGTAAATGTTTTTGCTTGTATTGCCATACGAGTGCAACGCCGCCTTCAGAAACTATACCTTCATGCCATGGGTCACTACTGCTACCGACCTCTTGCCTGAAGACCGTGCCATGGCCACTCGCTCTGACCTGCGCAACACCCTGTCCCTGGACAGCCTGAACTTCTTCCTGGCGGACGTGCGTGACGGACTGGGGCCGTACCTGGCGATTTATCTGCTGGCCGTGCACCACTGGGACCCCGCCAGCATCGGCGTGGTCATGACCCTGGCCGGCATCGCGGCCCTGCTCACCCAGACGCCGGCCGGCGCATTGATTGACCGAACCCGCAGCAAACGGGCAGTGATCGTGATCGCCGCGCTGCTGGTGACTGCCAGTTGCCTGCTCCTGCCCTTCGTCAGCTCCTTCAGCCTGGTGGCGCTGACCCAGGCGGCCAGTGCAGCGGCGGCCTCGGTGTTTGCGCCGGCCATCTCGGCGATTTCCCTCGGGATCACCGGGCCGCGCGCTTTTACCCGGCGCACCGGCCGCAATGAAACCTTCAACCACGCCGGCAACGCGGTGGCGGCCCTCCTCGCCGGTGGATTTGCCTACCTGTTCGGCCCGGTGGCGGTGTTCTATCTGATGGCAGTCATGGCTGCGGCGAGTGTCATCGCGGTCAGCTGCGTGTCAGCCCAGGCAATCGACCACGAAGTCGCACGGGGTTTCGACCCTGCGCATGGCACCGGCCATGAACAACCGTCGGGGTTGGCCGTGCTTCTGGCGAACAGGCCCTTGATGCTGTTTGCCATCTGCTGCGCGCTGTTTCACCTGGCCAATGCGGCCATGCTGCCGCTGGTCAGCCAGAAGCTGTCGCAGATCAACCTGCAGATGGCCACGCCGCTGACCTCGGCCTGCATCGTCGCGGCCCAGTTGGTGATGGTGCCGGTGGCCTGGCTGGTGGGCGTGAAGGCCGACGTGTGGGGGCGCAAGCCGTTGCTGCTCGCCGGTTTCATGATCCTGCCGCTGCGGGGCGTGTTGTATACGCTGTCCAGTGATCCATATTGGCTGGTGGCGGTGCAGATGCTTGACGGGGTCGGTGCCGGGGTGTTCGGCGCGCTGTTTCCGGTGATAGTCAAAGACCTCACCCAGGGCACCGGACGCTTCAATGTCAGCCTGGGCGCGCTGTCCACGGCATTCGGCCTCGGCGCGGCCTTGAGCAGCAGCCTGGCAGGTTTTGTCGTGCAGTGGGCGGGTTACAACGCGGCGTTCCTGACCCTGGCCGGCGTGGCGGCCGTCGCATTGGGGCTGGTGTGGGTGGCAATGCCGGAGACTCGGGCGAATCCATCCGTGCAGCGCCATACAACTCCCGCCTGACATATGCGACAATGCGCGCCAAATTCCAACATGCACCCATTTTTCTGCTCAGCGACTGGGCCCCAAGCCTTGATGTCGCTGCCGACGTATGCCCGTTGGCCTGGGCCACAAAATGGGCCCGGCTCAAATTAGCGCACTCCAAGCTATTGATAGGTAAAGTAATTGATCTCCACAGCTAACATCACCATGCAGTTCGGCGCCAAGCCGCTATTTGAGAACGTTTCGGTCAAGTTCGGCGCAGGCAACCGTTATGGCCTGATCGGTGCCAACGGTTGCGGCAAGTCGACTTTCATGAAAATCCTCGGTGGCGACCTCGACCCGTCGGGCGGCCAGGTCATGCTGGAGCCGAACGTGCGCCTGGGTAAACTGCGCCAAGACCAGTTCGCCTACGAGGAATTCACCGTACTCGACACCGTGATCATGGGTCACGAAGAGCTGTGGAAGGTCAAGGCCGAGCGCGACCGCATCTACTCGCTGCCGGAAATGACCGAAGACGACGGCATGGCCGTGGCCGAGCTGGAAACCGACTTCGCCGAGATGGACGGCTACACCGCCGAATCCCGCGCCGGTGAGTTGTTGCTGGGCCTGGGTATCGGCATCGAGCAGCACAACGGCCCGATGAGTGAAGTGTCACCAGGCTGGAAGCTGCGTGTATTGCTGGCCCAGGCGCTGTTTTCCGATCCGGAAGTGTTGCTGCTCGACGAGCCAACCAACCACCTGGACATCAACACCATCCGCTGGCTGGAAAACATCCTGACCCAGCGTAACAGCCTGATGATCATCATCTCTCACGACCGTCACTTCCTGAACAGCGTCTGCACCCACATGGCCGACCTGGACTACGGCGAGCTGCGCCTGTTCCCGGGCAACTACGACGAATACATGACCGTGGCGACCCAGTCCCGCGAGCAGTTGCTGTCGGACAACGCCAAGAAGAAAGCGCAGATCTCCGAGCTGCAATCCTTCGTCAGCCGCTTCTCGGCCAACGCCTCGAAAGCCAAGCAGGCCACTTCCCGTGCCAAGGCGATCGACAAGATCCAGCTGGCCGAAGTCAAGCCATCGAGCCGCGTCAGCCCGTTCATCCGCTTCGACCAGACCAAGAAGCTGCACCGCCAGGCGGTCATCGTCGATCGCATGGCCAAGGGCTTTGACGGCAAGACGCTGTTCAAGGACTTCAGCTTCCAGGTTGAAGCCGGCGAGCGCGTGGCGATCATTGGCCCGAACGGTATCGGCAAGACCACCCTGCTGCGTACCCTGGTCAACGAACTGACCCCGGATGCCGGTACGGTCAAGTGGACCGACGCGGCTGAACTGGGCTATTACGCCCAGGACCATGCTTCGGACTTCGAAGACGAGTCCAACCTGTTCGACTGGATGGGCCGCTGGACCAAGGAAGGCGAGCAAGTGGTTCGCGGTACCCTGGGCCGCATGCTGTTCTCCAACGACGAGATCCTGAAGTCGGTGAAGGTGATTTCCGGTGGCGAGCAAGGTCGCATGCTGTTCGGCAAGCTGATCCTGCAAAAGCCGAACGTGCTGATCATGGACGAGCCGACCAACCACTTGGACATGGAGTCCATCGAGGCGCTGAACCTGGCGTTGGAGAACTACCCGGGTACGCTGATCTTTGTCAGCCATGACCGGGAGTTTGTGTCGTCCCTGGCCACCCGCATCATCGAGCTGAGCCCGAGTGGGGTGATCGACTTCAGCGGGACTTATGACGATTACCTGCGTAGTCAGGGTGTGGTTTTCTAAGAGCCACCGGTAGTTTGAAATGCGAAAGCCCCGTCCAGTGTGATGGGGCTTTTTTTTGGGATATGGCTCTGCTTTTCTGTGGGAGCCGTCGAGCTTTAGCGAGGCCGCGATAGCGGTGTGCCAGGCAACATCTTTATTGACCATGCCGCCGCCTTCGCAGCCTTGCTACAGCTCGACAGCTCCCACACTTCACCGCGTCAGCTTTAGTCGTCCCGGGCCAGGGAGGCCCCATGGATCCAAAGCCGGATAGGCACGGGCCGCAATATCATCAAATATAGTTAGCCTGCTTCCTTTTACCCCAAGCCCTTGCCATGATGCCCGCACCGCCCGCCCGCGAACGAGTCCCCATGCCTGCCACACAGCCCGCCGCCCCCAGCTCCTTGTCGATCACCCTGCAGATCGTCTCCATCGTTTTCTACACGTTTATCGCGTTTATCTGTATCGGCCTGCCGATTGCCGTCATCCCCGGCTATGTCCACGGTGAGCTGGGTTTCAGCGCGGTGGTCGCCGGGATAACCATCGGCTCGCAATACCTGGCCACGCTGCTCAGCCGCCCCATGGCCGGGCGCATGTCGGACAACGTGGGCACCAAGCGCGCTATCGTGCTGGGCCTGAGCGGGATTCTGCTGAGCGGGGTGCTGACGTTCATCGCCACGCTGGTGCAAAGCCTGCCGTTGCTGAGCCTCGGCATATTGATTGTCGGCCGGCTGTTACTCGGCGTCGCGCAGGGCCTGATCGGCGTCGGCACCATCAGTTGGTGCATGGGCGCGGTCGGTGCCGAACATACGGCACGATCGATCTCGTGGAACGGCATCGCCTCCTACGGCGCGATTGCCATTGGTGCCCCACTTGGGGTGGTGATGGTTGCCGACTACGGCTACACCAGCCTCGGAATCGCCCTCACGGCACTTTCCGCCCTGGGCCTGCTGCTGATTCGCAACAAACCTTCGGTGCCCGTGGTGCGCGGCGAGCGGCTGCCCTTCTGGGCGGTATTCGGGCGTATCGCGCCGTTCGGCGCCAGCCTGTGCCTGGCATCGATTGGCTACGGCACCCTCACCACCTTTATCACCCTCTACTACTTGAGCCGTGGCTGGACGGGCGCAGCCTGGTGCCTGACGGTATTTGGCGTGTGTTTCATCCTGTCACGGCTGGTGTTTATCTCTGCCATCAACCGCTTCGGCGGCTTCACCGCGGCGATTGCCTGCATGACCATCGAAACCCTGGGCCTGACGCTGCTGTGGCTGGCACCGTCCACCGGCGTGGCCTTGATCGGCGCCGGGCTGACCGGCTTTGGTTTGTCGCTGGTGTACCCGGCGCTGGGCGTGGAGGCGATCAAGCAGGTGCCCAACAGCAGCCGGGGCGCCGGGTTGAGTGCATATGCGGTGTTTTTTGACCTGGCGCTGGCCATTGCCGGGCCGGTGATGGGTGCGGTGGCGCTGAACCTGGGCTACTCGTGGATCTTCTTTTGCGCCGCCCTGCTTTCCATCAGCGGCCTGGGCCTGACGTTACTGCTCAAGCGCCGCGCTTACTGATCAGCCGTCTGCAAGCCCGCCCGGGTGGATTGCCCGAGGGTGTGATTAAAGAACCGCCCGGCCTCGGAAATCAGGTCGCGGTGGATGCTTTCACGGTCAACCCCGTCGGCATCGGTGCACATGGCGGGCATCGCGGCCAGTTGGCTCTCGTCGCAAGGCGCCATGAACACAAAGTGCCCTGCCCCGGCCAGCAGCTTGAAGTCCGGCGGCTCCGGCAGTTTGCGCGCCAGGGCCTCGGCGTTCTTGTCCACGGCCACCAGCTTGTCGCCGTCGCCGCTATAGAGCAGCACCGGTACATGCACGTCCGCCAGGGTGTGGCGGCCAAACATCAGGCTCAACGGCGCCATCAACATCAAGGCATGGATACGCGGGTCGGCCTGCGGTTGCAGATCGTCGCGGTCGACGATCAACTCGCCCTTGGTGGTGCAGGCGTCGCGATCTTCCGGGCGTTGCTGGCAGTAGCGGCGCAGGCGGTCGAGGTCCGGCTTGGCGCCCGCGAGGATCAGCGCGGTTTCGCCACCGGCCGAATAACCGATGACGCCTACCTGGTCGACGTTGACGAATGGCGACAGCATCGGGTCGCCGAGGGTGGCGGTGATCGCTTCGGAAATCTGGATCGGGCGCCCGTACAGGTTGCTCAAGGTGCCCAGCCGGCTGTGATCCTTGTAGTTGTCGCCAGGGTGCAGCACCGCCACCACCACAAACCCCTTGCGCGCCAGGGAGGTGGCGAGGTCGTGCAGGGCCAGGGGCGTGCCAGTATTGCCGTGGGACAGCATCAGCATTGGAAAGCGGCCGATGGCGATTTTCGAGTCTTCAGTGGCGGCGATGTGATAAGCGCCCACCTGGGTGGTGTGTTCCAGGCCGGTGGACGGGTAGAACGCGACGGCTTTCATCGGCTGCAGATCCAGCGGGTCGAGAAAAGTCATGCGGTGGAAGCCCACACTCCAATGGGGGTGCGGCGCGGGCGCGGCTTGCACTGAAATCAGGCCGCCGAGCAGGGAGAGAACCAAGACTGCACAAAGACGCATCATGGGGATGTCCACCTTTGTTGCGTAAGCCCGCGTAGCTGTTGAAGTATCCATGGTTCAGGCGCTCGGACTGGCAGGGTTTACCCATGCGTGCATAACCTGGGCCAAAGTAGTGACAGCGGGTAAACGAAAAAACTCCGTACTCCGATCGCTTTTCAGGCGAGCAGAATACAGAGTTTAGGCGCCTCGAATCAGATTGATATCGAGGAACAGCAAAATTTACACAAGTCTTACGCTGCGGCGAACAATTGTTCGTTGATCACTGCGTTGGCGTCGCTGATCGCCTTGCTGCGCACTTCATCGCCATAGCCCAGGCCGTGAGCGCGGACGATTTCGATGTCGGTGATGCCGAGGAAGCCCAGCAGCACTTTCAGGTAGTCTTCGTGAGCCACACCGGTCGGCTGGCCAACGTGCAGGCCGCCGGAGGTCGACACGATGATGACTTTCTTGCCGCCGGCCAGGCCTTCAGGACCGTTTTCGGTGTAGCGGAATGTCTGGCCGGCGACGGCGATACGGTCGATCCAGGCCTTGAGTTGGGTCGGGATGGTGAAGTTGTACATCGGCGCAGCCAGGACGATGGCGTCGGCCGCGAGGAATTCGGCGAGGGTGTTGGCGCTCAGCTCGGCTTCATGTTTCTGTACGGCATCACGCAGCTCGGCAGCGGTGCCCAGTGCACCCAGGGTCACGCCGGAAAAGTGGTTGATGCCTTCGCTGGCCAGGTCACGGTAGGTCACTTCAACGCCTGGCTCGGCCGCCTGCCAGGTCTTGACGACACCTGCGCTCAACTGACGGGAGACCGAGTTGTCGCCGAGGATGCTGGAATCGATATGCAACAGTTTCATGGTTAATCTCCAAGTAAGCATCGCCAAGGGCGACGGAATGGAAATAAGCCTACAGATGAAACCAATCAGCGATTAGTCAGGCAATATGCGATTATTCGTCCCACTGACAGGACAATAGGCCGACCATGCAAGATCTGAATGACCTCTACTACTTCGCCAAGGTGGTGGAAGCCGGCGGTTTCGCCGCTGCCGGGCGGCTGCTGGGGATTCCCAAGTCGCGGCTGTCGCGGCGCATTGCCGAGCTGGAAGAACGCCTCGGCGCCCGCTTGCTGCAACGTACCACCCGCCAACTGACCCTCACTGCCGTGGGTGAACGCTACCTGCGCCACTGCCAGGCAATGCTGCTGGAGGCGGAAATGGCCGACGAGGCAGTGGCCAGCATGTCCAGCGAACCCCGCGGTCGGCTGCGGGTAAGCAGCCCCGTGGGCCTGGCTCACCAATTCCTGCAGACCGTGGTGGCGGAGTTTCTCACCGCCAACCCGCTGGTGCAGTTGGAGATGAACCTGGTCAACCGCCGCGTCGACCTGGTGGCCGAAGGCATTGATGTGGCCTTGCGCGTGCGCGAGCTTGGGGATGAAGACCCGCTGCTGGTGACCAAGCGCCTGCGCCAGGCCCAGACCGCGATTGTCGCCAGCCCCGACTTTGTGCGTGAGCGGCAGATCGACACCCTGGAAGACCTCAAGCAACTGCCGGTGCTGGGCGCCCTGGAAGCAGACCGCATGGTGCACTTCCGCATGCTCAGCCCGGAGGGCAGCAGCCACGACCTGGTGATGGAAGCGCGGCTGGGGATCGATGATTTCCTGGTACGCAAGGCCTGCGCCCTCGCCGGCCTGGGGTTTACCGTGCTGCCGATGATGTATTGCGAGGAGGAATTGGCCAACGGCCAATTGGTGCAGCTCTTGCCGCAATGGTCATTGCCGGGTGGCTGGTTGCAGGCGGTGTACCCACATCGGCGCGGTGTGTTGCCGGCCGTGCGGGCCTGGATCGACCACCTGGATAACGCCTTCAAAGGTTGCGGAGACCGTTTGCTATGAGAATGACCGAAGAACAAGTCGCCACGTTTTGCCTGGGCTTGCCCGGCGCGCGGGAAGATTACAAATGGGGCGGCGTACGGGTGTTTTCGATTGCCGGCAACAAGATGTTTGCCTTGCAGAACCTGCGGGGCGACTCGCTGGCCTTCAAGGTCGACAAGGAGCTGTTCCTGGGCCATGTGGATCGCCCCGGCATCCACCCGGCGCCGTACCTGGCGCGGGCGCAGTGGATCATCATGGAAACGCCCTACCCGCTGGGCGCCGAGGAACTGCGTGGCCTGTTGCAGCGTTCCCACCAGTTGGTGGTGAGCAAGCTGCCCAAGCGCACGCAGGTCGGCTTGTTGCTAGAAGATCGAGAGTAGCGTGCCACCCAGGAACAGCTGATCAATCCAGAACACCTGGTGCAGCAACACGATCAGCCAGAACACCACCTGATAAGACACCTTGCGCGTCTTGTGGCGGAACACCTGCTGGGCAATCAACGCCCCCGGCCAACCGCCTGCCAGCTCCACCGCGTGCAGGACGTTTTCCGGGGTGCGCCAGCTGTCTTCGCGAGCCTTGCGCTTGTCGCTCCAGTACAGCAGGAACGCCACCACGCTGACCACGCCATAGGCCACCAGCGGGATCAGCGAAACCCCGCGGTACCCCAGCAGCGCCGCACCAAACAGCGGCGCGGCGCACAACAGTGCAAACACCAACGCCTTGAAGCGCGGATGCTGGATGATCATGGCTTGACGGCCGACCAGTCGATCCAGCCGAACTGCCAGGTGGCCAGGATCACCAGGCCGAAGGCGATCCGGTACCAGGCGAACGCCGCGTAGCTGTGGCTGGCGATGAACTTGAGCAGCGCCTTGACCGCGATCATCGCGAAGATGAACGAGGTGACAAAGCCGATGGCAAACACCGGCAGGTCATCCGGCTGGAACAGGTGACGGTACTTGTAGCCCGAATACACCGCTGCGCCGACCATGGTCGGCATCGCCAGGAAGAACGAGAACTCGGTGGCGGTCTTGCGTGACAGGCCGAACAACAGGCCGCCAATGATGGTAGCGCCCGAGCGCGAGGTGCCCGGGATCATGGCCAGGCACTGGGCGAAGCCGACTTTGATCGCGTCCTTCCAGGTGATGTCGTCGACGGTTTCGGCGTGCACTTCATGCTGGCGGCGCTCGGCCCACAACATGATGACGCCGCCCACCACCAACGCCGCCGCAACGGTGATCGGGTTGAACAGGTAGTGTTTGATCAGGTCGGCGAAAATCACCCCCAGCACCACCGCCGGCAATACGGCAATGATCAGGTTGACGGTGAAACGCTGGGCATTGCGCTGGGTCGGCAAGCCAATGACCACGTCGAGGATCTTGCGTCGAAACTCCCACACCACCGCCAGGATCGCGCCCAGCTGGATGATGATATTGAACGCTTCAAAGCGTTCGCCACCGAAGTTGATCAAGTCGGCCACGATAATCTGGTGCCCGGTACTGGAGATCGGCAAAAACTCCGTCAGCCCCTCTACAACGCCGAGTATCAGTGCCTGTACGGCGGTCCAAAGATCCATCGATTCCCCCAAAGGTCATGCCCACGGCATGCCTCGTTGATATTTTTTAGACGTTCACTAACGAAGAGTGCGCTGCAAGCACAGCGCAAATAATCAAGGCCGAACTGCGAAAATTCCGTGAAAAATCAGGCAGGACTCAGGTTTTTTGATTCTGGGCCGAAAGCCTATCAGACAAGCCGGAAATGTCGATGCAGCACCCAAAATTATAAGAACACGGAGTGACAGGACCATGAACAGTTTGCGCAATATGTCTATCAGCCGGCGCCTCTGGCTGATCCTGATCGTCGCCGTGCTGATGCTGCTAACCCTCGGCCTGCTTATGCTCAAGCAGATTCATGACGACCTGTACCAGGCCAAGAGTGAGCAGACCCAGCGCGTGGTGCAAACCGCCAGCGGGATCCTGACTTATTATCACAGCCTCGAAACCAGCGGCGTCCTGACCCGTGAAGCGGCGCAGAAGCAAGCCTTGAGCGCGGTACGTGGCCTGCGCTACGGAAAGGACGACTACTTCTGGATCAACGACCTCACGCCCGTGATGATCATGCACGCGGCCAACCCCAAGCTCGACGGCCAGAACCTGTCGGCCATCCGCGATCCGGACGGCTTTGCGGTGTTCAACGAGTTCGTGATCCTGGCCAAGGCCAAGGGCGCGGGGATGGTAAATTACCGCTGGCCCAAGCCCGGCGCCGATGCGCCGGTGGCCAAGACCTCCTATATCCAGCTGTTCGAACCCTGGGGCTGGATCATCGGTTCCGGCGTGTATGTCGATGACGTGCAAGGCGAGTTCCGCGGCCAGGTGTGGAAAGCCTCGGTGGTTGGCCTGGTGATCGCGCTGATCATGGCCCTGCTGGTGGTGCTGATCGCCCGCAGCATCGTGCGCCCGTTGCAGCAGGCAGTGAATGCGATGGCCAATATCGCCAGTGGCGAAAGCGACCTGACCCGCACCCTCGACACCCATGGCCAGGATGAAGTCACTCAATTGTCGCGGCACTTCAACAGCTTTACCGCCAAGCTGCGGCAGGTAGTGGGCCAGTTGCAGACCTGCGCCAACGCCTTGGGCCAGTCGTCCACCGAGCTGGGCAGCAACGCCAGCGATGCCCATGACCGCAGCCAGCAGCAATCGCAGCAGATGGAACTGGTGGCGACGGCGATCAATGAAGTCACCTATGGCGTACAGGACGTGGCCAAAAATGCCGAGCATGCCGCCAGCGAAATGCGCGATGCCCAGGTGCAGGCCGAACAGGGCCAGCTCAATATCGATGGCAGCCTGCAACGGATCGACCAGCTCTCCGGCACCATCAGCCAGGCCGTGGAGGTGATCCGTACGCTGTCGACTGAAAGCACGCAGATTGGCGGCGTGCTGGAAGTGATCCGCTCGATTGCCGACCAGACCAACTTGCTGGCCCTCAACGCCGCCATCGAAGCGGCCCGCGCCGGGGAGCAAGGCCGTGGTTTTGCGGTGGTGGCCGACGAAGTACGGCTGCTGGCCCAGCGCACGCAAAAATCCACGGCAGAGATCCAGGCGATGATCGAGCGCCTGCAAGGCCATTCGGAGGCAGCGGTCAAGGTCATCAGCGACAGCCACCAGGCCTCGCAACTGACTATCGAACAAGCAGGCCAGGCGGGAGCGAGCCTGACTGCCATCGGCCAGGCGCTGCGTAATCTCAACGGGCTGAACGCCTCGATTGCCAGTGCCACGTTGCAGCAGGCGCATGTGGTGGAAGACATCAACCAGAACGTCACCCAGGCAGCCGGCTTGTCCCACAGCACCGCGCTGGCGGCGCAGCAGTCCAGCGTCGCGAGTGCGCACTTGAAAGGCCTGAGCGAACAACTCGACAGCCTTCTGCGCCAGTTCAAGGTCTGACGCCGATGATCGTTCCCACGCTCTGCGTGGGAACGCATCCTGTGACGCTCTGCGTCACCGTTGCGCAGAGCCGGGACGCGGAGCGTCCGGAACTGCATTCCCACGCAGAGCGTGGGAACGATCTATCGTCGCACCGCCGCTCCCACATTGGTTACAATCAGCGCCCTCTTCGACTCCCCCAAGGAACCGCCATGTCCGGGCTTGAACTGTTTGCCGCCGCCCTGGGGGTGATCGCTGTCTGGTTGACGGTTAAACAGAACCCGTGGTGCTGGCCCATAGGCCTGGTGATGGTGCTGCTGTACACCTGGATCTTCTTCGATGTGAAGCTCTACTCCGACATGCTCCTGCAAGTGATCTACGCCGCCCTGCAACTCTACGGCTGGTGGCAGTGGACCCGCGCCGGTGAGGTCAAGCAAGGCCGGCAAGTCACCAGCCTGGGCTTGCAACCGATCCTGCAAGGCCTGGCTGTGGGTGCTGTGGGCAGCCTGTTGCTGGGCGCAGCCATGGCCCACTGGACCGACGCCGCCCAACCCTGGCTGGACGCGGCCCTGACCGGCTTCAGCCTGGTGGCGCAGATGTGGATGGCGCAAAAACGCGTGCAGTGCTGGCCGTTGTGGATCACCGTGGATGTGATCTTCGTCGGGCTGTTCCTCTACAAAGGCCTGTACCTCACCGCCGCGCTCTACGCCTTGTTCACCGTGATCGCCGTGCAGGGCTGGCGTGAATGGCGCGCTGACCCGGCGTTGCACGCATGAAGGTGGTGGTACTGGCCGGCCCGGAATCCAGCGGTAAAAGCTGGCTGGCCGCCCAGTTGCAGGCACATTTTGGCGGGGTGATGGTGGGCGAATACGTGCGTTATTTCATCGACCACCAGCAGCGCGATACCACCCTGGCGGATATCCCGGAGATCGCCCGGGGCCAGTTGGCCTGGGAAGATGCCGCCCGCGCCGCGCAGCCGGCGTTGCTGATCCTCGACACCAACCTGCTGACCAACAAGCTGTGGAGCCAGACCCTGTTTGGCGACTACCCGGCGTGGCTCGACAGCGAACTGCTCGCCCGCCACTACGACCTGCACCTGCTGCTGTCTCCGGAAGACGTGGAGTGGACCGCCGATGGCCAGCGCTGCCAGCCGGAGTTTGCCGATCGCCTGGCGTTTTTCCAGGCCAGTCGTGACTGGCTGGAGCAACATCATCTACCGCTACGGGTCATCCGTGGGGATTGGCAAGCACGCCAGGACCAGGCCTTTTCAGCTGTGGAACAACTGCTGGATTGACCGGCGGGGACGATTTTCATGCACCGCTCGTTACGCATGGCCCACTTTCAACGCTCTGGCGCGCAGGGCTGAAGACCGGTTATCGGGTCAACGCAGTCCTCTACCCGGGGCACAGGTCAATCCTTAAAAGGAGATTGGCCTATGAACATGCGCATCGTTGCCCGCTTGATCAACTTGCCCGAAGACCGTGGCGTTCGTGTTGAAACCGCCGCCCATCACATCCTGCTGGTGCGTTCGGGTAGCGAGGTCCGTGCCTATCAGGCGGATTGCCCCCACGCCGGGGCGCCCCTGGAGCAAGGCGTGGTCTGTGACGGGAGGATCATTTGCCCGTGGCACAAGGCGGCCTTCCGGGTGGATGACGGCCAGGTCTGCGAGCCGCCCGCGCTGGTGCAGCTCAAGCAGTACCCGGTGGAGATTCACGACGGCGTGGTCAGTGTGGGCGACGAGGCACTGCCCTCGCCCGTTGCCCCGCACACCAACGATTCGCGCTGCTTTATCGTGATTGGCGCCGGTGCAGCCGGTTCGGCGGCCGTGGCCACGCTGCGCCGCAAGGGTTTCAGCGGCCGGTTGTTGTGGATCGACCAGGAACAGGACCCCGCCTACGACCGCACCGCCCTGAGCAAATTCGTCATCTGCGGCGAGATGCCGCCGCAGGAAACACCGCCCTTGCTGGACGAGGCCACCTGCCACGCGTCGCGGATCCACGGCGAAGTGCGCCACCTCGACCCTCAAGCCAAGCGCCTCGAGCTTGCGGACGGTCGCCACTTCGACTACGACGCCGCACTGCTGGCCACCGGCGGCGAAGCCAGGCCGCTGGATGTTCCGGGCACCGTACTCAACAACGTATTCGTGTTGCGCTCCCGGGACGATGCGGCGCGTATCGTCAAGGCGGCTCAACCGGGCACATGTGCAGTGATCATCGGCGACAGTTTTATCGGCCTGGAAGCCGCGTCCGCCTTACGCAAGCGCGGGTTGACGGTGCAGGTGGTGGGCCGTCACGAGATTCCGCTGGCGGCCCAACTGGGCAAGCGCATCGGTGCCTCACTGCGCCAATTGCATGAAGCCAACGGCGTGATATTCCACACCGCCAGCGAGCCTGCACGCCTGGAGGGCCACATGGACGTGACGACGGTGGTGCTGAAAAACGGCCACAGATTGGCCGCAGACCTGGTACTGATAGGCGTCGGCGTCACGCCTGCCACGGGGTTTGTCGAGGGGCTGGAAAAAGCCGAGGACCAGTCGCTCAAAGCCGATGCCGGTTTGTCTGTCGCGCCCGGACTATGGGCGGCGGGCGATATGGTGACCTTTCCATGGAACGGCCAACCCGTGCGCATCGAACACTGGCGTGTGGCGCAGCAACTCGGGGTGCTGGCGGCGCGCAATATGCTGGGCGCACAACAGGTGTTTGCCGATGTGCCGTTCTTCTGGACGTATCACTTCGGCAAGACCTTTGAACTGCTGGGCCACCCCCGCCACTGGAATCAGCTCCACGTGGAAGGCGACCTGCAGCGCCACGACTTCATCGCCCTGCTCTGCCAGGGCGACGAAGTGGAAGCGGTAGTTGCCTGTGAACATCAGCGGGCCATGGCGCTGCTCTCGCAACGCCTGAAGCACCCGCTGAAGAAGGCCGAGGTGCTGGAGCTGATCCGCGGGCTTTAGTAGCCCAGCGACAACCCGGTATTGCGCCGAGGGTCGTTGGCGCCATAGAAACGGTTATTGCCAACCGGCTTGCCATCCAGGGACGGCGCGCCTACCAGGATCGCCGCCAGGTGGTTGGCGTCCTGCGGGCCGGCAAACTTGTGGCCCCAGCCTTCGAGGATTTTCTGGGTGTCGGGGCTCAGGGCAAAGCGTTCGATATTGGTCGCCTCAGGCAGCCATTGCTGGTGGAAACGCGGGGCGTCCACGGCTTCCTGGATGTTCATCTTGTAGTCGATCACGTTGAGGATGGTCAGCAAGGTGGCCGTGATGATACGGCTGCCACCCGGCGTACCCACCACCATCACCGCCTTGCCATCCTTGGTGACGATGGTCGGGCTCATGGACGACAGCGGCGTCTTGCCCGGAGCAATGGCGTTGGCTTCGCCCTGCACCAGGCCGTACATGTTCGGCACGCCGATCTTGGAGGTGAAGTCGTCCATTTCGTCGTTAAGGATCACCCCGGTCTTGCTCGCCATCACGCCCGCGCCGAACCAGTCGTTGAGGGTGTAGGTCACCGAGACCGCGTTGCCCCACTTGTCGACGATGGAGTAGTGGGTGGTGTTATTGCCTTCGTGGGGCGAAACGCCCGGCTTGATGTCCTGGGAGATCCCGGCTTTCTGCGGGTCGATGGCGGCGCGCAGTTTGGCGGCGTAATCCTTGTCCAGCAGGTGCTCGACCGGGTTCTGCACGAAGTCCGGGTCGCCGAGGTAGCTGTTGCGGTCGACGTACGCGTGGCGCATGGCTTCGATCTGGTAGTGCAGGCCCTGGGCCGAGTGATAGCCGAGGTCGGCCATCGGGTAGCCTTCGAGGATGTTCATGATTTCGCAGATGACCACCCCGCCCGAGCTCGGTGGTGGTGCGGACACCACGTGGTAGCCACGGTAGTCACACTCGATGGGCGCCAGTTCGCGGGTCTTGTATTTGTCCAGGTCGGCTTGGGTGATGATGCCTTTGCCCGATTGGCTGGAATCCACAATCGCCTTGGCTACCCAGCCTTTGTAGAAGCCATCGGTGCCCTTGGCGGAGATTTCCCGCAGGGTTTTCGCCAGGTCTTTCTGCACCAGCTTCTGGCCCACCAGCATCGGCTCGCCGCCGTGCAGGAAGATGCCGCGCAGGTCTTTGTCTTTCTTGAATTCGTCAGTAGCGGTGTGCAGCAGGTCGACATCGCCCTGCTCCAGGGCAAAACCGTCTTCGGCCAGCTTGATCGCCGGGGCGATGACCTGGGCGCGCTTGAGGGTGCCGTATTTGCTCAGCGCCAGTTCCATCCCCGATACGGTGCCGGGTACGCCGACCGCCAGGTGGCCCTTGGAGCTGAGGTCCGGGACCACGTTGCCGTCCTTGTCCAGGTACATGTCGGCAGTCGCGGCCAGCGGGGCTTTTTCGCGGAAATCAAGGAAGGTCTTGCGGCCGTCGGCCAGTTGCACGGTCATAAACCCACCGCCGCCGAGGTTGCCGGCTGCCGGGTACACCACGGCCAGGGCGTAGCCCACCGCCACCGCCGCATCCACGGCGTTGCCGCCGGCCTTGAGCACATCCACGCCCACATGGGTCGCCAGATGCTGGGCGGTGACCACCATGCCATTTTCGCCAGCCACCGGGGCCTGGGAGGCCGCCTGCACGCCGCTGGCAGTCAGCACCAGCGCGGTGGCAATCAAAGTTCGGGTAAACGGTTGGTATTTCATCCCTGCATACTCTGTTTATTAGAAGAACTAGAAAGTAATACGTTTCCGATCCAAGCCCCAGCGTTATGCCGCGTTTGTGACAGAGCCTGTCGGTAACGGAATAATGCCCATGCTATATTCCGGGCCTTTACGCCGCGCAGCAGAGGCTTTTCGATGGTGATCAAGAAGACCGGTATCCGCGCCCAGCAAGCCGACCAGACCCGCGCGCGGATTCTCCAGGCGGCGGTCAAGGTCTTCACCCGCGACGGCTATTCCGGCGGGCGTGTGGAAAGCATTTCCCGCGAGGCCGACTCCAACGACCGCATGCTGTATTACTACTTCGGCAGCAAGGAGCACCTGTTTGTGTGTGTGCTGGAGCATACCTATGAACAGTTCAACAAGGCCGAAAGCAAGCTCAAGCTCGACCTGACTGCACCGGTGCAAGCGTTGCAGGCGCTGGTGGGGTTTATCTGGAATTACTACGTCAAGCATCCCGAGTTTGTGGCGATCCTGAGCATCGAGAACCTGCACCAGGGCAAGCATGCGAAGCAGTCGGGTGAACTGCGGCGGTTGTCCGGGGAGGCGGTTGGGGTGTTGCGGCCGATCATCGAAGCGGGCCAGGCCCAGGAGCTGTTTCGTGAAGATGTGGACATCAAGCATGTGTACTTGATGATTGCTTCGTTGTGCTACTTCTATAACTCCAACCAGCACACGCTGAGTTCGTTTTTGGGGGAGGATTTGGCGGATAAGACCCAGCAGCGGGATTGGCTGGGGTTTATCAGTGATCTGGTGTTGCGCGGGGTATGCGTGACACCGCCCATCCAACGGTAGAACCTGGATCTAAATGTGGGAGCGGGCTTGCTCGCGAATGCGGTGTATCAGTCAATATATTTGGCGACTGACGAACCGCTTTCGCGAGCAAGCCCGCTCCCACATTTTTTGACCGTGTGAATCAATGGGTACCGGGATTGGCTCGCAGGTGTGCCACGGTTTGCTCCAGGCCTTCCCACTGCGGTGCATGGGGTGCGAAGCGCCCGCGCAGGTAGGCGGCCAACTCCGCCACTTGGGTGTTCGACAAACTGTCCTTGAACGCCGGCATGTAACCCAGATCCTTGGTCGCCGGAGTGCTGATCCCTTGCAAAATCACCTTGATCAGGTTGTCCGGTTGATCGCTGTGCACATTGGTATTGGTCGCCAGTGACGGGCTGACGCCGAACAGCTTCGGGCCCTGTCCGTCGGCATGGCAGGCCTTGCATGAACCTTCGAATACCCGTCGCCCATTGGCATTGGGCACCGTCGCAGCTGCCACCACCTGCGCTTCGGCGGCGCCGCTGTCGTTCAGCGAAGCCAGGTATACCGCCATCGCGCGGATGTCGGTCTTGGGCAGTTTCGCCAGTTCAGTCACGACCGGTCCCATCGGCCCCGTTGCCACGCCATGGGCATCGGAGTAACCAGTGCTCAGGTAGCTGAACAATTGGTCTTCGGTCCACGGCGTCGGCGCCTTGGACAAGCCATTCAAGGCCGGCGCTTCCCAACCGTCCACCCTGCCGCCCGCGAGGAACGCCTTGCCGCCCTTCTCCGCCCCCATCAGGTTGCGCGGCGAATGGCACGCCGCGCAGTGCCCCAAACCGTTGACCAGGTAAGCGCCACGATTCCATTGCTCGCTGCGCTGGGGCTGCACGCTGATTTCCCCACGGCGCAGGAACAGCGCATTCCAGCCGGCCATCAACGGCCGGATATTGAACGGAAACTTCATCGCGTTCGGCACCGGTGCCTGGCTCACCGGCGCCTGGGACATCAGGTAGGCATACAGCGCCTGCATGTCGGCATCGTTGATATTGCGAAACGCCGTATAGGGAAACGCCGGGTACAGGTTGCGCCCGTCGCGGCCAATGCCGTCGCGCATCGCCCGCTCGAACGCCGGGTAGGACCAGTTGCCAATCCCGGTTTTCTCATCCGGGGTGATGTTGCTGCTGTAAAGGGTGCCGAACGGCGTGTGCATCGCCAGCCCGCCGGCATTGGTGGCACCGCCCGGTGCCGTGTGGCACACCGCGCAATCCCCCACGGCGGCCAGCAAGCGCCCGCGCTCCAGGGTGGCCTTGGACCAGGTGCCTGCACTGGGCGGTGCAATCGGGGCAATTTCGCTGTGAAACGGCCACGCGGTAGCAGCCATGCCCAGCACCGCGCCAAAGGCGGCGAACAATGAGCCGAACAACCATTTGCGGCGCTTTTCCGGGGACTTCGCCGGCTCGCCCAGGGTGCCTGCATTCAGCGCCGCCAATACCCGCTCGGGGGTAATCGGCAGCTCGCGAAAACGGATGCCGGTGGCGTCATAGATCGCATTGGCAATCGCCGCCGCGCTGGGCACCGAGGCCGACTCACCGGCGCCCATCGGGGGCGGGTCCTGGCGCGGCATCATCAGTACGTCGATCTGCGGCACTTCCGGGAAGGTCAGGATCGGATAACCGCCCCACTCCTTGCTCGCCACGGTCGACTCTTCAAAGGTCACGCGTTCCTTGAGCACACGGCTGGTGGACTGGATCACATTGCCGTGGATCTGATGCTGCACCCCTGCGGGGTTGATCATCATCCCCGAGTCATGCCCGATCACCACGCGCGTCACCGAGACATCGCCGGTCTGCTTGTCGATGGCCACGTCCGCGACCCACGCCGCCCACGCCGCGCCGAAGCCGGGAAACTTGCTGTGGATGTAGCGCGCGTAGGCAAAGCCCCGACCACGCAGCAGGTGGTCCTCATTCGCGGTTTGCATCGGCGCGGTACGCGGTGCCCAGTTGGCGCGTTCGGCGGTGGATTTCACCAGGTCGATGGCGCGCTCGTCCTTCAGGTAACGCAGGCGGTACTCCACCGGGTCGACCCCGGCGGCAAACGCCAGTTCGTCGATATAGGATTCATGGGCGAAGGTGTTGGGCAACGCCGACACACCGCGCATCCACGAGGCGCGAACGATCGGCGCCATGTCGTTGATGGTGACGCGCATGTTCGCGATGTCGTAGGGCGGGATCGAGGTGCGGTCGCCCATCTCGAACATCGCCGCCACCGGCTCGACCCGGCCGGTCAACAGCAGCGCCAGGGTGGGCGCGCCGTTGGACGGGTAGCTGGTTTCAAAGTCATAGGCGGCGATGCTGCCGTCGGCGTTCAGGCCGCCGTCGACATCCATCAATTGCGCGGTGCCCTTGGGCTCCCACAGGTGCTCCTGTTCGCGGGTCAGTTGCACCCGCACCGGCTTGCCCACCGCACGCGACAGCAGCAAGGCGTCGGCGCATACATCATCGGCGCAGTTGCGGCCGTAGCAGCCGGCGGCCTCCATGCGAATCACGTCGATGGACGCTTCCGGGCATTCCAGCAACCAGGCCAGGTCGGCCCGCAGCAGGTGCGGGTTCTGGCTGCCCGACCAGACGCGGCTGCCACCGGGCTGATAATCCGCCACGCCACAGGACGGGCCGATGGAGCCGTGCATCTGGTATGGCCACAGGTAGGTGCGCGGCATGCGCTGGCTGGCGGCGGCCAGGGCTGCGTCGACGTTGCCCTGGTCGAGCACGGTGCGGCGTACCCGCGGGTTGTCGCGGATTGCCTGCTCCACATCGCTCATGTCCGGCAGTGGGTGGTTCCAGGGTTTCCAGTGCACCTGCAGTTCCTGGGCGGCCTTGATTGCCTGCTCTTCGCGCAAGGCCACCACGCCGACAAAATCACGGATCACCACCACCGCAACAATGCCCGGGATATGGGCGATGGAAGACTCGTCGACCTTCAGCAGGCTGTTGCCGACAAAGTCACCGCAATCCAGGCCCGCATACGGTGGGCGGATCACCCGACCGTGGAGCATGTCCGGCACGCGCATGTCGTGCACGTACGTCAGTTCGCCGGTGGCCTTGCCCGGGATATCCACCCGGGCTGCGCCCTTGCCCACCAGGCGGTAATCGGCGGTGGCCTTGAGCGGTGCATCGCCGCTGATGCGCAGTTGGTCATGCTCGCCCGTCACCAGTTCGCCATAAGTGATGGTGCGCCCGTCTTCGCCGCGGATAACGCCTGCGTCGACCTTGAGACTTTGAGCATTTACGGACCAGCGTTGCGCCGCCCGCGCCAGAAGGAAACGCCGGGCTTCGGCGGCGGCATTGCGCAGCGGAATCGCGGAGATCTGCAAGGTTGCGCTGGCAATGGTCGCGCCCTGGTTCGGCGCACGCTCGGTGTCGCCCAGCACCATGCGCACCTGGTCCATGGTCAGGTCCAGTTCTTCAGCGACGATCTGCGCCAGGGAGGTGCGAATGCCGGTGCCCAGGTCCACGTGGCCGTTGAAGGCGTACACCAGCCCGTCATCGTTCACTGCGATAAACAGCCCCAGTTCCTTGGGCTTGACCGTCGGTGTGCCGCCTTTGGCCACCGGCCCCGAAGGTGGCAGCACATCGTCGACGATCAGCAGGACGCCGGCCTTGGCCAGCCATTGGTCGCGGGAAGGGATTGCGTCAGTCATGGTCATCGATCCACGTTCAAGGCGTTTGGCGGGCGGCACGCAGCACCGCGCGGAGGATTTCGATATGGGTGCCACAGCGGCAGAGGTTGCCAGACAGTTCGCTGCGCACCTCGGCTTCGCTGGGGTTGGGATTGCGGTCGAGCAAGGCCTTGGCGGTCATGATCATGCCGTTGAGGCAGTAGCCGCACTGGGCGGCCTGTTCATCGATGAAGGCCTGCTGCACCGGGTGCGGGGTCTGGCGGGTGCCGAGGCCTTCGAGGGTGACGATGTTGCGGCCCACGGCACCCGACAGGGGGAAGACGCAGGAGCGTGCAGCCACGCCGTCGATGATCACCGTGCAGGCGCCGCACTCCCCCAGGCCGCAGCCGTATTTGGGGCCGTTGAGTTGCAGGTCATTGCGCAGAATCAACAACAGCGGGGTGTCGGCCATTGCGCTGACTTCGCTGGTGTGGCCGTTGACCTCAAGCGTTACCGTGATGTTCTGGCTGGTCATTCGCTTCGCCCGTTGGATTTGGTGAAGTGTCCACTACATCAAACAGTCAAAAAAAAGCGTCGCGTACCTGGGGTCTCGCGACACACTTGACGGGTGAAGTGGTTACTACATCAACGTAGAGCAAAAACGGTGCCAGAAGATGGATGAATAGCTGTGGCGAGGGAGCTTGCTCCCGCTGGGTTGCGAAGCGACCCCAAAAGATGGGCCTGCTGCGCAGTCCGGCGGGAGCAAGCTTCCTCACCACAGGGGATCGGGGTCAGGTTTGGGGGTCTTCGATCATTTTGCGTAGCAGGAAGAGTACGGCGACGCGTTCGGCGGGGTTGAGGTTGCTCAGGGTCAGTTCGGTGATGGTGGCGGCGCAGGGCACGGTTTGCTGCACCAGGGCGGCGCCGGAGTCGGATAGGTTGACCACGACTTTGCGTTTGTCCTGCGGGTCGGGTTCGAGGGTGATCAGTTCGCGGGCCTTGAGGCGTTCGACGATGCCACGGATGGTCGCCTGGTCGACGGCGGTGGCCTTGACCAGTTCGGTGAGCGAACTTGCACCGTGATCGCGCAGGGCGCACAGGGTGACGAACTGCACGGCGGTGAGCTGGGAGTCGCCGACGTTCTGCTGGAAGATCGCCAGGTGACGCTGGTAGGCCTTGCGCAGCAGGTGGCCGACTTGTTCGGAGAAAACGTAGGAATCAGGCACGGCGGGCTCGGGAAGGCGGTGGTCGATGGGGTGGCATGATGGCGGGGTTGTGGAAATGACTCAAGGATCTCATTGCCGGAACGCGGTTGAAATGTGGGAGCGGGCTTGCTCGCGAATGCGGTGTGTCAGGTGGCGCATGTGTGACTGACGTACCGCATTCGCGAGCAAGCCCGCTCCCACATTGGATGTTTAGTGGGCCAGGGAGGCTTGAGGGGCTACGACGTCGCCGGCGATGACTACGGCCTCATCATCGAGGTAGACGTCGCAATTGCGCAGCGGGATGTCCATGTGGCACGGGGTCTTGCGGGTGCCGCCGACTTCGGTGTTCGGGCCGGTGGAGAACAGGAAGTTGCCGTAGAACGCGCGGGCGTCCATGCACATGCCGTCGTTCTTGTCGTGCAGGCCCATGGCCGTCCATTGCGCCCGTGGCTGCAGGCCCCAGCCGATGTGGGAGATGCCATATACCTCGGGGTCGTCGAAGTATTTCATGTAGTCGCGCAGGTATTCGGCCTCGAAACCACCGTGGATTCTGGTGATGAAGCCCTTCTCGATCTCCAGGGTGATTTTCTCCCGGGTGTAGGTCTTGAACGGCAGCAGGATGTCGCCGATATCCAGCACCAGCACGCCCTCTGCAGTTTCCTCATTGGGCCAGGAGAACAGGAAGCCGCTCGGCCAGTGGTCCCAGCGTCCCGGTTCGTCGGCAAAGCCGTATTCGGTGACGGACGGGTATTGCCCCAGCGCCGCCCGGAAATCACTGCCGGCGCGGGATTTGACGTGGATCGAGCGGGCTTTTTTCAGCAGTTCTTCAGCGGCCAGCACGCGCACTTTGTCCTCTTCGGTCGGCAGCATGCGCGCCAGCACTTCCGGGGGTTCCACCGCCAGCAGGATGCGCGTGCCGGTCTTGAGGATCTGTTCCTGCTCCGGCGAGTGCAACAGCATCATGGTGTCGACGATCAGGTCTGCCGCTTCCAGCGCCCGCTGCGCCGCGATATTACCGGTCAGGGCCGTGTCGCCACAGTAGGCCGTCATGTCATTGCCCATAGCCCGGGGATGGTTGAACGACGGCAACTCCACCGCATACACCTTGGCCCCCAGGCGCTGCGCCGCGTCCATCGCGGCGCGCACGGTGCGCGGGTCGGAGTAATGGCTCTTGAGCACGGCGACGCTCTGGGTCGGGTCGACCTTCGAGAGCTTCAACACATGCTCAAACATCTGGGTCAGTTCGCAATCACTTACCGGCATTTCCTGTCTCCTCAGCTGCTGCACCAAGATCTTGCAGGGCGCTTCACTCTAGTGCGTTTTTATAGCGTATACGCCAATTAATCACGATAAGAACTGATTTCAGCATGGACTGCAAGCACCACGCCAAAACGTTACGAATCCACACAAACCCAGTGATATATGGAGATAACCGGTTACAGGGGATCGATATGGCCAAAAAAACAATTTTTCAGGCGTGGGCTTTTCATTTGAAAAAATGAGCGTATACACTTTGAAAACCTTGCGGACAGACGCCGCCGGCCATTATTCGAAAAAGAGGACCACGCCCCATGGGAAGCACACAAAAAATCGCAATCGTCGGCGCCGGCCTTGGCGGTGCCGCCGCTGCCACCCTGCTGCAACAGGCAGGGTTCGACGTGGACATCTACGAGCAGGCGCCGGAGTTTTCCCGCCTGGGTGCCGGGATCCACATGGGCCCCAACATCATGAAAATCTTCCGCCGCATGGGCATCGAAAAACAGCTGGACCTGATGGGTTCGCACCCCGAGCACTGGTTCAGCCGCGATGGTGAAACCGGCGACTACCTGTCACGCATTCCCCTGACTGGCTACGGCGCGTCCTACATCACCGTGCACCGCGGCGATCTGCACGCGCTGCAGATGTCCACCCTCAAGCCCGGCACCCTGCACTTCAACAAGCGCCTGGAAACCCTTGAAGAAACCGATACCCAGGTGCGCCTGACTTTCGCCGACGGCGAGGTAACCTACGCCGACATCGTGATCGGTGCCGACGGCATCAACTCGCGCATTCGTGAAGAGCTGCTGGGTGCCGAAAAACCGCTGTACAGCGGCTGGGTCGCGCACCGTGCGCTGATCCGTGGCGACCAGTTGGCCAAGTACGACCTGAAGTTCGAAGACTGCATCAAGTGGTGGACCGAGGACCGGCACATGATGGTCTACTACACCACCGGCAAGCGCGACGAGTACTACTACGTCACCGGCGTGCCGCACCCGGAATGGGACTTCCAGGGCGCCTTCGTCGACAGCAGCCGGGAGGAGATGTTCGACGCCTTCAAGGGCTACCACCCGACCGTCCAGGCCCTGATCGAATCCACCGAAAGCGTGACCAAATGGCCGTTGCGCAACCGCAACCCGCTGCCGTTGTGGAGCCGTGGTCGCCTGGTATTGCTGGGCGATGCCTGCCACCCGATGAAACCCCATATGGCTCAGGGCGCCGGCATGGCCATCGAAGACGCCGCGATGCTGACGCGCTGCCTGCAGGAAACAGGGATCGGCGACTACCGCACCGCGTTCGAGCTGTATGAAGCCAACCGCAAGGAACGCGCGTCCCGGGTGCAGGCCGTGTCCAACGCCAACACCTGGCTGCGCACCCAGGAAGATCCGGACTGGGTCTACGGCTATGACCTCTACGCCCAGCAACTGAAATCGGGGGTGGCGGCGTGAGCAGCTTTCTCTATGGCGGCAACGTCCAGGCCAATGGTATCCGCCAGCATTACCTGCGTTACGGCGGCAAGGGCCCGGCACTGATCCTGATTCCCGGTATCACCAGCCCGGCGATTACCTGGGGTTTTGTCGCCGAACGCCTGGGTTTGCACTTCGACACCTACGTGCTGGACGTGCGCGGTCGCGGCCTGTCGTCCACCGGACCGGAACTGGACTACAGCGCCGACACCTGCGCCGATGACATTGGCGCGTTTGCCGACGCCCTGATGCTCGACAGCTATCACCTGGTCGGCCACTCCATGGGCGCGCGGTTTGCCGTACGCAGTGCGGTGCGCCATCCACAAGGTGTCAACCGCATGGTGTTGATCGACCCGCCGATGTCCGGCCCGGGTCGCCGCGAATACCCAAGCAAACTGCCGTGGTACGTCGATTCGATTCGTCAATCCCAGGTCGGCATGGATGCAGAGGCGATGCGCGCCTTCTGCGCCACCTGGACCGACGAACAACTGCAACTGCGCGCCGAATGGCTGCACACCTGCTACGAGCCGGCGATCGTGCGTGCGTTCAATGACTTCCATACCGTCGACTTCCATCAGGACCTGCCGCACCTGGAGGCTCCTGCCCTGCTGATTGTTGCCGGACGCGGCGGTGTAATTCAGGCCGAAGATGTCGCGGAAGTCCGACAGTTACAGCCGACCCTACAGGTCGCCCATGTGCCAAATGCAGGACACATGATCCCCTGGGACGACCTTGAAGGCTTTTTCGCTGCCTTCGGCGACTTCCTCGGCCAGCCCCTGACTGCATAACGGAGACCATCATGCTCAAGCCTTATCGCATCGGCCAGATTGTGCCGAGCTCCAACACCACCATGGAAACCGAGATCCCGGCGATGCTTAACGCGCGCCAGGCGATCCGCCCGGAACGTTTCACCTTTCACTCCAGCCGCATGCGCATGAAGCAAGTGCGCAAGGAAGAACTGGCGGCCATGGACGGTGAGTCCGACCGTTGCGCCATCGAACTGTCCGACGCCAAGGTCGACGTACTGGGCTACGCCTGCCTGGTAGCGATCATGGCCATGGGGCTGGGTTACCACCGCAAGTCCGAGCAACGCCTGCGCAAGGCCACCGCCGACAACGACGCCAACGCCCCGGTGATCACCAGCGCCGGCGCCCTGATCGAAGGCCTGAAAGTCATGGGCGCCAAACGCATCGCCATTGTTGCGCCGTACATGAAACCGCTGACCGAACTGGTGGTGAACTACATCCGCGAAGAAGGCTTTGAAGTGGTGGACTGGCGCGCCCTGGAAATCCCCGACAACCTCGAAGTGGCCCGCCACGACCCGGCCAACCTGCCGGCGATTGTTGCCGGGATGAACCTGGAAGGTGTCGACGTAATCGTACTGTCGGCCTGCGTACAAATGCAGTCGCTGCCCGTGGTCGCGAAGGTCGAAGCCCAGACCGGCCTGCCGGTGCTCACCGCCGCCATCGCCACCACCTACGCCATGCTCAAGGCCCTGGACCTGGAACCCATCGTCCCCGGCGCCGGCGCCCTGCTCTCCGGCGCCTACTAAAAACGCTTTTGTGGCGATGGAGCTTGCTCCCGCTGGGGTGCGAAGCGCCCCCAAAAAAACAGGCCTGCTACGCAGCCCAACGGGAGCAAGCTCCCTCGCCACAAGGTTATGTGCACTGTCCATTACCGAGGACTGAAAGATGAGCGAACAATCCGCCGACGCCAACTACCAGGGCGTCTGGGGTAACCGAATCGGCTTCGGCAAAAAATCCGCCCTGCTGATGATCGACTTCATGCAAGGCTATACCACCGAAGGCGCGCCACTGTTTGCCCCCGAAGTGCGCATCGCCGTGGCCGAAAGCGTCGAGCTGCTGGCCTGCGCCAGGCGTCACGGAATCAGCGTGGTGCACACCAATATCCGCTACCATCCGGGCCATTTCGCCGACGGCGGTATCTGGGTAAAAAAGGCCCCGGTGATGAAAGACATGGTCGAGGGTAACCCCCTCGCCGCCTTCTGCACCGAAGTGCTGCCCCTGGCCAATGAAGTGGTCATCACCAAACAATACGCCAGCGCGTTTTTCGGCAGCAGCCTGGCCCCGATGCTGCACGCCCAGGGCATCGACACCGTGGTGCTCGCCGGCTGTTCCACCAGCGGCTGCATCCGGGCCACCGCAGTGGATGCGGTGCAACACGGGTTTCGTACCATCGTCGTGCGCGAATGCGTCGGCGACCGCCACCCGGCGCCCCATGAAGCCAACTTGTTCGATATCGACAGCAAGTACGGCGACGTGGTGAGCAAGCAGGAGGCGATGAGCAAGTTCAAGGAGCAGTAACGCGTCAACAGGAACCACGACAAAGAGCGTGGTCCGGAAAAAACTGAGCGCCCACGCTGGAGTGCAGTCGAATGTGGGAGCAAGCCCGCTCCCACACTTGATCACCTCCAACAGGGCCACCTCAGTCTTCTGTCACTGCCTTTGGAAGTCGCTTTCACAGCACTCCGAAGTGCTGAAAAAGCGGCTGTATAAAAACCATAAGTCACCGCCAGGAGACACCTCAATGCCCATTGCGAATGCAGCGCCCGCGACTACGGTCGCCGATCCGGTCCACACGCTCTACCACAAGATCACCTGGAAGCTGATTCCGTTCCTGTGTTTCTGCTACCTCGCGGCCTACCTGGACCGCATCAATATCGGCTTCGCCAAACTGCAGATGCTCGACCAGCTGCACTTCAGCGAAACCGCGTTCGGCCTCGGTGCCGGGCTGTTTTTTGTCGGCTATATCATCTTCGAAGTCCCCAGCAACCTGATCCTGGAAAAGGTCGGGGCGAAGATCTGGATCGCCCGCATCATGATCACCTGGGGCCTGCTTTCGGCCTGCACCATGCTGGTCACCTCCACCACCCAGTTCTACATCCTGCGGTTCCTGCTGGGTGCGGCCGAAGCCGGGTTTCTACCGGGCGTGCTGTATTACCTGACCACCTGGTTTCCCACCCATCGCCGGGGGCGGATCATCGCCCTGTTCATGATCGGCCTGCCGCTGTCCAGCGTGATCGGCGGCCCGTTGTCGGGCTGGATCATGGGCCACTTCGACAACATGGCCGGCCTGCGCGGCTGGCAGTGGCTGTTTCTGATCGAAGCGGTGCCCAGCGTGCTGCTCGGTGTGTGGACCTTCTGGGCGCTGCCCAATACCTATCAGCAAGCCAAGTGGCTGTCGCCGGAAGAAAAAAACCTGCTGGAAAGCGAACTGCGCAAGGACGACGCCGACGGTGCCGCCAGCAAACACAGCTTCCGCGACGGCTTCTTCAACCTCAAGGTGTGGATGCTCGGCGGTATCGACTTCTCGATCCTGCTCAGTGCCTATGCCATGGGGTTCTGGATGCCCACATTCATCCGCAACGCCGGGATTACCGACACTTTCCACATCGGCATCCTCACGGCCCTGCCCAGCGTGGCGGCCCTCTTGGGCATGCTGCTGATCGGCGCCAGCTCCGACAAACACCGCGAACGCCGCTGGCACATCATCGTGCCGTTCTTCATCGGCGCGGCGGCGATGGCTACCAGTACGTTCTTCACCCATAACGTGGTCGCCACCGTGGCGCTGTTTGCGATTGCCTCGGCGGCGATCATCGGTGCGGTGCCGGTGTTTTTCAGCCTGCCGGCGACCTTCCTGAAAGGCACCGCAGCGGCCACCGGCTTTGCCCTGGCCTGCTCGCTGGCGAACATCGCGGGCCTGGTGAGCAACTCGTTGATGGGCGTGGCGATTGACGTCACCGGCAGCAGCGCAGGGGCCTTGTGGTTTTTTGCCGGCTGCCTGATTCTCAGCAGCTTCCTGGTGATCGCCTTGCCGGCGAAGCTGGTAAACCGCTAACAACAACAATTTTTCGGGTGAGTCTCCATGCAAGGTTTCATCAAGCGCTGTGCCCTGCTTGTCGCCGTGGGCCTGTGTGCCGGTACGGCGCAGGCCGCAGAAAAGGTCATCTTCGACACCGACTTCAACGTGCTCAACGATGACGGCCAGGCCTTTATCATGCTCGCCCAGCTGCACGGGCAAAAACGCATCGACCTGCTGGGCATGACCCTGGTCAGCGGCAACGCCTGGGTCGACCAGGAACAGGTCGACGCCCTCAAGGCGGTGGAACGCATGGGTGTGGAAAAGGAAGTCGGCGTGTATTCCGGCGCCGCCTACCCGCTGCTGCATGACTACGCCACCTATGAGGCGGAAAAAGCCCTGTTCGGTTCCGGCTGGCCGGGTGCGTTCAAGAACCCGCGGCCAACCAGTGCCTCACAACTGGTCGCGCCACCGGACGGCCTGGCGACCCACACCAGGCTGCGCAAGGAAACCGCCGCCCAGTTCATCGTCGACAGCGTACGGGCCAACCCCCACGAGGTAACGATCCTGGCGGTCGGCCCGCTGACCAACATTGCCCTGGCGATTCGCTCGGCACCGGACATCGTGCCGCTGATCAAGCGCATCGTGTACATGGGCGGCGCGCTGGAGATTCCGGGCAACACCACGCCGGCGGCGGAGTTCAACTGGTGGTTCGACCCGGAGGCCGCGAAGATCGTGTTGCGCTCGCCCATCGAACACGTGATTTTTCCCAACGATGTCTGTGAGAAAGTCACCTTCGACAAGTCGGTGTATGAGCGGGTGATCGCACACAAAGGCCCGATTGCCGACCTGTACAAGCACGAGTTCGGGCCACTGTTTGCCAAGGACCCGGCTTACCACAGCTTCACCTGGGACAGCCTGCCGGCACTGTTTCTCGTGAACCCCGGGATCGTCACCGAATCCCGCGAGCTGTGGGTGGACGTGGATGCCACCTTCGGCGCCGACTATGGCCGGGCACTGGGCTACAAGAAAGGCGCGCCGGTCGGCACGCAAAAGGCCAAGGTGGTCTTCGCGGTGGACCAGAAGCAGTTCTGGGACGGTTATGTAGGGTTGGTGACGCTGCCGACGCCGGTCAACATCTTCCGCTGAGTGCGCCGGAACTTGAGGGGCTGTGGTTTAATTGCGCGCCTTTGCCCAGCCCTTCAAGGAATCCGTTGTCGATGAATCAGCCCGCCACCAAAGTCCTGGTCATTGGCTACGTCTGGCCAGAGCCTCGCTCCTCGGCGGCCAGCGGGCACATGATGCAGATTATGGAGAGTTTCCTGGCCCAAGGCTGGGACATCACCTTCAGCAGCCCGGCGGTCACCGGCGAACACAAGGCCGACCTGCCCGCCCTGGGCATTCGCGAATGCGCGATCGAGTTGAATAACAGCAGTTTCGACGCGTTTATCCAGCAATTGGCTCCGGATATCGTGCTGTTCGACCGTTTCATGATGGAAGAACAGTTCGGCTGGCGCGTGGAAAAATCCTGCCCGAATGCTCTTCGGGTGCTGGAAGCATCCGACCTGCAAAGCCTGCGGGACGCCCGCCACCAGCGCCTCAAGGATTTCCTGAAGGCGCACCCCGAAGCTGATGACTTCGACGCGCTGTTCAGCCGGGACCTGGCCGCCGAATTCGATGACATGGCCGATACCGACCTGGCCAAGCGCGAGATCGCCGCGATCTACCGCTGCGACATCAGCCTGATGATCTCCGATGTGGAAATCCAGTTGCTGACCGAACACTTCAAGGTGCCCGCTGCCCTGCTCCATTGGTGCCCGCTGATGCTGGTGCCGCCCACCGAAGCCTTTGCCCCCTTTGAGGACCGTGCCCACTTCCTGAGCATCGGCAATTTCCGCCATGCGCCGAACTGGGATGCGGTGTTGTGGATGAAGAACAGTGTGTGGCCGCTGATCCGCCAGCAACTGCCCGGCGCTCAACTCCACGTGTACGGCGCCTATACGCCACCCAAGGCCACCGCGCTGCACAACCCGGCCCAGGGCTTCCACGTGATGAATTGGGCCGAGGATGCATTGCAGGTCATGAGCGCTGCGCGTATCTGCCTGGCGCCACTGCGCTTTGGTGCCGGGATCAAGGGCAAGCTGGCCGACGCGATGCTCTGCGGCACACCCAGCGTTACCACACCGATTGGCGCCGAAGCCATGGGCGAACCGTGGCCCGGCGTGGTCGAACACAGCGCCAGTGCACTGGCTGCTGCGGCGGTTGCGTTGTATCAAGACCCGCCACGCTGGACCCAGGCCCAGGAAGATGGCCGGCAGTTACTGGCCCGCCGTTACGCCCACGACCTCCACGGCCCGGCCCTGGTGGAGCGCCTGGAGCAGTGCCGCCGCCAGTTGGCCGAGCACCGTCGGAACAATTTCACCGGCAGCATGCTGCGCCACCACCTGCACAAAAGTACCCAGTACATGGCGCAGTGGATCGAGGCGAAAAACCGTACGCTGTAGACACAGACGCTGGCGAGGTGGCGCGCAAGGGGGCATTATCCTTTTCGCAACCACAATAAAGCGACTGCAGCATGACCCGAGCAGCGAGAATCACCGATCCTTCCTACGAGCTGATGGACGATCACAACGGTCTGTCCATCATCTATCGCCAACACGGCTTCCCGTGCCCGTTGGTGCGCTGGCATTTCCACAAGGAATACGAGCTGCACCTGATCGTTGCCAGCTCCGGCAAGGTGTTTATCGGCGACTACATCGGCAACTTCTACCCGGAAAGCCTGTTCCTCACCGGCCCCAACCTGCCCCACAACTGGATCAGCCAGGTGGCCGAGGACGAAGTGGTGCCCAAGCGCGACATGCTGGTGAACTTCACCGACGAGCTGTTCGACGGCGGCAGCCATGTCTTTGCCGAGCTCAAGACCCTGGCGCCACTGCTGGAACGGGCGCAATACGGCATCGAATTTCGCTGCAAGAAAACCATCGCCCAGGCCATGACCCTGATGCAGCGCATCGAGGACGCCCAAGGCATGGCGCGCCTGGGGCACTTCTTCATCCTGATGGAAGTGCTGAGTGCCTGCGAGGACTACCAGTTGCTCTCCGGCGTGACCACGCCGCAATTGGCGGATGAACACAGCATCGACCGCACCAACCGCGCGGTGGACTACATTTTTGCCCACTACGCGCGGGAATTGTCCCTCGAAGAAGTCGCCGAATACCTCGGCATGAAACCCACCTACTTCTCCCGCGTGTTCAAACAAGCCACCGGCCGCACCTTCATCGAATTCGTCAACCGCCTGCGTATCAGCAAGTCCTGCGAGCTGCTGGCCGATGGTGACAAAGCCGTGACCGATGTGTGCTTCGAGTCAGGCTTCAACAACATCTCCAATTTCAACCGCCGCTTCCAACAGCTCAAGGGCATGACCCCCTCGCACTACCGGCGCCTGGCGGTGCAGCGCCTGACCGAGCAGAACCTCGCCTGAAAACGCGCGTTCCTGTGGGAACCCGCTTGTGTGGGAGCGGGCTTGCTCGCGAATGCAGTGTGTCAGGCAGCGCAAATGTCGGCTGATTCACCGCCTTCGCGAGCAAGCCCGCTCCCACATTTGCATCGCGCTCACGCAGGAAGCCGATCGCTCCCAGCGAATCGTTTCAGCAATTTTCCGCTGCAGTGCAAAAAAGTATCAGTAAAAGTGCTCCCAAGGATTTGTCAGCACGTCAATTGAAGGCTGTAATCAACGCACACTCTTCCAGCTGTCGTGGAAGACACAACAACAATAACTGTCCTTCTGCAGCCCCTGGGCGCAGAAATGGAGTGCGCGATGAAGTTCACAGCCAAAGCTCTGCTTGCCTGCACCTGCATGACCCTCAGCGCCGTCAGTCTTGGCGCGCAAACCCTGACCATTGCCACCGTCAACAACAGCGACATGATCCGCATGCAAAAGCTCTCGAAAACCTTCGAGACCGAGCATCCGGAGATCAAGCTGAACTGGGTGGTACTCGAAGAAAACGTCCTGCGCCAACGCCTCACCACCGACATCGCCACCCAGGGCGGACAGTTCGACGTGTTGACCATCGGCATGTACGAAGCTGCACTCTGGGGCGCCAAAGGCTGGCTGGAACCGATGAAGGACCTGCCTGCTTCCTACGACCTGGACGACGTTTTCCCGTCCGTGCGTGACGGTCTTTCCGTCAAGGGCTCGCTGTATGCCCTGCCGTTCTACGCCGAAAGCTCCATCACCTACTATCGCACCGACCTGTTCAAGGACGCCGGGCTGACCATGCCCGAGCATCCGACCTGGACCCAGATCGGCGAATTCGCCGCCAAACTCACCAACAAGGACAAGGAACAGTACGGCCTGTGCCTGCGGGGCAAAGCCGGTTGGGGCGAGAACATGGCGCTGATCACCACCCTGGCCAACGGCTACGGTGCACGCTGGTTCGATGAGAAGTGGCAGCCGGAATTCAACGGGCCTGAGTGGAAAGACGCGCTGAACTTCTACGTCGACAACATGAAGAAATCCGGCCCGCCGGGGGCTTCCAGCAACGGTTTCAACGAAAACCTGGCGCTGTTCAACAGCGGCAAGTGTGCGATCTGGGTCGACGCCAGCGTCGCCGGCTCGTTCGTCACCGACAAGACCCAAAGCAAGGTGGCTGACCACGTCGGCTTTACCTTTGCCCCGCACGAGAAGACCGACAAAGGTACTTCGTGGCTGTACTCCTGGTCCCTGGGGATTCCAACCAGTTCCAAAGCCAAGGACGCTGCCAAGGTGTTCACCACCTGGGCCACTTCCAAGGAATACAGCCAGTTGGTCGCCAAGACCGACGGGATTGCCAACGTACCGCCAGGTACCCGCAAATCGACCTACAGCGACGAATACATGAAGGCCGCGCCGTTTGCCAAGGTGACGCTGGAATCGCTGAAAGTCGCCGACCCGAAAGACCCGTCGGCCAAGCCGGTGCCGTATGTGGGCATCCAGCTGGTGACCATTCCTGAATTCCAGGCGATTGGTACCCAGGTCGGCAAGTTCTTCTCCAGCGCACTGACCGGTGGCTCCACTGCCGAAAAAGCCCTGGCGGATGCACAGACCTTCACCGAACGCGAAATGAAGCGGGCCGGTTATCCCAAGTAAAGCGGTCTCACCACACTGAATGTGGGAACCCGCTTTATGTAGGAGCCGGGCTTGCCCGCGATGCAGACAACTCGGTCTGTCAGTTTCACCGAGGCGCTCTCATCGCAGGCAAGCCAGCTCCCACATTTGACCGCACTCCGACCCGCATTCCGCATGTACCTGACTGGTCCTGATCACCATGAATACCACCACTGCCCAAGTGCAAACCGCTACGCCGGACAAGCCGCGTAAAAGCCGCCTGATCAACCCCGGCTGGTTCCTCGTCAGCCCCTCGGTGGCCTTGTTGCTGCTGTGGATGATCGTGCCGCTGGGCATGACCCTGTACTTCTCGCTGATTCGCTACAACCTGCTCTACCCCGGCGAAAACCAATTCGTGGGCCTGGAGAACTTCACCTACTTCATCACCGACTCGGGCTTCCTGCCCGGCGCCACCAACACCCTGTTGCTGGTGGGCAGCGTGTTGCTGATCAGCGTAGTGTTTGGCGTATTGATCAGCGCCCTGCTGGAAGCCAGCGAGTTCTTTGGTCGCGGCCTGGTGCGGGTGTTGCTGATTTCACCGTTCTTCATCATGCCCACCGTTGGTGCGCTGATCTGGAAGAACCTGATTTTCCATCCGGTGTCGGGGATCCTCGCCTACGTGTGGAAGCTGTTCGGCGCCCAGCCGGTGGACTGGCTGGCCCACTACCCGTTGCTGTCGATCATTATCATCGTGTCCTGGCAGTGGCTGCCCTTCGCGATCCTGCTGCTGATGACCGCCATGCAGTCCCTCGACCAGGAACAGAAGGAAGCCGCCCGCCTCGACGGTGCCGGCGCCATCGCGATCTTCTGGCACCTGACCCTGCCGCACCTGGCACGTCCGATTGCCGTGGTGGTGATGATCGAAACGATCTTCCTGCTCTCGGTGTTCGCCGAAATCTTCACCACCACCAACGGTGGCCCCGGCTACGCCTCGACCAACCTCGCCTACCTGATCTACAACCAGGCGCTGGTGCAGTTCGACGTGGGCATGGCCTCGGCCGGCGGCTTGATTGCCGTGGTCATCGCCAATATCGCGGCGATCATCCTGGTGCGGATGATCGGCAAAAACCTGACTGACAAGCCTTGAGGGCCGCGCCATGACGCTTCAACAATCCCGCCGCCTGCAAAGCGTACTGCTCGGCACCCTGGCCTGGGCCATCGCGATCCTGATTTTCTTCCCGATCTTCTGGATGGTGCTGACCAGCTTCAAGACCGAAATCGACGCGTTCGCCACGCCGCCGCAGTTCATCTTCACGCCGACGCTGGAGAATTACCTGCACATCAACGAGCGCAGCAACTACTTCAGCTACGCCTGGAACTCGGTGCTGATTTCCTTCAGCGCCACCGCCCTGTGCCTGCTGATCTCGGTCCCGGCCGCCTACTCCATGGCGTTCTACGAGACCAAGCGCACCAAGGGCACGCTGCTGTGGATGCTCTCCACCAAGATGTTGCCGCCGGTGGGCGTACTGATGCCGATCTACCTGCTGGCCAAGAGCTTCGGCCTGCTGGATACGCGCATTGCGCTGATCATCATCTACACCCTGATCAACCTGCCGATCGTGGTCTGGATGGTTTACACCTACTTCAAGGACATCCCCAAGGACATCCTCGAAGCCGCCCGCCTGGACGGCGCCACCCTGTGGCAGGAAATGGTCCGGGTGCTGCTGCCGATCGCCAAGGGCGGCCTGGCCTCCACGGTGCTGCTGTCGCTGATCCTGTGCTGGAACGAGGCGTTCTGGTCGCTGAACCTGACCTCGTCCAACGCCGCGCCGCTCACTGCATTGATCGCCTCCTACTCCAGCCCCGAAGGCTTGTTCTGGGCCAAATTATCTGCCGTGTCGACCCTGGCCTGTGCGCCGATCCTGATCTTTGGCTGGATCAGCCAGAAACAGCTGGTCCGCGGTCTGTCCTTCGGCGCCGTGAAGTAACGGCTCCTTCAAAAATATTTAGAAGCGGAGGCCCATCATGGCCAACCTGAAAATCAAGAATCTGCAAAAAGGCTTCGAAGGTTTCTCCATCATCAAGGGCATCGACCTTGAAGTGAACGACAAGGAATTCGTGGTGTTCGTCGGCCCGTCGGGCTGCGGCAAATCCACCCTGCTGCGCTTGATTGCGGGCCTGGAAGAAGTCACCGAAGGCACCATCGAACTGGATGGCCGCGACATCACCGAGGTCACCCCGGCCAAGCGCGACCTGGCAATGGTGTTCCAGACCTACGCCCTGTACCCGCACATGAGCGTGCGCAAGAACATGTCGTTTGCCCTGGACCTGGCCGGCGTCGACAAGAAGATTGTCGAGAGCAAGGTCAACGAAGCAGCACGTATCCTGGAGCTGGGCCCTTTGCTTGAGCGCAAGCCAAAGCAGTTGTCCGGCGGCCAGCGCCAGCGTGTCGCCATTGGCCGTGCGATTGTGCGTAACCCGAAGATCTTCCTGTTCGACGAACCCCTGTCCAACCTCGATGCCGCCCTGCGGGTGCAGATGCGCCTGGAGCTGTCGCGCCTGCATAAAGAGCTGCAAGCCACGATGATCTACGTGACCCACGACCAGGTCGAAGCCATGACCCTGGCCGACAAGGTTGTCGTACTCAACAGCGGCCGCGTGGAACAGGTGGGCTCGCCGCTGGAGCTGTATCACCAGCCGGCCAACCTGTTTGTGGCAGGCTTTTTGGGCACGCCGAAAATGGGTTTCCTCAAGGGCAAGGTCACTCGCGTTGACCCACAGAGCTGCGAAGTCGAACTGGACGCCGGCGGCCGCATCAGCCTGCCCCTGAGCAGCGCGACCTTGAGCGTCGGCAGCGCCGTGACCCTGGGCATTCGCCCGGAGCACCTGGAAATCGCCGCGCCGGGGCAAGCCACCCTGACCGTCACCGCCGACGTCGGCGAGCGCCTCGGCAGCGACACCTTCTGCCACGTGATTACCGCCAGCAAGGAGCCGTTGACCCTGCGGATCCGTGGCGACATGGCCAGCCAGTATGGCGAGACCCTGCAGCTGTACCTGGACCCGACCCAATGCCATCTGTTCGACGCTGAGGGTGTTGCCGTGGCCCGCCCACTGCGCGCCGCCGCCTGATTTCGCGAGAATTTCCCGATGAAACTGAACAAGCAAAACCTCACGCAACTGGCGCCCGAAGTGCAACTGCCGGCCTATGCGATTGCCAATACCAGCCAGGGCATCGCGCACATCGGCGTTGGCGGGTTCCACCGCGCCCACCAGGCGTATTACACCGATGCCTTGATGAATACCGGCACAGGCCTGGACTGGAGCATTTGTGGTGTGGGCCTGCGCAGCGAGGACCGCAAGGCGCGGGACGACCTGGCCGGCCAGGACTACCTGTTCACCCTGTATGAACTGGGCGACACCGACGATACCGAAGTGCGCGTGATCGGCTCCATCAGCGACATGCTGCTGGCCGAAGACGGCGCCCAGGCGTTGATCGACAAGCTGGCCAGCCCGCAGATTCGCATCGTCTCGCTGACCATCACCGAAGGCGGCTACTGCATCGACGACAGCAACGGCGAGTTCATGGCCCACCTGCCGCAGATCCAGCATGACCTGGCCAACCCGGGCTCGCCGAAAACCGTGTTCGGGTTTATCTGCGCGGCGTTGACCCAGCGCCGGGCCGCCGGGGTGCCGGCATTTACCGTGATGTCCTGCGATAACCTGCCCCACAACGGCGCCGTGACTCGCAAGGCGTTGCTGGCCTTCGCCGCGCTGCATGACGCTGGCCTGCACGAGTGGATCAAGGCCAACGTGAGCTTTCCGAATGCGATGGTCGACCGCATCACGCCAATGACCAGCACCGCGCACCGCCTGCAACTGCATGACGATCACGGCATCGACGACGCCTGGCCGGTGGTCTGCGAGCCGTTTGTGCAATGGGTGCTGGAAGACAAGTTCGTCAACGGCCGCCCGGCGTGGGAGACGGTGGGCGTGCAGTTCACCGACGACGTGACACCGTATGAAGAGATGAAGATCGGCCTGCTCAACGGCAGCCACCTGGCATTGACGTACCTGGGCTTCCTGAAGGGCTATCGCTTCGTCCACGAGACCATGAACGACCCGTTGTTCGTGGCCTACATGCGCGCCTACATGGACCTGGACGTCACGCCCAACCTGGCGCCGGTTCCGGGTATCGACCTGACCGAATACAAGCAGACCCTGGTGGACCGCTTTTCCAACCAGGCGATTGCCGACCAGCTGGAGCGCGTGTGTTCCGATGGTTCGTCGAAGTTTCCCAAGTTCACCGTACCGACCATCAACCGCCTGATTGCCGATGGTCGCGAGACCGAGCGTGCTGCGCTGGTGGTGGCGGCCTGGGCGTTGTACTTGAAAGGCGTGGATGAGAATGGGGTGATCTACCGCATTCCAGACCCTCGCGCCGAGTTTTGCCAGGGGCTGGTGACGGAAGATGCGTTGATCAGCAAGCGGCTGCTGGGGGTGGAAGAGATTTTTGGTACGGCTATTCCCAACTCGCCCGAGTTTGTGGCAGCGTTTGAGCGGTGTTTCGAGAGCCTGCAGGATGTGGGTGTGAGCAAAACGCTGGAGCGGCTGCTCGCCAATCTCAACTGACGGAACCGAATCAAAAATGTGGGAGCGGGCTTGCTCGCGAAAGCGGTGGATCAGTCAATATTTGCATAACTGACACACCCTATTCGCGAGCAAGCCCGCTCCCACATTGACCGAGTTCTCCATAACAATATGCTGAGCGACCTACCATGACCCAGCAAAACCTCTACCTCGGCATCGACTGCGGCACCCAGGGCACCAAGGCCATTGTCCTCGACGCCAGCAGCGGCAAAGTCCTGGGCCTGGGCGCCGCCAGCCACACGCTGATCAGCGGTGCCAACGGCCGCCGCGAACAGCACACCCAGGAGTGGCTGGACGCGTTTACCGAAGCCACTCACCGCGCCTTGCAACAGGCCGGGGTGGACGGCCAGGACATCCTCGCCATCGGCGTTTCCGGCCAGCAACACGGCCTGGTGTTGCTGGATGACCAAGGCCAGGTGCTGCGCCCCGCCAAGCTGTGGTGTGACACCGAAACCGCGCCCGAAAATGATCGCCTGCTGCAACACCTGGGCGGTGAAAGCGGCTCCCTGGAACGCCTCGGCGTGGCCATCGCGCCGGGCTACACCGTGTCCAAGCTGCTCTGGACCCGCGAACAGCACCCGGAGGTGTTCGCACGCATCGCGCATATCCTGCTGCCCCACGACTACCTCAACTACTGGCTCACCGGCCGCGCCTGCGCCGAATACGGCGATGCCTCCGGCACCGGTTATTTCAACGTGCGCACCCGTGAATGGGACCTGGCACTGTTGCGCCACATCGATCCCGACGGGCGCCTGGAAGCTGCGCTGCCCGAGTTGATCGAGGCCAACCAGCCAGTGGGCACCCTCCTGCCAGCCATCGCCGAGCGCCTGGGCATCAACCCGAACGCCCGGGTGTCCAGCGGCGGCGGCGACAACATGATGGGCGCCATCGGCACCGGCAATATCGCCCCCGGCGTGATCACCATGAGCCTGGGTTCATCCGGTACCGTGTATGCCTTTGCCGATCAGGCCAATGTCAGCCCGCAGGCGTCGGTGGCGACTTTCTGTTCATCCAGCGGCGGCTGGCTGCCGTTGATCTGCACCATGAACCTGACCAACGCCACCGGGGTCATCCGCGAGCTGTTCGACCTGGACCTGGCGGCGTTCAACGCGCTGGTGGCCCAGGCACCGATCGGCGCCGACGGCGTGAGCATGCTGCCGTTCCTCAATGGCGAGCGGGTGCCCGCCCTGCCCCACGCCACCGGCAGCCTGCACGGCCTGACCATGACCAATCTGACCCGCGCCAACCTGTGCCGCGCCGTGGTCGAAGGCACCACCTTCGGCCTGCGCTACGGCCTGGACCTGCTGCGCCAGACCGGCCTGCAGAGCCAGAGCATCCGCCTGATCGGCGGCGGCTCGAAAAGCCCGGTGTGGCGGCAGATGGTCGCGGATATCATGAACACCGAAGTGGTCTGCACCGAACAAAGCGAAGCGGCGGCCCTGGGTGCGGCAATCCAGGCCGCGTGGTGCCAGTCCGGTGAAAGCCTGGCGCAGTTGTGCCAGCGCTGCGTGAGCGTCGACGCAGCCAGCCGCACACTGCCGGATGCCGGCAGCGTCAGCGCCTACCAGCAGGCTTATGAGCGTTATCAACAGCACGTGGCATCCCTTTAAGAGCGAACGAATATGTATTTGGTATGTGGCGAAGCGCTGTTTGATTTTTTCAGCGAGGACGATGCCAGCGGCAAGGCATCCAGGGTCAATTACAAGGCGATTGCCGGCGGCTCGCCGTTCAACGTCGCGGTAGGCTTGCGTCGACTGGGAATCGACGCGGGATTTTTCGCCGGGATCTCCGACGACTACCTGGGCCGACGCCTGTTGCAGGTGCTCAAGGACGAAGGCGTGGGCGAGGATTACCTCGTGGAATTCTCCGCGCCCACCACCCTGGCAATGGTCGCAGTGGGCGCCAATGGCTCACCGCAATACAGCTTTCGCGGTGAAGGCTGCGCTGACCGCCAGTTGCAACTTGAGCATCTGCCCGTGTTGGGTGACGAAGTGCGTGGCGTGCACATCGGCTCGTTCTCACTGGTGGTGCAGCCGATTGCCGACACCCTGCTGGCCCTGGTGCGCCGGGAAACTGGCAAGCGCCTGATCAGCCTCGACCCCAACGTACGCCTGAACCCGGAGCCGAACATCGCGCTGTGGCGCGCCCGCGTGGCCGAGCTGGTCAAGCATGCCGACCTGATCAAGGTCAGTGACGAAGACCTGCACCTGCTCTACCCCGGCCAGGCTCCGGAAAGCATTCTGCAAGGCTGGTTGCAACACCGTTGCCAACTGGTGTTCCTGACCCGTGGCGGCGACGGCGCGACGGTGTTCAGCCGCCAGCACGGCAGTTGGTCGGCGCCGGCGGCCAAGGTCGTCATGGCGGACACGGTTGGGGCTGGCGATACCTTCCAGGCCGCGTTGATTGCCTGGCTGACCGAGCAGCAACTGGACTCGGTAGAGGGCCTGCAACGGCTGACCCGCGAGCAGATCAGCAGCATGCTCACCTTCGCTATCCGCGCCGCGGCACTCACCTGCAGCAAGACCGGTCCGGACCTGCCCTATCGTCGTCAGTTGGACTGACAAATACGTGGCAAAAAAATCAACATGCCACTATGTAAGCCACGTATCACGTGGCTTACAGCCCTGCGGTTATCTGTCCGAAAATCCTGCATTGTGTAAAAAACTGTACTAGACCCAAGAAACATGTGCAGTTTCTATAACAAAAACAGGGCAGGATCCATGCGCAATAAACGGACTTTTCAGCCTCGCGCCGTGTTGGCTGTCGGCATCCTCTCACTGCATTACCTGGCCCCCCAACAAGCCCTGGCGGCTTGCGTGCTCACCCCGGGTCCTGGCAACGATGCCTACACCTGCGACAGCGGGAGCAGTCCGACTGGGCTTACGGACCTTGCCGGCAATAACACCCTGACCCTGCCCGCAGGCGGCACGGGCACCATCAACGGCAATATCACTTTCGGCGCCGGCACTGATTTTGTCGACATGAACTCCGGGCGCATTGTCGGGAGTATCACCCAGGGCGACGGTGCCGATCGCTTCCAAATCAGCGCCGGCACCGTGACCGGTGCGGTTTCCCAGGGCAACGGCATCGATGATTTCGTGATGAGCGGCGGGCAGATCCAGTCCCTGGCCCAGGGCGATGGCCGCGACACGTTCCTGATGACCGGCGGCACCATCGTCGGCGCTTTCGAGGATGGCGACGTGGCCCGGCAAACCGCAGGCACCATCGGCCGGGTCGACATGAAGCTCGACAACAACATCTACGACATGTCCGGCGGGTCGATCCTCGGCAACCTGGTGACCGGTTTCGGCACGGATACCATCATCGTCTCCGGCGGCAGCATCGGCGGCAATATCAGCACCAGTGGCGGCAACGACAGCATTACCGTCAGTGGCGGCGTGATCAACGGCGAGATCCGCGCCAGTGTCGGCAACGACACACTCAACTGGCTCAATGGCGGCCAGATCAGGTCCGCGGTGCTGATGGGCGATGGCGACGACACCGCGCTGCTCAGCGGCCTCAACGAAAACCTGCTCGGCACGACGCCTTCAATTGACGGCGGCCTGGGCAACGACCAACTGACCTTCGACAACACCACTTCCAGCACAGCCGCGCGCTATATCGGCTGGGAAACGGTCAACCTCAACAACAACGCGCGTTTCGACCTGGCCGGCGACTTTTTCCTCGGCGACAGTGCCAGCAATACCGGCACCTTCAACATCGATGGCAGCAGCACCCTGGGCGTGACGCAAGGCAGTATCCGCCCCTACACCGCAGGCGCACTGGCCACCCTGAATAATGCAGGCACCATCGACATGACCAGCCGCAGCAACACCGCCACCGATACGTTGACGGTGGACGGCAACTACGTCGGCAACAATGGGCAGCTCTGGTTGCAAACCGTGCTGGGCGACGAGAACTCGGCCACCGACAAGCTGGTAGTGTCTGACGGGACCATCAGCGGGCACACACAAATGACCGTGAGCAATCTCGGCGGCCTGGGCGGTCTCACACAAAACAGCGGGATCGAAGTGGTGCAAGCCCTCAACGGTGCCACCAGCAGCACTGATGCATTTGCCCTGAAAGGCTCGGTATCCGCCGGAGCTTATGAGTATCTGCTGTTCAAAGGGGGCGTCACCGCCGGCACGGAAAATAACTGGTACTTGCGTTCGTCGGTGGTCGCCGTGCAGCCACCGGTGGTGCCACCTGTACCGCCGACGCCCCCGGTGGTGGTGCCCGTGCCGCCGATCCCGCCAGTGCCGCCCGTGGTCGCGCCGGATGAACCGCCCGTGGAGCCACCGACCGCGCAACCCGTCGCCCCGGTCGAGCCCCCTGCTCCACCGCCCAGCCAGGTCGCGGCTGCCACCTCGCCGGAGTCGGCAGCGAGCAACCCGGTGTTGCCTGACGCCATCGCCGGGGCCGAGCCGATCCCGTTGTATCGCCTGGAGGTGCCGGTGTACTCGGTGGTCGTCCCGGCCGCGCAGTTGATGACCCTGCAAGCCCTGGGCACCTTCCACGACCGCCAGGGCGAACAAAGCCTGCTCAGCGAGACCGGACCGGTTCCGGCGGGCTGGGGCCGTGCCTATGGCAGTGACTTCAACAAGAGCTGGTCGGGTACGGTATCGCCGAGCTTCGACGGTTCCATCAAGGGCTATCAAGTGGGCCATGACCTCTACGCCTCCGAGACCAGCGGCGGACAGCTCCAGCGTTTCGGCCTGTTCATCGGCCAAAGCCGCCTGCAAGGTGACATCAAGGGCTTTTCAATGGGCTTCCAGGACAACCGCTCCGGGCGGGTCAAGCTGGATGGCGATAACTTCGGCGCCTACTGGACCCTCACCGATCCCAAGGGCTGGTACGTTGACCTGGTGGCCATGGGCACGCGCTTCGACGGTGACAGCAAGTCCGACCGTGACGTGAAGATCGACAACAAGGGCCACGCCCTGGCCCTCTCGGCGGAAGCCGGCTACCCGATTACCGTCTCCGAACACTGGGTGGTGGAACCCCAGGTGCAGGTGATCAACCAGCAGATTGACATGGACCACCAGAATGACGGCATCTCCAAGGTTTCATTCGATTCCCAGGACTACTGGACCGGCCGCCTCGGCGCACGCCTGAAGGGGCGTTACCTGGTGCAGAACACCCCGATCGAACCGTATGTGCGAGCCAACGCCTGGCGCACCTTCGGTGGCAGTGACACGGTGACCTACGACGACGTGGACCGGATTAAAACCGATCACAAGTCATCCACTGCCGACCTCGGTGTGGGCGTTGTCGCCAAGTTGTCGTCCACCGTCAGCGTGTACCTGGCGGCGGACTACAACACCCAACTGGACAGCAACACGCTGGAGGGTTTCAGCGGTAACGCCGGGGTACGCATGAGCTGGTAGGCTCACGCCTCCCGGGGGCAGCTAACCGCGCGGGCAACGATGGCGCCCACCACCGCACCCGCTATCGGTGCCGCCCAGAATAGCCACAACTGCATCAGGTATTCCCCGCCGGCAAACAATGCCGGCCCGGTGCTGCGCGCGGGGTTGACCGAGGTGTTGGTGACGGGGATGGCCACCAGGTGAATCAGCGTCAGGGTCAGGCCAATGGCAATCGGCGCAAATCCGACAGCCGCACCCGGGCCGGTGACACGCATGATGATGAACACAAAAAAGAACGTCGCCACCGCCTCGACCACCAACGCGGCCAGCAGGCTGTACTGCCCGGGGCTCAACTGGCCATAGCCGTTGGCGGCGAAAGCACCCACTTCAAACCCCGGACGGCCACTGGCGATCAGCGCCAACACGGCGGCGGCGACAATCGCACCAGCCACCTGGGCAATGATGTACGGCACCACGTCCCCCCCCCGGCATCCGGCGTCCCACCCACAAGCCGATAGTCACCGCCGGGTTGAAGTGCGCACCGGAAATACTGCCCACCGCGTAGGCCATGGTCAGCACCGTCAAGCCAAAGGCCAGGGCGACACCGGCGAAGCCGATCCCAAGCTCCGGAAACGCCGCGGCCAGTATCGCGCTGCCGCACCCGCCGAAGGTCAACCAGAACGTCCCAAGAAATTCTGCTGCGATTTTCTTTTGCAAACCAACTCCACCCAATGCCAACGCCATCCGATTGATGGACCCGGCGGCGACGGTAGCAAGCGGGGTTAACCGGCTCGTATCAGACTTTTCCGGTTAAAGCGCGCGAGATATCGACGGTGCTGAAGATGAAGCTTTTGTCAGTAAAGCCTCACTTAATCGATGGTTAATCCCCCGGGACGACAGTTGAATCGACCGCACTCGCACGGCTCCAGCCGTTGCCCAGGGCGGCCGCGGCTCATCACGTTGTTGAGCCTGCGAACGACTTGCGGAGAAACACCATGAAACTGCGTACGTTAATGCTCGGCGCTGCACTGGCCCTGACGACTGTAACGGGGATGGCGCAGGCTGACACCGCACCCGTCATCACGCCTTACCACTACGGCGAGAAGATGGATGTGCAGAAGGTACTTGCCATGCACGAACCCGACACCAATGTCTGCAAAGTGATCAATGCCGATATCAAGTTCGTGGACAGCCAAGGGAAAGTCCAGGACGTGGGTTATCGCAAAATGTCCGAGGCGTGTGATTTCCAGAACTGATGTGATTGCAGCGCCGTTGCAGGGGTGAGCGAGCTCGCTCCTGCGGTCGCCAGGCGTTACCCTTGCCGGCCGCTTCACGGCCGAAAGGATCAAGGAAACGGCGTTGGCCTGGCATTTATCCAGGCCCGCAAGTCTTCACTGACTGAAGCTCAACCGTCCGTTTAATAGAAAGGACGCGCGCCGGCTCGTTTGAGGGCCGGGGCCTGGGTGTGGGTATGCTTGAGGTCTTCACGCAACTCGGTAATCAAGTTGCAGATCGCCCGACTGCTGTCGAGCTTGTTGGCGCAAATGCCGGTGACCACCAGGTCGACCCGGTCATGATCGATCTCGTGATAGACCTTGACCGTCAGCGAGGCGTCCGACGCCTTGGTGACTTCACAGCGCTTGGGCAGAAAACTTCCTTCAATGATGCCGCGTAGTTCCAGATCCGAAAGCATGGCCGACCTCTCCTTTTATGAGATTGCCAATCGATTGTTATCAATATTCTTATTGCTGGCGACCGTGATGAGACGTTCACCTTTTTGCGCCTTGCCAGCCCTGGCAGACGGCTTCACGTACCCAGCCTACTAGGCCGTTCAGAGTTGCGTTGGATCCTTTCCTCATAAGCGACAACGTTACTTATATAAGTTACGTGGCAGACCGCCATTAACCCGTTCGTTTGGGGGATCAGCAGCGGTATTTGTTGCTCATTCAGAGTTGTAACAGGATCTTATGAAGCATTAAACATGCCGTCGGGCATGGCCTGCCAAGGCCCAGGAAAATCGGCATATTCGAACGAAATACGGGCCACCGACTCATGCATCCTGCAATAAGCACCGGTTGGCGTCATGCAAATTGAAAGACTGTAAAAACAAGCGCCTTCCCGAAACTATTTACAGCGAAAATAAACACCCTCCAAACGGGTGGTTGCGACTAACATTAAATTTTCATTAGATTAAACGTTTAATCTGCTTGAGCCGCCACTCGTTCGGCAACATGTCGCAAACTATCAAAGTTAATATTGGCCCCCGAGTTGATCGCCACCCATGTTTGTCCCTGGATCCCGGTCTTCGCGACATGCTTGCGGATACCCGCCACCGCCAGCGCCCCCGAAGGTTCGGTAATTGATCGCGTATCGTCGTAGATCAGCTTGATGGCGCTGCACAGTTCGTCATTGCTGACGGTGATCACCTCATCCACGTGGTGTCGGCAGATTTCAAAACCATGGGCGCCTATCTGGGCCACGGCAGTCCCGTCGGCAAAGCTGTCGACGCTCGGCAGCACCACCCGGCTCCCTGCGCGCAAGGCTGCCAGCAGGCAACTGGAGCCTTCGGGCTCGACGCCGACGATGCGCACTTCGGGGCGCAGGTATTTGACGTAGGCCGCGATACCGGCGATCAACCCGCCGCCGCCCACGGGGACAAAGATCGCGTCCAGCGGGCCCTGCTGTTGGCGCAGCACTTCCATGCCCACGGTGCCCTGCCCGGCAATCACGTCCGGGTCGTCGAATGGCGAGACAAAGGTGCTGCCGGTGGCCTCGGCCAGTTGCAACGCGTGGGCCAGGGCAAACGGAAAGCTGGCCCCGTGCAACACTGCCTCGCCGCCTCGGGAGCGCACGCCCAACACCTTCAGCTCCGGGGTGGTGCACGGCATGACAATCGTCGCCTTGATCCCCAACTCCCGCGCCGCCAATGCCACGCCCTGGGCATGATTACCCGCAGAAGCAGTGATCACGCCTCGCGCCTTTTGCTCGGCACTGAGCTGCATCAGTTTGTTGTAGGCGCCTCGAATCTTGAAGGAAAAGGTCGGTTGCAGGTCTTCGCGCTTGAGCAGGATCTGATTGCCCAGCAATGCCGACAGCGCCGGCGCCACCTGCAACGGCGTACGCACCGCCAGGTCGTAGACCGGAGCGGCCAGGATCTTCTTCACGTAGTGCTCAAGCAATCCCGAATCTTGGGGCTGGCTCGCCGGGCGGGTACTCATGGATGTCTCCTGGGTGTTTACAAGGCCCTGGAGACGGAAAAACAAAACCCGCCTCTAGGGCGGGTTTGGGTACAGCCGAGCGCTATCCCGCCAAATGAGGAATGGCGGTAATAATGCTTGGCTGGCAACGAAAGGTTTGAAATGTCATGAATCAAAATTAACCGGCGCCACCGGGCAAGTCAATGGCGAAACGCCAGGCTTTACGTAGAGCATACGAAACGTATACGCTTTGTATATCAACTCTGCACAGTGAAGCTCATGGGCATCGTCAAGATCACCGACCAATTGCACGAACAACTCCGTCTGGCCAGCGCCACCATGGACCGTTCCATCAACGCCCAGGCCGAGTTCTGGATCAAGATCGGCCTGCTCGCCGAACTCAATCCACACCTGGCCTATAACGACCTGATCAACAAACTGTTGCTGGACAAGCCCGACCTGATCCGGGGGCGCAGCGAATGATCAAGACCACCGAACAACTTGCCGTGATGCGCGAATCCGGCCGCCTGTTGGCCCAGGTGTTTACCATGCTCGATGGTTTTGTCGCCGCCGGCCAGTCGACCCTGGAGATCGACAGCGCGGTGGAAGCCTTCATCCGCAATGACCTGCAATCGCGACCGGCGAGCCTGGGCCAGTACGACTACCCCTTCTGCATCAATACCTCGATCAACGAGGTGGTGTGCCATGGCATGCCCAGCGCCAAGGCCGTGCTCAAGGACGGCGACATCGTCAACATCGACATCACCCTGGAGAAAGGCGGCTATATCGCCGACTCCAGCAAGATGTACATGATCGGCAATGTCTCGCCCAAGGCCCGGCGCCTGGTGGAAATGACCTTCGAAGCGATGTGGGCCGGCATCCGCCAGGTCAAGCCCGGTGCACGCCTGGGGGATATCGGCTACGCCATCCAGAACCATGCCCAGAGCAACGGCTACAGCGTGGTGCGTGAATATTGCGGGCATGGCATTGGCCGCGAGATGCACGAGGACCCGCAGATCCTGCACTTCGGCCGCCCCGGTACCGGGCTCGAACTGCGTGAAGGCATGGTGTTTACCATTGAGCCGATGCTCAACCAGGGCAGCGCCAAGGTGCGCAGCTTGAAGGATGGCTGGACGGTGGTGACGCGGGACAACAGCTTGTCGGCGCAGTGGGAACATACGGTGGCGGTGACGCGGGATGGGTTTGAGGTGCTGACGTTGCAGCCGGACGTCTGAATGGCGCACATCCCCTGTGGGAGCGGGCTTGCTCGCGAAAGCGGTGTGACAGTCGCCATCTACAGTGACTGATCCACCGCTTTCGCGAGCAAGCCCGCTCCCACATTTAGACCTCAGTGATATTCAGGATTTTAGTCATACTGCCTTGTCGCCACTCCCCGCAATCCGCTTCAACCCCAGCACCATCAACCCCGCCCCGAGTCCCATCGCGGCCATGAACAACGGGTACGAAATCCACCACGGCGTGCCCGCCGTCATCATGCTGAATTCCGACATCCCGCCCACGCTGGCGATCAGGTTCAACGGCAGGAACACCACGTTGATCAACGTCAGCTTGCGCAGCAGGTTGTTCATGCTGTTGTTCATCAGGTTGCCCCGGGCGTCGATCAGCCCGGAGAACACGTTGGAGTAAATCTCCGCCTGCTTGTAGCACTGGTTGTTCTCGATGATCAGGTCATCGATCAGGCCCAGTGTTTCAGCGCTGAAATGTTCCTTTTCCCCATGGTTGCGCAGGCGCGTCAGCACCGCGCCGTTGCTGTGCAGGGCGTTGATGTAATAGATCAGGCTTTCGCTGAGGTTGAACATCTGCATCAGGTGGCGATTGCTCATCGATGCATTGAACTGCTGCTGCAGTTCCCGGGCGACCATCTTGATCACCTTGAGGTGGCCCAGGTAGTGATGGATGTTGTTGAGCAGCAAGTCCAGCAACACATCCAGCGGCGTGCGCAATGGCCGGCGCGCACCCAGCCCGGAGAGCTGGCTGTCGTCGGTGGCGATCACCAGGAGTTGGTCCCCGGAAAACAACAGGCCGCAGGACGACACTTCAAACACCAGGTTGCCGCCGCCGGAATAGTTCTCCGGGCGCTTCCAGATCAGGAACAGGTTATCGGGGTGGAACTCGATGCGCGACACTTCGTCCGGGTCCAGCGCCGAAGCCAGGGCGTGTTCATCGAGCTTGTAGCAGTCGCGCAGGTACTTGCGCTCGTGGGGGTCAGGATTGCTGAACAGCAAGACATCCCCGCCGTCCCCCAGGCTGTTGTACAACTTGCCATCGGTTAATTCAAAGCGCTGGATCATCGCGCGTCACCACACCTGGCCTTGACGCTTCAACTCCAGGCGTCGCACGAACTCTTCCAGTACCAGGGAATACAAGTCGTCTTGCAGGTAGGCATCTTCGATGCCGGCGTCCATGTTGGGGTTGTCGTTGACCTCGATTACCACCACCTTGTCGCCGGACTGCTTGAGGTCGACGCCGTACAGGCCGTCGCCGATCAGGTTGGCGGTTTTTACCGCCAGTTCCACCACCGCCTTGGGGGCTTCGTGAACCGCCAGGGTGCGGCACTCGCCGTTGATGTCCTGGCCGATGGCCTTGTGGTTGTAGATCTGCCAATGCCCCTTGGACATGAAGTACTGGCAGGCAAAGATCGGTTTGCGATTGAGGACGCCGATGCGCCAGTCGTACTCGGTGTAGAAAAATTCCTGGGCCAGCAGCAACACGGAATGCTCGAACAGTTCGGCGGTGGCGGTCAGCAGCGCTTGCTGGCTTTCGACCTTGATCACGCCGCGGGAGAAACACCCGTCGGGGATCTTCAGCACCAGCGGGAAGCCGAGGCGCTCACCCACCCTTTCGAAATCTTCGGGTCGCTCCTTGTAGAGAATTTCGGTGGCGGGCATGCCCAGTTGATGGCTTTTCAGCAGGTCCGTGAGGTAGACCTTGTTTGTACAGCGCAGGATCGAGGCCGGGTCGTCCATCACCACCAACCCTTCGCTTTCGGCCTTTTTCGCGAAGCGGTAGGTGTGGTTGTCGACACTGGTGGTCTCGCGGATCAGCAGGGCGTCGTATTCGGCCAGGCGGGCGTAGTCCTTGCGTTCGATCAGTTCCACGTCGATGCCGAGCCCCTTGCCGACCCGGACGAAATTTTCCAGGGCGCGGGCGTTGGACGGCGGCAGTTGTTCCTGCGGGTCGTGCAGGATCGCCAGGTCATAGCGGGCCAGACGGCGGGAGCGCGGTTGACGCCAGATCTTGCGGCTGAAGTTGTCCAGGGCATTCGCGAATTGGTCTTCCTGGTCATCACGCAACTTGTGCAATACGCCAGACTTGATGCCTTCGATGTGCCAGCCGTTATTCTTGCGAAACTCAACTAACAGGATCGGGCAGGGAAACGCTTCAAACAATTGGCGGGCCAGATCCTGCAAGGGTTCAATATTGGTCCGGCCAAAGTAAAGTGTCAGGGTAAAGCCTTCGGTGTTGCTGTAGAGATGATGACTCAAGGCTTTATCGAGGGTTTTATCCAGGTCATCCAGGGCCAGGCCGTACAGGGACTTTTTCGTCAGTTCGCTGATGGTGCGCACCGACGGAATCACCTTGTGGCCACGCGCCTCGGCCAGCAGCGAGCAGTAATAGCCGTGCCCCAGGTACTTGTAGCTGCGGCACAGGTTGATCACCTGCACGCGCTTGCCCGTCTCGTTTTCCCGGGTTTGCTCAAGGTATTCCTGGGCGGTGACGATGTCTTCGCTGGGGAAGTACGAGGCCCAGTCTTCCTTGCGCTCGACAATGATCACGACTTGACTTGCACTCTTGGGAGGGCTGGAAAAATAACCGTTGGAAGTTATTGTCGCCGCCACTGTTTGCTCGGATACTTCACGCCAATGACCTTGTACCGCTGACATATTGATTGATCCGCTTTAGAGAACTAGACCTTTTCTATTAAGCACGATCTTTTAGAGAAGTCCCGTTTCGTTACGCAACTTTTACGGCGGTCACATGGCTCTTTCCTTTCGCGTTGCAACACCCGATGACGTGCCTGCATTGGTGGCATTGGAACAGCACTGTTTCACCACGGACCGGCTCTCCACCCGCAGCTTCCAGTGGATGGTCAGTCGCGCCCACGGGCAACTGCTGGTGGCAGAAAAACACGGCGAATTGCTGGGCTACGCCCTGGTGTTGTTCCACCGTGGCACCTCGCTGGCGCGCCTGTACTCCATCGCCATCGCCGAGTCTTCCCGGGGCCTGGGCCTGGGCAAACAACTGCTGACGCGCATCGAAGCCTGTGCGGTGGAGCATGACTGCGCCTACCTGCGCCTGGAAGTGCGTACCGACAACCCCGGCGCCATCGCCCTGTATGAGCGCAACGGCTACCGGCGCTTTGCCCTGGTCAACGACTACTACGAAGACCACGCCCCGGCCCTGCGCCTGGAGAAACGCATCCTCCAGCACCAGGACGCGCGCGCCTTGAGCGTGCCCTACTACCAGCAAACCACCGACTTCACCTGCGGCGCCGCCAGCCTGCTGATGGCCATGGGTGCCCTGGAACCTGCGCGGGTGGCCCAGCGCCGGGAAGAACTGCAGATCTGGCGCGAGGCAACCACCGTGTTCATGACCGCCGGCCATGGCGGCTGCAGCCCCCAGGGTTTGGCGCTGGCCGCCTGGCGCCGGGGCTTTCGGGTGCGCATGCAGGTCAATGTCAGCGGGCCGTTGTTTCTCGACGGGGTGCGTGATCAGCATAAAAAAGACGTCATGCGTTTGGTGCATGACGCCTTCGAGGAAGAGTTGGCCTTGAGCGACGTTGAGCAAGTGCTCGGCGGCCCGCTGGATTTACCCCAGGTGCTGCGCGACGGCGGCCAGCCGCTGGTGTTGATCAGCAGCTACCGCCTGACCCGCTCCAAGTCGCCCCACTGGGTAATCGTCACCGACTGCGACGAAGACTTCGTGTACCTGCACGACCCGGACGTGGATCACAGCCAGCACCGCCAGCCCATGGACTGCCAGCATCTGCCGGTCAGCCATGGGGAGTTCGAGCGAATGTGCCGGTTCGGCAATAATAAATTGCGGGCAGCGGTGGTGGTGTTCAGGCGACTTGCTTGATCCCGGCCTTGGCTTCCAGTTCGCGCACCAGCGGTAATACACGCTTGCCGAAGTATTCCACTTCTTCCTGAAAGTGCAGGAAGCCGGCCAGTACCAGGTCCACGCCGACCGCCTTCAAGGCGACGATGCGCTCGGCAATCTGCTGCGGGGTGCCGATCAGATTGGTCTTGAAGCCGTCGTTGTATTGCACCAGATCCTCGAAGGTCGACTTGGCCCAGTTGCCCTCACCTTCCGGTGACGCCTTGCCCGCCTGTTTCGCCGCATCGCCAAACGCGTTGACGGCTTCCGGGTCGGCCTGCTCGATGATTTGCGCGAGCACGGCGCGGGCTTCTTCCTCGGTGTCGCGAGCGATCACAAACGCATTCACACCGACTTTCACCGAATGGTTATTGGCCGCCGCCTTGGCGCGAATGTCATCGACCTGGGCCTTGATGCCTTCCGGGGTATTGCCGTTGGTGAAGTACCAGTCCGATACCCGTGCCGCCATGTCCCGCGCGGCCCGCGAACTGCCACCCTGGAAGATTTCCGGGTGGGGCTCGCCCAGGGGCTTGGGCTTGAGGCTGTAGTTGTCGAAGCGGTAGAAATCACCCCGGAAGGTGAAGTTGTCCTGGGTCCAGATGCCTTTCAGGGCGCGGATGAATTCCTCGGAACGGCGATAACGCTCGTCGTGCTCCAGCCAGTGTTCGCCGATGGCCTGGAACTCGCCCTTGAACCAGCCGCTGACGATATTGACGGCAACGCGGCCGTTGGTGAGTTGGTCGATGGTTGCCAGTTGCTTGGCCGCCAGCGCAGGTTGCCAGGGGCCCGGCAGGATTGCCGCGATCACCTTGAGCTTGGTGGTGGCAGCCAGCAACGCGTGGCTGAACGCGACCGACTCATGCTGGTATTCGGCGCCATAACCGGCGGTGAAACGAATCTGTGTCAGGGCGTATTCAAAGCCGGCTTCTTCAGCCAACTGCGCCAGCTTGCGGTTGTAGTCGATGCCCCAGTGGGTGCGCTGTTCGATCTTGCTGACCACCAGCCCTCCGCTGACGTTGGGCACCCAGTAGGCAAATTTGACGGCTTGCTGACTCATTGGACTGTACCTCGCGGATTGGCATGTACGAGGTGTGGAGCAGCAACTGTGCCAGTGGGCGTGAGAGGCCCGCACTACCGGCCTTCGAGCGCGGAAACAGGCGAAAAGCAGCCTGCTCCGAGCTGTCATGGATTGCAGCGGTTTGTCGTTTTGCTGTTGCAGGAACAACAGTTGAATCGGCACCCGTCCCGTAAATACGTGCCTTCGCGCCCGGCATGGACCGTGCAATAGCTCACCTATCTCACTGCCCAGGAACCGTCCCCATGACCGAACATCACGTGATCAATCCACTGTCCACCGGCGTCGATTATCACGCCCTGGCCGAACGCTTCCGGCCGATTTTCCAGCGCATCGCCGAGGGTGCCGTAGAGCGCGAACAAACCCGCGCCCTGCCCTACGAGCCGATCCAATGGCTCAAGCAAGCCGGCTTTGGCGCCGTGCGCGTCCCGGTGGAATACGGCGGTGGCGGCGCCTCCCTGCCCCAGCTATTCGAACTGCTGATCGAACTGGCCGAAGCCGACTCCAACGTGCCCCAGGCCCTGCGCGGGCACTTCGCGTTTGCCGAAGACCGCCTGAATGCCGCCCCGGGCGCGGCGCGAGACCTCTGGTTCAAACGCTTTGTCGACGGTGACATCGTGGGCTGCGCCTGGACCGAAATCGGCAGCGTGGCCATCGGCGATGTCGTCACTAAAGTCAGCCCCGACGGCGACAAATGGAAACTCAACGGTGAAAAGTTCTACAGCACCGGCAGCCTGTTTTCCGACTGGATCGACGTCTACGCCCAACGCAGCGACACCGGCGGCGATGTGATTGCCGCCACCCGCACCCGCCAGCCCGGCGTGGTGCAAAGCGATGACTGGGACGGCTTTGGCCAGCGCACCACCGGCAGCGGCACCTCGCGTTTTACCGATGCAGTGGTGGAGGCGGAAAACGTCATCGACTTTGCCACGCGCTTCAAATACCAGACTGCGTTCTATCAGTTGGTGCTGCTCGCCACCCTCGCCGGCATCGGCCGCGCAGCCCTCAAGGATGTGGCGCATCAGGTGCGCAGCCGCAAACGAATCTACAGCCATGGCAATGCCGCCCATGTGAGCCAGGACTCGCAGATTCAGCAGGTGGTGGGTGAAGTTGCAGCGCTGGTATATGCGGCCGAAGCCAGCGCATTGAAAGCCGCACTTCCAGCGCAGCGGGCTTATGTGGCGCGGTTCGGTGGGGACGATGCCGTGGAGCGCGAAGCCAATGTGGCCGCCGAAATCGAATCAGCCACGGCGCAGGTGGTAGTCTCGGAACTGATCCAGCGCGCCACCACTGAACTGTTCAACGCACTGGGGGCTTCGGATGTGCGCCAGGGCAAAGCCCTAGACCGGCACTGGCGCAACGCCCGCACCGTGTCGTCCCACAACCCGGTGATCTACAAGGCGCGGATTGTCGGCGACTGGGTGATCAACCGCACCGAGCCGCCGTTTGTGTGGCAGATCGGCAATGGGCCGGCGCGTTAAAACGCCAGCTTGAAGCCGATCATCACCAGCATGAACGCCAGGCAAGGACGCAATATCCCGTCCGGGACCTTGCCGGCCATGTGGCTGCCGACATAAATCCCCGGCAGCGAGCCCAGCAACAGGAAGCCCAGCAGGGTCCAGTCCATGTTGCCCATGCTGGCGTGGCCGAGGCCGGCGACCAGGGTCAGCGGCACGGCGTGGGCGATTTCGGTACCCACCAGGCGCTTGGTGGCCAGGAACGGGTACAGGATAAACAGCGCCACCGTGCCCAGGGCACCGGCGCCGATGGAGGTCAGGGCCACCATGGTACCGAGGACAGCGCCGGTGATGATGGTCAGCGCATTAAGGTTGCGCGGCGCCATCTTGTAGTCGTCGCCGGCATGCCGCTGGGCAAAGGCCAACAGCTTGTTCTTGAACAGGATCGCCGTGGCCGTCAGCAGCAAGACCACGCCCAGGGACTGCTTGATCACCGCGTTCAAGGCGGCGGGGTCGGTGTCCAGGCTCTTGAGAAACCACAAGGTCAGCAACACGGCGGGCACGCTGCCCAGGGTCAGCCAGCCGGTGATGGTCCAGTCGATGTTGCGATTCTTGCTGTGAACCAGCACCCCGCCGGACTTGGTGATGGCGGCGTACAACAGGTCGGTGCCCACGGCGGTGGCCGGGTTGATGCCGAACCAGAGCAGGATCGGCGTCATCAACGAGCCCCCGCCTACACCGGTCATTCCCACGATAAATCCAACAATCAGGCCAGCAATCGAGAAACCAAAATTACCTACATCCATTACCACTACCTGCGGCCTTATAAAATTCTGGCCGCAGCATAGCGATTTTTCTTATAAGTACTTATATCAAAACGATCTGACTTTATGCCTTTCTGGTCAGCCGCTGGCTGCGATAAGCCTGGGTCTGGTACGGAAACGCAACCGTCTCACGGCCGCGCAAGGCCGGATGCGTGTTGATCAGCGACTGCAACTGCTCAGTCACCTGCGCCTTTTCTGCCGGTGGCAATGCGGCGATAAAGCTCACGGAAAGGAAGCGGTCCATGATCACTTCCTGGGGGCTGCCGACATGGCTGTAGGGGAAGCAGGTCATTTCGGGGGCGGAAAAATACTCGCCGGTAAAGGCCTCGCGCCAACGTCCGGTATGAAAGCGCGGTGTGTCGCCCTCGTAGGGCGTGATGATTTCGGTGATGGCCGCGACCCAGTCCACCGACTCATCCCGCACATTCCAGATCAACCCAAGGCGACCGTCCGGCTTGAGCACCCGGTGAATTTCCGCCAGGGCCGCTTCCGTGGAAAACCAATGGAACGCCTGGGCACACACCAGGGCATCAGCGGTGGCCGCCTCCAGAGGGATGGCTTCAGCGGTGCCCGACAGCAGGCGCACCTGGGGCAGCAGTTTGTGCAACTGCGCGCCCATTGCCTCCACCGGCTCCACTGCGATCAACGTCGGCGCCACGGTGCTGAGCAAGCGGGTGAACTTGCCGGTGCCGGCGCCCAGGTCGATGACCGTGGAGTGGGGATTGATCTGCAGGGCGTCGGTGAGCCAACCCGTGAGTTGCCGTGGATAGTCCGGCCGGCCTTGGGCGTACGTGACGGCCTGAGTAGAGAAACCCTGTTGAGCAGACTTGTGAACACCGGTCATCGTCAATCTCTCCTCTGGTAGTGCGGGGGCCCACAGTGTGCGCCCTTGAAGATTTATTTTCTAATCGCTGCATCCGTTTGCGCGTGCCGTGGGTAGTACAGGTAGCAGCGCCTTGCTGCCCTTATGGAGAGACACCGATGAACGCCAAAGCCCTGTTCTGCGTGACCTGCCTGTTCGCCGCTGCACCGACTGCCTTTGCCCAGACCGTTTTACCCGACAGCATCAAGGTGCCGGACGGCCACAAGGTGACCATGGAAACCACCGGAGTCGGCGAAATCACCTACGAATGCCGGGACAAGGCCAATGCTGCCGGCCAGACCGAATGGTTTTTCGTCGGGCCCAAGGCGGTGCTCAATGACCGCAGCGGCCAGCAGGTCGGTAGCTACTTCGGCCCGCCGGCCACCTGGCAGGCCAAGGATGGTTCGAAAGTCACCGGCACCCAGTTGGCCGTGGCGCCGTCCAGCCCTGGCAACCTGCCTTATCAACTGGTCAAGGCCAACCCCGCCGAAGGCAAGGGCGCGATGAGTGGCGTCGCGTATATCCAGCGGGTGGCCCTCAAGGGCGGCGTGGCGCCAGGCACGGAATGCACGGCGGCCAACAAGGGCAAGCAGGAAGTGGTCAAGTACCAGGCCGACTACATCTTCTGGGCGGCCAACTGACCAGATTCGTCTACGCTGCTGCCAAAGCGCCCCGGGCTCACCGCCGGGGCCTCCACCTGGAAACCTGTCTTTGCCTGAAGCCGATTTTGACTATCAAGCCTGCCTGCTGGCCTGCGCCCATGGCGAACAACCGGCCTTGCGCCGGCTGTATCAACAGGAAAGCAGCCGGCTGCTGGGGGTCGCGTTGCGCATCGTGCGTGACAAGGCGGTGGCCGAAGATATCGTGCATGACGCCTTCATCAAGATCTGGAACGGCGCGGCCAGTTTTGACCCGCACAGAGGCTCGGCCCGCGGCTGGGTATACAGCGTGACCCGGCACCTGGCGCTAAATGCCGTGCGCAGCAATGGACGCGAAGTGCCCCTCAGCGAAGAGCATGAAAGCGCAGAGCGCGCTGACACCTTCGACTATCAGGCGCACTCGGCGCGGATCTACAGCTGCCTCGAACAACTCGACCCGGCCCGCCGCAACTGCATCCTGCATGCGTATGTAGACGGTTATTCCCACAGCGAAATCGCGCACAAACTCGGCACCCCGCTGGGTACCGTGAAAGCGTGGATCAAACGCAGCCTCGCGGCATTGCGTGAGTGCATGGCATGAACAGCATCGACGAACTGGCCAGCGAATATGTGCTGGGCACCTTGCCCACCGAGCAACGCACCGAGGTGGAACAGCGCCTGGCCACCGATGCCGACTTGCGTGCGGCAGTGGACGCCTGGGAACAGCGCCTGCTGCCACTGACTGGACAGGCCGCCCCGGCAACGCCTTCGGTGTATTTATGGCGACGCATCGAGCGCAGCCTGGGGCATTCAGCCACCCGGGACTCGCCGGTCTCATGGTGGAACAGGCTGGCGTTGTGGCGCGGACTGGCCGGCGCCGGCATCGCGGCGAGCCTGGTATTGGCGACACTGCTGTTGACCCGTACGGCCGCCATCAACCCGACCGCTTATGTAGTGGTGCTGGTAGCCCCGCAAAACCAGGCCCCGGGCTGGGTAATCCAGGCGAGCAATACCCAGGAAATCCAGCTGATTCCCCTGGGCATCATGGAAGTACCGGCAGACAAGACGCTGCAGTTCTGGACCAAGGGCGAAGACTGGCAAGGCCCGGTGTCGCTGGGCTTGGTCAAGCCTGGGCAGACCTTGTCTGTGCCCCTGGACAAACTCCCGCCACTGGCGCCGAACCAGCTGTTTGAGCTGACCCTGGAAAATCCCGGCGGGTCGAAAACCGGCAAGCCGACAGGTCCGATTCAGGCAATTGGCCGGGCCGTTAAAGTAATCTGAACGTAATGCAATGTTGTGGAAGGCCAGTTCGCGCATGTGCATTACATCTCGGGGCTATGGCGTCACCATTGCGCTATAGAATCGGGCTCGGAAACCCGGCTCCCTGGACCCTTCATGCCCTCAAAAACCCGTTCGCTGCTGATTCTCGCACTCGTCGTCATCTTCACCGGCATCGGCGCCGGCCTGGGCGGCATGCTCCTTGCCTTGCTGCTGCACGGCATCCAGCATCTGGCCTACGGCTACAGCCTCGACAGCCTGATCAGCCATGAAACCTTTTTGCTCGGCGTCACCGCCGCCGCGCCCGAACGCCGGGTGCTGGTGCTGATCACCTGTGGCCTGGTGGCCGGTGTGGGCTGGTGGTTGATCTACCGCTATGGCCGGCCACTGGTGAGCATCAAGCAAGCGGTCTCCGCCCAGGCACCGATCATGCCGCCCAAGACCACCCTCGCCCACGCCGTGCTGCAAATCATCACTGTGGCCCTCGGCTCGCCATTGGGCCGTGAAGTGGCGCCACGGGAAGTCGGCGCGCTGGCCGCCACCTGGTTGTCACAGCGGGCGCGACTGGCGCCGGACATGCACCGGCTGATCGTCGCCTGCGGTGCGGGCGCCGGGCTGGCGGCGGTGTACAACGTGCCGTTGGGCGGCGCGGTGTTTGTGCTCGAAGTGTTGGTGGGTGTGTTCAGTTGGCCGGCGGCAGTGATTGCGTTGGCCACCTCGGCCATCGGCGCGTCGGTGGCCTGGATTGGCTTGGGCGCAGAGGCGCAATACGTGGTGCCGCACTTTGTGCTCAGCCCTGGCTTGATCGCCTGGGCGCTGGCCTGCGGGCCGGTGTTTGGCCTGGCCGCCTACGGATTCAACCGGCTGACCGGCGCGGCCCGCAGCAACGCCGCCCGTGGCTGGCGGTTGCCGGTACTGTCGTTGATCAACTTCACGATCATCGGGGGCCTGGCGATTTTTTTGCCGCAGATCCTCGGCAACGGCAAGGGCCCGGCGCAACTGGGCTTTGACAATGAGCTGACCATCGGCCTTGCCGCGGTGCTGCTGGTGGTCAAGGTACTGATCACTGCGAGCAGCCTGCGCGCCGGTGCCGAAGGCGGTTTGCTGACCCCAGCGCTGGCCAACGGCGCCCTGCTCGCCATCATCCTCGGCGGCGCCTGGAGCCTGCTGTGGCCCGGCGTGCCGCTGGGGGCTTTCGCGATCATCGGTGCGGCGGCGTTCCTGGCATCGAGCATGAGCATGCCGTTGACGGCAATCGTGCTGGTGGCGGAATTCACCCGCATCGACCATGACTTCCTGGTGCCGATCATTCTCGCGGTGGCAGGTTCGATGTGCATGAGCAAGCTGTGCGTCCTGTGGGAAAAGCGTTGAAGAAGCTGGATTAAAACCCCGACACGCGCCATCCTCCGCGCTTTAAGCCGCCCCATCAGCGGCGTTCCACGCACAAAGGATATGCCCATGCACGACCAACCCCTCGCACCCGCCGATTTCGAGTTCATCGACGACACCCTGCTCAAGTACGGCGACGACCATTCGGTGCTGAACCTGGCCGAGCTCGACGGTTACTTCACCGCCCTGGTTTCAAGCCCCGCACAGGTGGAGGTTGCCGAATGGTTCCCCGGTATCTTTGGTGGGCAGAACCCGGATTGGGAAAGCCCGGAAGAAGCTGGCCAGTTCCTTGAACTGTGCGTGCGCCATATGAACGCCATTGCCACGCAACTGGCGACCGACGCCCAGGGTTTCAAGGCACGTTTCGAGGAAACCGAGCATCAGGACCAGCCACTGACCCTGGCGGAAGAATGGTGCTTTGGTTATATCCGTGGCGCCGCTATCGGCAACTGGCCAGAGCTGCCTGCCGAACAGGCCGGGCAACTGGAGAAGATTTCCTGGTGCGCCGAGCAGGACAACTTTGAACTGCCGGCAGACCTGGATGTAAATGCCCATCAGCAACGGGTAGCCGCTATCGAACCGGCCGCCCGTGCGTTGCACGACTACTGGTTGGCCCAGCGCTGATTGAGCGGTGCTGAACGCAACACCTGTGGCGAGGGAGCAAGCTCCCTCTCCACATTTATGTTGTTCCTCCAGGTTCAGTTGCCGCTAGTTGAAATCGACGTCAAACGCCTGATAGAACGCATTGCCGGTGTTGGCCACGATCCACATCAACACCAGCACATGCCGGCCCTTCTTGCCCTTGGGCAATGTCACTTGATGTTCAACCTTGGCCTTCAATTCTGCCGAGTGCTGGTAATACGGCACCTGGGTGTAGAAATCCTCGAAGAAAGGCTTGGCCTCCAGTTGAGCACGGCTGATGCGCTGCTTGGGGTCCCAACCGTCCTTGGTGATCAACCAGCGATAGCCACGGGTCACGTGCGCGGCGGTGTAAGCCCACTGCACCTTGAATACCTGGCCGGCTTCAACATTCAACAACGGCCAGTTAAACGGGGTGTTGAGCTTCTTACCCATTTCTTCGTCGGTGAAGTTCACACAGTCGCGGGCATCGGTCTTGCCGCCGCTGAGGATGTGCCCGTCGGCGGGGGGCGTGACGCTCTGATCGTCAGTTTCGTAAGGTGCCGGAAACGGCCCGGCGTTGAGGGCCGGGAAGTTCTTGCCGCCTTCCATTTCGTTGACTTGCCAGTTTTCCAGCAGGCCACGCTCTACCGCCACCGAGCCACGGCTGGCGGGTGTCACAACGCGACCATGCCTGAGTTGAGTCTGGGGTTTGTTCATTTCAGTCACTCCTTGATTGAAGACTTCCCCTCATGGGAAGCGCCTTGAACTTAGCCCACCTCACCGGGTTGTCTACCCGACGGTTCTGTCAGACAAATCGCGTCATGTCCTTGTTTTTGCGTAGCTTTCGCACTGGTCTTGCACCAGAGTTATCGTCGGTCCTACCCTGCGACAGGCGATCGGACTACAGCCGCCGTCCATGAACGCCTGGCCTCAGGTGTTGAGGATCATCTCAAACCCGCCATAGATCATCCGTTGCCCATCAAACGGCATCGGATTGACGTCTGCCTTCAGGCGCGGGTCTTCCATCACCTTGCTCATCCCGGCGTCACGCACCTGCCGCGACGGCCAGACGATCCAGGAAAACACCACGGTTTCATCCTCCTTGAGCTTGACCGCCATGGGAAACGAGGTCACCTGCCCCTGGGGCACGTCATCGCCCCAGCACTCGATGATATTCAGCGCGCCATGGTCCTTGAACACCACGGCGGCGGCCTTGGCATGCTGGATGAATTGTTCGCGGTTTGCGGTGGGCACCGCGATGACACAGCCATCTACGTAAGACATGATCACTCTCCTGATTCGACGGGTTGTTGTGCCTGTAGTCGATCCATCAGGCGCTCAATCGACATCAACGTGGGAAATGTCGACCAGTGGTGTGTTATCGATTGCGATGCCGGGCCGATTCTTGATATGACAGGCGCCTTCAACAACAAAGCCCACTCAAAGGACTGACCCGCCATGACCGCCCACGCTACCGCCTTCCACGCCCTGCACCATGCTCAACTGTTTATCCTGCCCAACGTCGCCGATGCCGGCGGCGCGCGCCTGGTGGCGCAACTGGGCAGCCAGGCCGTCGCCACCAGCAGCGCGGCCGTTGCCTGGACCCACGGCTACAAGGACGGCAATCAGCTGCCGCTGCCGCTGCTGGTCAGCACCGTGCAATCCATCGCCCGGGTGATTGACGTGCCGCTGAGCGTGGACATCGAGGCCGGTTATTCCGACGACCCGGAGCACGTGGGCCGGGTGATCAAGGCCGTAATCGACGCGGGCGCCATCGGCGTCAATATCGAGGACGGTGCCGGCACCCCTGAACTGCTGGCGCGCAAGATCGAGGTTGCCCGTCGTGTGGCGGACAACTGTGGCGTGAAGCTGTTTATCAATGCCCGCAGCGACGTGTATTTGAAAGGATTGGCCCCGGAGCCACAGCGCCTTGAAGAACTCCTCAAGCGCGCCGCGTTGTACCAGGGCGCAGGCGCCGACGGACTGTTTGCCGCCGGCATCCACCTGGAGCACGAAATCCAGCAGCTCTGCCAGGCGACCAACTTGCCAGTCAACGTGCTGGCCTGGGCCGGCCTGCCCGCGCCCGAGACGCTGCAAGCCTTGGGCGTACGCCGCCTCACGGCCGGCTCGAGCATCGCCGAATTCCTGTATGGCGCCATGCACAGCCTCGCCGAAGGCTTCCTGCGTAGCGGGCAACTGGATACGCACGCGCTCAAGGCGTTCACCTATGGCGACATGAATGGCCGCATGGCGCCATAACCCGCGACTCTGAACGATCCCCGCTCGACAACGGTAGCGTGTTTGGCCGATTATTCGTGTCCGCCAAACGCCACCCGCCTTGAAGCAGGAGCCTTGTACCTTGAGTTCGCAGAAAACCGTGACCGTTACACCGCCCAACTTTCCTCTGAACGGCAAGGTAGCGCCCCCCGGCTCCAAATCCATTACCAACCGTGCCCTGCTGTTGGCGGCCCTGGCCAAGGGCACCAGCCGCCTGAGCGGCGCGTTGAAAAGCGATGACACCCGCCACATGTCGGTGGCCCTGCGGCAGATGGGCGTGGTGATCGATGAACCGGACGACACCACCTTCGTCGTCACCAGCATTGGCAAGCTGCAATTGCCGGCGCAGCCGTTGTTTCTCGGCAACGCCGGCACCGCGATGCGCTTTCTCACCGCCGCCGTGGCCACCGTGCAAGGCACCGTGGTGCTGGATGGCGACGCCTACATGCAAAAGCGTCCGATCGGCCCGCTGCTCGCGACCCTCGGCCAGAATGGCATCCAGGTCGACAGCCCTACCGGTTGCCCCCCCGTGACCGTCCATGGCACTGGCCGCGTGCAAGCCAAGCGTTTCGAGATCGACGGCGGCCTGTCGAGCCAGTACGTGTCGGCGCTGCTGATGCTGGCGGCGTGCGGCGAAGCGCCGATTGAAGTAGCGCTGACCGGCAAGGACATCGGCGCCCGTGGCTATGTCGACCTGACCCTGGACTGCATGCGCGCCTTCGGTGCCCAGGTGGACATCGTCGATGAAAGCACCTGGCGCGTGGCCCCGACCGGCTACACCGCCCACGATTACCTGATCGAACCTGACGCTTCCGCCGCCACCTATCTGTGGGCTGCCGAAGTGCTGACCGGTGGCCGCATCGACCTCGGTGTCGCCCCGCAGGATTTCACCCAGCCCGATGCCAAGGCCCAGGAAGTGATCGCGCAGTTCCCGCACATGCAACCGGTGGTTGTCGGTTCGCAGATGCAGGACGCAATCCCCACCCTCGCCGTGCTCGCCGCGTTCAACAACACGCCGGTACGTTTCACGGAACTGGCCAACCTGCGGGTCAAGGAATGTGATCGGGTGCAGGCACTGCATGACGGTCTGAATGAAATCCGCCCAGGCCTGGCGACCATTGAAGGTGATGACTTGCTGGTAGCCAGCGATCCGGCCCTGGCGGGCACCACGTGCAACGCGCTGATCGACACCCACGCCGACCACCGCATCGCGATGTGCTTTGCCTTGGCGGGCCTGAAGGTCTCGGGGATCAGGATTCAGGACCCGGACTGCGTCGGCAAGACCTATCCTGAGTACTGGAAAGAGCTGGAAAGCCTTGGGGTCCATCTGACCTGGTAAGCCGCCGGCGCCGGTAACGGGAGGGAGACTGCATGACGATTCGCCAACCCTGCCCACCCGGCGTCTGCGACTGCAATCGTGAGCAACTGCTCGACCTTCCCGGCGCCGATGCACGCATCCTGCACCTGACGCGCCAGGAAGAAAAACGCCTGCTCGAACGCCTCGAAAACCTGCAAAGCCTGCCCGATCTTGAGCGCATGCAACAGCTGATGTATCAGCAACTGGGCATTCGCGTGCATATCGCGCCGGGCCATACGGAAGTGAAGACGATGCGCGGGATTCAGATCGTTATCGATGACTTGCCGGGGTTGTGTCGCAAGACCCGGCAGTCGATTCCAGCGGCGATTCGCAAGGGCATGGAGAAGCGCCCGGAGATTGCGTATCGGTTGCTGGATGCTCATGACTTGTTTCGCGAGGGTTGAGGGCCGCGTTCCATTTGCGGCGATTTTCACGCTTGAGTCTGCGGGCCGTTTTGTATTCGAGGCGAGCCTGGGCCATCTCCTGAGTACGCGGGGGCCGAAAGCCGGCTTTGTAGCGCTCGCGTTCGTGACGAAGTAGAACGAGTTCTGCGCGCATTTGGCGGTGGCGGTGGGTATTGAGCAGGTAGAGGCTTAGCAGCGGGAACAACAGCCCCGTTGTGTAGATAAAAGGATGGGGCTGATAGCTGTAGGTGAACAGCACAATGAAAAAGCTCATCACACAACTGCCTGCCAGTATCCAGACGCCCCAGGCGCGACCTCGGAGGATAAGAAAGTTGCCCGCTGACAAGATAATGGAAGCGATGCCCACATCCAGTCCCGTGTAACTACGATAAGCAGGCACGCCTCGCATGTAGGTACTACCCATCGACGACCCCGCTACCGCAAGAGCAAAAAGCGCAAACATAAAAGCACTGATGAAAACAGGGAAATAGTGAGCCATAAAAGCTCTAGGGGAATTTCTCAGCTCCATTATTCAAACTCTTCATATAGGCCGATGGCCAGTGTCCGGATATTCCCGGAGACGCCGCTGCCTATGACACTCATGGTTGCACCCACTCCTGCCCCCGCAATCGCCGAGTGAGCATCGATCGCGGCAAACAACCGGCCGAGGTCGATACTGCCTTCGATCCGTTCGCGGGTGGTGCGATAGGCAGCTGGAAAACCGTCCTTCAAGACGCTGGAAGTCATTCCTTTACTCCTGGATTCCACGAGAGCGCAAAGAGTAAGACTGAGCCGCCTGAAAGGTTGTCAGAAAGGTCCTCCTTTCCAGACTGACATTTCCCGATCACCTCTCCATATCTTGTGGGCAATCATTCCAATTGGAAAAGTACGCCCGTGCTACTAATTCCCTCTTCCCCCCGCAAACGACCACTCATCCGCCGCCGTCGTCGTAATCACCACCATCACATCCTCAGGGCTCAGCCCAATCGCAGCCTCCAGCCGCTCCACCAACACCTGGTAAAACCGCCGTTTGGTCTCGGTATCACGAGGTTTACCGCCCGTGATCGCGATGAGTACATAGTCGTGGCTGCGCGGGCCGGCCAAATAGTTGGGGTCGATGATCATCTCGCCAATTTCGTGCTGGTGGATCACGTGGAAGCGATCCGCGTCAGGAATCTTGAAGCTTTCAACCAGGGCATCATGCAATCCCTGTGAAAGCGCTTGCAGATACTCAGGGGATTTCCCGCGATGCAGGGAGATTCGAGCGTAAGGCATGGTGGTTACTCCGCAGGATGGATGGCTGCCAACACGTTCAGCGCCGACGCCGCTGTCGGCCAGCCGGAGTAAAACGCCAGGTGAGTGATGACTTCACCCAGTTCCTCGACGCTCAAGCCATTGCCAACCGCCCGCTGCAAGTGAAACGGTAGTTGCTCCAGACGGTACATCGCCACCAGTGCCGCCACGGTGATCAGGCTGCGCTCCCTGGGCGACAGGCCCTCGCGCTCCCAGATATCGGCGAACAGCACGTCGCGGGTCAGCTCGGTAAATTTGTTGCTCATGGACGCTCGCTCCGACAATTCAGTTGACGGGCAAAAACTAGCAAGCCAGGATCATTCCGAATATCAGATTTAATAGCATCCACCATCCCGTTTTAATGGACCATTCAATGCGCCGCCCCACCTTCGACCTTGATGTACTGCGCACCTTCGTCACCGGCGTCGAGCTGAACAGTTTTGCCAAGGCGGCGGATCGCCTGGGCCGTTCGACCTCAGCCGTCAGCGCGCAATTAAAGAAACTCGAAGAACAGGTCGGCACGCCGGTGCTGAGCAAATCCGGGCGCGGGCTGGTGCTGACGCCGGTGGGTGAAGCGCTGCTCGGCCACGCCAGGCGGTTGCTGGACCTCAATGACACTGTCTTCAGCAGCCTTAACGAAACCCAAACCGCAGGCACTTTGCGCCTCGGTTTGCAGGAGGATTTCGGCGAGCATGTGCTCAGTGACATCCTGCGGCGCTTCGCCAGGCTTTATCCGATGATCAGCCTTGAAGTGCGGATAGGCCGCAATGCCGAGCTGTTGACCCTGATCGACAGCGCGAGCCTGGACCTGGCGCTGACCTGGGAAACCGGTCAGACATCGTCCTGCCGCACCCGCCTGGGGCAAACACCCATGCACTGGATCGGGCCCCGGGACAAACCCCAACTACCGCGCGCCGAGGACGCGCCGCTGCCGCTGGTGATGTTCGAGGCACCCTGCGTATTGCGCAGCGCCGCCACCGAAGCCCTGGACCGCGCCGGCATTGCCTGGCGCATTGCCTTGACCAGCCCCAGCGTGGGTGGGATCTGGGCGGCGGTCGATGCCGGGTTGGGTGTGACCTTGCGCACCCGTATCGGTTTGCCTGCGCACCTGCGTGTACTCGACGGTCTGCCGCCGGTGCCGTCCCTTGGCTATGAATTGCATTGCAGCCATCCAGCGCCAGGCGCTGCGGTCGCACAGCTGGCAGCGCTCATACAGAGCAGCCTGGTTTAGGCGGTTTCGCAGGGTTGCAGGGTGACGAACAGTTGTCGCCCCAACTTCGTCGCCGTCTCCAGATGCTGTTCGGCAGCGCCGCTTTCCGAGTCCAGCAGCAGCTCGGATGTCAGCACTTTCGCACCGCAGTAATCAAAGATCCCATGGTCGATTTGCGTGCGCATGGCGTCGGCATAGCCGTGGCGTTCAAACACCCCTTCGTCCGCCCCGCCAACGCCCAGTAAGTGCACCTGCAAGTGGCCGAGTTTTTTCACCACCTTCGTCTCAAGGCTGTAGTCGATCGCCCAACCGTTGACGAATACCCGGTCGATCCAGCCCATGAGCAAGGCCGGCATCGACCACCAGAAGATCGGGTACACCAGCACCAAGGCGTCGGCGCGGTCGAGTCGGGCCTGTTCGGCCAGTACGTCGGCCGGCGGCGTGGCGCGGGTGCGATGCACTTTATGGTCGGCGGCGTTGTAACGCGGGTCGAAACCTTCAGCGGCGAGGTCGGCGATCTCGAAGGTGTGCCCTGCGGCAGTGATGCCGGCAGCAGCCTGTTTGGCGAGGCTGTGGGTGAGGGATTGTGGGTCGTGATGGGCAACGACGATCAGCGCGTGCATGGCAATGACTCCTTCGGGGGGTGGCGATGAGCAGGCAAATTGAGTAGGCTTGAGCTAAGTTACCGTTGGTAAGTTACTTTTGGTATATAAGCATGTCAAGCGATCAATCCCCTGCCCCTCGCCGTCGCCTGTCCCGGGATGACCGGCTACGCCAGTTGCTCGACGTGGCCTGGCAACTGGTGCGCGAAGAAGGCACCGATGCCCTGACCCTCGGGCATCTGGCCGAGTTGGCCGGCGTTACAAAGCCGGTGGTGTATGACCATTTCGGCGATCGCGCGGGGCTGCTGGCCGCGCTGTATGAAGATTTCGACGCGCGGCAGAACCAGGTATTTGCCGCTGCAATCGAGGCCAGCGAACCCACCCTGGATGATCGCGCCCGGGTGATTGCCTCGTGCTATGTCGACTGTGTGTTGTTGCAGGGGCGGGAAATTCCGGGAGTGATTGCGGCCCTGGCCGGCAGCCCGGAACTGGAAACCATCAAGCGCGAGTACGACGTGATTTTCCTCGGCAAGTGTCGCGATGCCCTCGCCCCCTTTGCCGTGGACGGTGTGATTGGCCAGCCCGGTTTACGCGCAATGCTGGGCGCGGCGGACGCCTTGTCCCATGCTGCGGCCAGCGGGGAGATCAGCCCGCTGGAGGCGCAAGAGGAGCTGTTTGCGAGCATCAAGTCGATGGTGAGTCGAGGAGCGCGTTAGCCCAGCCTTGCGTGCACGAACATCCGAGCCTTGTGGGTCATCTGGTCGAAGTGACGATCACGCTGTTTTTCGGCATCGACCATCGCCCGCTTGCCGTGCTTTTGCAGGAGGTAGGTGTGGATCTGCCGCACCTCCAGCGAGCTGTAGATCGACGCCACATCCAGCAACCCCATCAAGCCGTCAGTGCTGTAGTCGCGGGTGTTCATCAACACCTGGGTACCGCGCACACCGCGCAGTTGAAAGCCCATGGACTCGAACGCCGGGACCTTCTCCACTGCGCAGGTCAGTTCGGCATGGGGGTAGCGGGCCAGCATGTCCTGCATCATCGCCCGCGCCACGCCTTTGCGCCGATGGCTGGCGTGCACCGCCATGTAAGCCACGCCGCACGCCTCGGGATCGTCCTTCACCGGCAGGTACAGCAGGAAGCCGATCACCTGCTCCTGCGCGTCCAGCGCGACGATCAATTCCACCGCAATGCCCTTGGACCCGTCCAGCGCTTCCAGGTACAGGTGCACCTCGTAGCCGATGGCGTACTGGTAGACGTTGTACAGCAGGTTGCTTGGCGGGATGGCGACCATGCTGATGTCCGTCAGGTAGTCGACCACCATCTGCAGGATCTGCGCGTTGATCGGCTCGGGGCATGGGGTTTCGTAATGGGTAAGGCTGAACATTTGAATTCCTGGTGTTTCATTTCAAGGCCCGGCGGATTGTACCTGCTGAAGGGCCGCCGTGGACCCGCAAGCACCCATTGTGGCGAGGGAGCAAGCTCCCTCGCCACAGGGGGGCTGGATGTCCGGGCTCGGCTCATTGCGCACATACCTCCCGCAGGCAACCGCGCAGCCAGCGATGGGCCAGGTCGGCGTCCAGGCGCGGGTGCCAGAGCATCGATACGGTGAAGTCCGGGAACACGAACGGCAGCGCAAAGCGGTAGAGGTCGCTGTGCAGGTTGGCGGTATGCCGCTCCGGCACGCTGGCGATCAGGTCGGTGCTGCGGGCCAGGGCCAGGGCGGTAGAGAAGCCGGCGACGATGGTCACCACGTCCCGGGTCAGCCCGAGCGCTTCAAGGGCTTGATGGATCTGGCCCTGATCACGGCCACGCCGGGACACGTAGATGTGCTGGCCTTCGGCGAAGCGTTGCGGCGTGACTTCGCCCTGGCTGAGCGGATGGCCCTTGCGCACCACGCCGATAAACCGGTCGCGGAACAGCGCCTGGGTCAGCACCTCGGGGCTGGCGCTGCTGTCGACCACGCCGGTTTCCAGGTCGACACTGCCATCGCGCAGCGGCGTGCTGCCTTTGTCCGGCTTGTGCACGAAGCGCAACCGCACGCCAGGCGCTTCCCGGGCGATCCGCGTCAACAGCGCCGGGCCGAAGTTTTCAACAAATCCGTCGCTGGTGCGCAAGGTGAAGGTGCGTACCAGCTGGCTCACATCCAGCGTCGCAGCGGGTCGCAACACCGCTTCGGCGTCCTGCACCAACTGGCTGACCTGTTCGCGCAACGCCAAAGCGCGCGGCGTAGGTACCAGGCCGCGGCCGGCACGGACCAATAACGGATCGCCGGTGGTTTCCCGCAGTCGCGCCAGCGCCCGGCTCATCGCCGACGGGCTCAGGCGCAAGCGTTGAGCGGCACGGGCGACGCTGCCTTCGGCGAGCAACACATCCAGGGTGACCAGCAGATTGAAATCAGGTGTCGACACGGCAAACCTCATAGGGCGTTTGGCGCACGTATAAAGTGCAAATGCTGCGCCTTCCGCCATGTTAGGTGACGGCGTAGATTTCTGACAGCGGTCAAACCCTGGAGCCTCTTGATGAAATCATCTGCACCCCGTGGCGCTCTCGTCGCCCTGTCACTGTCCATGTTGCTGGCGTCCTTGGGCACCAGCATCGCCAACGTCGGCCTGCCGAGCCTGGTGCAGGCGTTTGATGCATCGTTCCAGGCGGCGCAGTGGGCGGTGCTCGCCTACTTGCTGGCGATTACCGCGGTGATCGTCAGCGTCGGGCGACTGGGCGACCTGATGGGCCGCAGCCGCCTGCTCTTGACCGGGTTATTGCTCTTCACCGTTGCCTCGGCCCTGTGCGGCATGGCTCCGTCCCTCGGGCTGTTGATTGCGGCCCGCGCCCTGCAAGGCCTGGGCGCGGCGGTCATGATGGCGATGACCATGGCGCTGGTGGGCGGCACCGTGACCAAGGAACGCACCGGCCGCGCCATGGGGTTGCTGGGCACGATGTCGGCCATGGGTACCGCGCTGGGGCCAAGCCTTGGCGGGGTGTTGATCGCGGGGTTTGGCTGGCGCGCGCTGTTTTTCATCACCGTGCCGCTGGGTTTGCTGACATTTGCCCTCGCCCGGCGCTATCTGCGCGTCGACCGCCATGGGCTACAGCCCGCGCAATCCGGGTTCAGTTTCTTGTCGACTTTACGGGATTCAACGCTAAGCGCTGGCCTGGCCATGAGCGCGCTGGTATCGGCGGTGATGATGGCGACCTTGGTGGTCGGGCCCTTCTACCTGACCCACGGTGCAGGCCTCGACCCTGCCTGGATGGGCCTGACAATGGCAGTCGGGCCCTGCGTTTCGGCATTGACGGGCATCCCTGCGGGACGTTTGACCGACCGTTTCGGCAGCGGCCCGATGACCATCGCCGGGCTGCTGGCGATGCTGGCGGGCTGCCTGCTGCTCTCCCTGGCGCCGCTGAACCTTGGAGTTGCCGGGTATATCACCCCGCTGATCATCCTCACCCTCGGCTACGCCCAGTTTCAGGCCGCCAACAACACCGCGGTGATGAGCGACGTACTGCCAGACCGCCGTGGCGTAGTCGCCGGCTTGCTCAACCTGTCGCGCAATGTGGGGCTGATCGCGGGCGCCTCGGCATTGGGTGCTGTCTTTGCGCACGTTTCAGGTGACCTCTCCACGGCCACTCCCGCCGACGTGGGAAGTGGGATGCAAGCCACGTTCGGTGTGGCGTTGGCACTGATTGGTGCAGGTCTTTTCCTGGCCCTGCGCACCCGCCTCGACACCACAGCTGCCTTGACAAGATAAAATCGTAACGACTATTGTCTGACAACCTGATTACCAAGGTTTTCCCATGCTTGAGCTCCAGCGCCCTGATTCGCTCGTTATGCGCGTTGTCAGCGCCATTCGTGCAGAAATCGATTCCGGCCAACTGGCGCCCGAAGCGCGCCTGCCCACCGAACAGCAACTGGCTGAACAACTCAATGTCAGCCGTTCGGTGGTGCGCGAAGCGATTGCCCAGCTCAAGGCCGACGGCGTACTGACTGCGCGGCGTGGCCTGGGCTCATTTATCTCGCAAACCCCGGCCGGCACCGTGTTCCGCTTCCCGGAAAAAAACGGTCGCCGCCCGGACCTGGCGCAAATGTTCGAAGTACGCCTGTGGATCGAAACCCAGGCCGCCTCGATTGCTGCCCAACGCCGCGACGCCGCCGACCTGCAGCGCATGAAGACCGCCCTGCAGGAAATGCACGACAAACGCGCCGACTTCGACGCCGCCGCCCTGGCCGATGTGGAATTCCACCGCGCCATCGCCGAGGCCAGCAAGAACGACTATTTCGTGGCCTTCCATGACTTCCTCAGAAGCCAACTGGCCAGCGCCCGCAAGACCGCCTGGGAAAACTCCGCCACCCGCTTTGTCAGCGGCTCGGCCGATGCCACCCAGGAACACACCGCGCTCTACCAGGCCATCGTCGTCGGTGATGCCCAAGGCGCCGCCGCCTGTGCCGAGGCTCACTTGCGCGCCGCAGCAAGGCGCCTGCATCTGGAACTGCCCGCTATCAATTGACCGATCCGAACCCTTTTAAAGCGTGCCGATGGCGCGCTGTTTTTTAACAAAACCATTAGTCTGACAACCTGATAAGCAGACTGAAATGCGTAGGTACCCAAAACAATGATTTATGACTTTTGCATCATCGGCGGCGGCATCGTCGGTTTGGCCACCGCGATGGAGTTGCTCAAGCGCCAGCCCAACGCCTCGCTGGTGATCCTGGAGAAGGAAAGCCTGCTGGCCAAGCACCAGACCGGCCATAACAGCGGCGTGATCCATGCCGGCATCTACTACGCGCCGGGCAGCCTCAAGGCCGACTTGTGCAAACGCGGCGCCGAAGCCACGAAGCAGTTCTGCACCGAGCACGGGATCAAGTTCGAGGTGTGCGGCAAGTTGCTGGTGGCTTCGACTGATCTGGAAGTACAACGGATGGAAGCGCTGTACGCCCGCTCGCAGCTCAACGGCATGAAAGTCGAACGCCTGGACGCCGACCAGTTGCGCCAGCGCGAACCGAACATCGTCGGGCTGGGCGGGCTGTTTCTCGACGCCACCGGCATTGTCGATTACCGCGAAGTCTGCGAAACCATGGCCCGGGTGATTCGTCGCGCCGGCGGGGAAATCTGCCTGGAACGCACCGTCACTGCGATCGTCGAGGACACCGACAAAGTCACCGTCAGCACCCGGGGCGAAAGCTGGCAGGCCAGGCACCTGGTGGTGTGTGCAGGTTTGCAATCGGACCGCCTGGCCGTGATGGCCGGCGTCAAGATCGACCACCAGATCATCCCGTTCCGTGGCGAATACTTCCGCTTGCCGGAATCGAAGAACACCATCGTCAACCACCTGATCTACCCGATTCCCGACCCGGAGCTGCCCTTCCTCGGCGTGCACCTGACCCGCATGATCGATGGCAGCGTCACCGTTGGCCCGAATGCCGTACTCGGCCTGGGTCGCGAGAACTACCGCAAATTCTCGGTGAACTGGCGCGACGTGGCGCAGTACGCGAGCTTCCCGGGCTTCTGGAAAACCATCTGGCAGAACCTCGGTTCGGGCAGCGTCGAGATGAAGAACTCGCTGTTCAAGTCCGGCTACCTGGAGCAGTGCCGCAAGTACTGCCCATCGCTCAACATCGAAGACCTGCTGCCTTATGAAGCCGGCATCCGCGCCCAGGCCGTGATGCGCGACGGCACCCTGGTGCACGACTTCCTGTTCGCCCAGACCCCGCGAATGCTCCACGTGTGCAATGCGCCCTCACCCGCTGCCACCTCCGCGATTCCCATCGGCGCAATGATCGCCGACCGCATGTTCAAGCCCCACTGACGCACCGCACCACGCCTCACTTTGACAATAAATATAATGACTCATAAGGAAGTACAGAATGACGGCTACAGCCCGCACCCCGGACGTTGAAACCCCCGAGCAAACCAGGAAACGCCTGCGCAAAGTCGCGGCCGCGACGATCTTCGGTTCGATGCTGGAGTGGTATGACTTTTACCTGTACGCCACCATGGCGGCGATTGTGTTCTCGAAGATTTTCTTCGATAACAGCGACCCGAAAGCCGCTACGCTGATGGCGTTTTCCACCTTTGCCATCGGCTTCATCGCGCGCCCGTTCGGCGGCATTCTGTTTGGCTACCTGGGCGACAAGTTCGGGCGTAAACAAGTGCTGGTGCTGACCTTCTGCATGATGGGCGTGTGCACCACACTGATCGGGCTGATCCCCAGCTACGCCTCCATCGGCATCTGGGCGCCGATCGTGCTGGTGTTTATCCGCATCATCCAGGGCCTGGGGGCCGGTGCCGAACTGTCCGGCGCGGCGGTTACCTCCTACGAGCACGCCTCAGAAGGCAAGCGCGGCAGCCAGGGTGCATGGCCGGCGCTCGGGCTGAACCTGGGCTTGCTGCTGTCTTCGCTGACCGTGTACCTGCTGACCATCAACGGCAATGAATTCCTGCTGGCCGGCGGCTGGCGGATTCCGTTCATTTGCAGCATCGCGCTGGTGGGTGTGGGCCTGTGGGTGCGCAACAGCATCCCGGAAACCCCGGAATTCAAGGAACTGAGCAAGGAAACCGCAAAGGCCAAGGCGTCGCCGCTCAAGGCGCTGTTCAAGAACGACCTCAAGGGCCTGGCCGTGGTGTTCTTCGTGGCGATTGGCTACAACGCGTTGAGCTACATCTTCAAGACCTTTTCCCTGGCTTACCTCACCCAGTTCAAGGGTGTCGATGTGCACGTCACGTCGCTGTCGGTGACCATCGCCAGCCTGATCGCCATCGTCGCCGTGCCGTGCTTCGGCTGGTTGTGCGACAAGTGGAGCAGCAAGACCGTGCTGATGCTCGGCGGCCTGCTGTCGCTGCTGTTTGCCTACCCGTTCCTTGCGCTGCTCAATACCGGTGAAAGCCTGATGATCTACGTCGCCATTGGCGTGGGCACCGGCATCCTCGCGCCGATGATGTTTGCGCCGCAGGGTTCGTTCCTGAGCCGCCAGTTCCCGACCCAGACCCGCTCCTCGGGCTTTGGCACCGGGCGGGAAATCGGCACCGCGATCGCAGGTGGCCTGGCGCCATTAGGGGCGTTGTCGATGGTGGCGGCGTCGGCCACTCACTCCACTGATGGCGTTGTGATAATCCTCGCGATCTCGTCCCTGCTGGTGGTGGTGTTCGCCTTGTGCGATCAGGGCCGTAAACACTCGGCATTCAAGAACTGAGGCAAAAAGTTCGGACCAACGGGTGCATGGATGCCCCTTCATCGCGCATCATGGGCACTTTCAAGCTCAAGGGAAACGTCCATGCGCGTTCTGTCATTGATGATGGGTCTTACGACGCTGGCCGCCAGTCTGGTGTTTACCGCCCAGGCGCAGGCGGGTGAAGAAAGCCTGTTGGTCGACTCGATCAATCAATACCGCAGCCAGGTCCAGCGCTGCGGCAACCAGGGCTCCCAGGAATTGCCACCGCTGGCCAGCGACACGCGGCTGGTGTTGCCGGTCAACAGTGTCGGCGACTTGCAGCAGGCGCTGGCGCGGGCGGCGTACCCGATGGTCAACGTCCAGGCCATCAGCCTGTCCGGGCCCAGGAACGCCGAAGCCGCGATGAAAGCCGTGCGCGAAAGTTTTTGCCGGGTGGTGCTCGACCCGCAGTTCATTGATATCGGCGTGAGCAACAGCGGCCAGGACTGGCGCATCGTGCTGGCCCGCCCGCTGCTGACCAGCGGCCTGGGCGAGACCCAGACCGAAGGCAAGAAGGTGCTCGACCTGATCAACACCGCCCGCCAGCAACCACGCCAATGTGGCGCCCAGGCCTTTGCCGCCACCACACCCCTGAGCTGGAACGAAGCACTCGCCAACGCCGCCGCCGGCCACGCGCGCAACATGGCCAACGGCAACTTCTTCGATCACCTGGACCACGATGGCCGCACCCCGGGTGACCGAGCTGAACTGGCAGGCTACATCGGCCAGCAGATCGGCGAGAACATCGCCGCCGGCATGGACACCCCACGCAAGGTGGTCGACGGCTGGCTGGCCAGCCCCGGGCACTGTGCCAACCTGATGAACCCGCAGTTCCGCGAAATGGGCGCCGCCTACGCCATGGACCCGAAAAGTGATGCCGGCATCTACTGGACCGGTTTGTTTGGCGTGCAGCAGCAATAACGGTTTGTATCCCAACGTATCTTCCCGGCGAGGCGACACACTGCGAGGTGCAGGGCCCCGGCGATGACACATTGCGGATACGCCGGCGCGGTTTCCTGTGCACACCGGCCCACCCCGGGCCACTTGCGAGGAAACCGTCATGTCCCAGAACAGCACCGTGCTCTACACCGGCAAAACCCACACCACCGGCGGGCGTGAAGGCGCGTCCCACAGCGATGACCTGCACCTGGACATCAAGCTGTCGCCGCCCGGCTCAAAGGCGCCCGGCACCAACCCCGAGCAACTGTTTGGTGCCGGCTGGTCCGCCTGCTTTATCGGCGCAATGGGCAAAGCCGCACAAACCCTTCACATCCGCCTGCCCGCCGACACGGCAGTGAGTGCCGAAGTGGACCTGGTGAACAGCCCGGAAGATGGCTATTACCTGCAGGCGCGCCTGCTGGTCAGCCTGCCGGGTATCGAACACTCGGCCGCCCAGGCACTGGTGGACCGTGCCCACCAGACGTGCCCGTATTCCAAGGCCACCCGCGGCAATATCGCGGTAACGATTACGGTGGCCTGAAGGGAGCTCAGCAAAGCATTATCCGGCCGAGACACTAAAGTGCCATCTAGTGGATAATCCCGCTGAACTGGCTGAGTCCCGGGATGTCTGTAGCTTGGCATCCCTACCTCAGCGAACCGTGGCAAGAAGGCGTTCACCGAATGACAAACTGGCTGCAAGGCGGCGGCGAAATGGCCGAACGGGTCCGGCATCACAACTGGGCCAATACGCCATTGGGGCCTTTGGAACACTGGCCGGACGTACTGAAGACCACCGTCGCCCTGTGCCTTGCCTCCAGTTTCCCCCAGGCGATCGTCTGGGGGCCTGCGCTGATCACGCTTTACAACGACGGGTTTATCCCGATTCTCGGCGACAAGCCTGATGCCCTCGGGCGGCCATTCAACGAGATCTGGCAGGAAGCCTGGCCCGAGATCAGTCCGATCGCGGATGCCGCCTTCGCAGGTGAAGCCACCTTTATCGAAAACTTCCCGCTGACGATCGAACGCGGCGGCGCGCCGGAGCAGGCGTACTTCACCTTCTGCTACAGCCCGATCCGCGACGTACAGGGCAAGGTGGTCGGCATGCTCGACACCGTGACCGAAACCACCGCCACCGTGGTTTTGTCCCAGCGCCTGGCCGAGCTGAATGCAAGCCTGGAGCAGCGCGTCACCGAAAGGACCACCCTGCTGACCCAGACCGAAGCCGCCTTGCGTCAATCGCAAAAGCTTGAAGCCATCGGCCAGTTGACCGGTGGCGTGGCCCACGACTTCAACAACCTGCTGACCATCATTCGCTCATCCGTCGACTTCCTGCGGATGCCGAGCCTGTCCGAAGAGCGTCGCCAGCGCTACATGAGCGCGGTCACCGACACCGTGGACCGGGCCGGCAAATTGACCAGCCAGTTGCTCGCATTTGCCCGGCGCCAGCCGCTGAACCCGGAAGTGTTCGATGCAGGCCTGCGGGTGAAAAACATCGGCGAGATGCTCGAGACGGTGACTGGCGCGCGGATTCATGTGCACGTCGAACTGCCCGGGCAGCCGTGCTACATCCGCGCCGACTCCAGCCAGTTTGAAACCGCCCTGATCAACATCGCCCTCAACGCCCGGGACGCGATGAACGGCCAGGGCAGCTTGACCCTGCGATTGGACGCCGATCAAGCACTGCCGAGCATCCGTGGTGACGCCGGTTCACGCCAGGCGTTCATCGCCATTTCACTCACCGACACCGGCGGCGGGATTCCCGGGGAGACGTTCGAGCGCATCTTCGAACCCTTCTTCACCACCAAGGAAGTCGGCAAGGGCACCGGCCTGGGACTGTCCCAGGTGTTCGGCTTCGCCAAGCAATCGGGCGGCAACGTCGATGTGGCCAGCCAGGTCGGCCAGGGCACGGTGTTTACCCTGTACTTGCCGCAAGTGGTACCTGAAGAGAGCTTCCAACGAGCCCCCCCGGACACCTGCGGGTTGATCACCGAATGCGCCCAGCGCCATATCCTGGTGGTGGAAGACAATCTGGAAGTGGGCCGCTTTGCCAATCAGATCCTCCAGGACCTCGGCTACCGGACCACCTGGGCAACCAATGCCGAACAGGCGCTGGAACTGGCCGGCGCAGACGCGTTGGGGTTCGATGCAGTGTTTTCCGATGTGGTGATGCCCGGCATCACCGGGGTGGCCCTGGCCAGGGAACTGCGACGGCGCCGGCCCGGCCTGCCGGTGGTACTGACCTCGGGCTACAGCGAGGAGCTGGCGGAAAGCGGCTATGAAGGCCTGGTGTTTCTGCCCAAACCCTACTCGGCCGACCAGGTGTCACAGGTGCTGGCCAAGGCGCTGCTTAAGGGCTGAGGCCTATTCCGCGACGGCCACCTGGTTACGCCCGAGGGCCTTGGCGCGGTACAGCGCCTTGTCTGCGGTGTTCATCAGGCCGTGCAGGTCCTGGTCCACCGCGCGGGCCCAGGCCACGCCGAGGCTGGCGGTCAACCCCTGGACCGGCTCGCTGGTCAGCCCGGCGATGGCCTTGATCAACTGCTCGGCGATGTCCCGCCCGGTCTCCAGCGACGTATCCGGCAGCAGCACCGCAAACTCCTCGCCCCCCAGCCGCCCATACACATCGGCCTGGCGAAACGACGCGCTGATCACCCCGCCGATCTGACGCAGCACCTGGTCCCCGGCCTGGTGCCCGTAGGTGTCATTGATGTCCTTGAAGTGGTCCATGTCCATCATCAGCGCGCACAACGGCTGCTGGTTATGCCGGCACTGTTCGTAGAGCAACTGCGCGTGCTCGAAAAACGCCCGGCGGTTCATCAGGCCGGTGAGTTCGTCGGTTTGTGCGGCGCGGGTGGAGATGTTGTGGGCACGCTCCATTTGCCGGGTCAGGCGAAAGGCTTTTTCCAGGGCATCCGACAGCTTGCGCGTGGCGCCACCGACAAACGAAGAGAACACCAGCACCGCCAGGGCCATGCCGACTTGCATCGACGACGGTTGAAACAGCAGCCACAGGGTGCACGGCAGCAGTACCAGGCCCATGGAGACCAGGGTCATGTAGCGATAGGCCGAATAACACGAGACTGCGCTGACCGACATGCCCACGGTGAACAACATCACCAGGGCCTGGGACAGGCGGTCGTCGGTGGGCATCAGGACGAATGCGCCGATGCCCCAGACCCCGGCCGACAACATCAGCGTTACCCAGTAGCGCCGCTCCCAGCGCGCGGGGGTGCGTTCACTGTTGGGGCAGCGAAACCAGTCCATGAACATCCACACCCGCAGCAACGACGTCCCCGCCAATACCACCAGCCAGACCAGCATTACCCGGTGATCAAAACGTTCCCAGCACAGCCAGCACAGCATGGCGGCCGCCATATAACTGCCGAACACTGCAGAGAATGACTGGCGAAACAGCTGGTGCAATCGATCTGTTCGTACCTGCTCCTCGATGAAGCAATCCTGGTCCTGCCCACGCCCAAGGCCATTCATTTGGTCCGCCTGATCTTACTGCCGCGACAAAGTGCCATTGTGGCATCCTGCCAGTAGCCCTAACAACTGAATCAAGCGTGCTAGAGCGCCGAAAGCAGGATAAATATAGGTGAACACCTTCTCGCTCGCTCCAAGGATCAGAGTCCACCCATGAATACCCACCCGATTACCACCGAACGCCTGATTCTCAGGCCCGCAGCGGCCGATGATGTGGCCAGTGTATTTGCCATTTATGGCGATCCCGAGACCAACCGCTACAACCCGGCGGGCCCCTTGACGGACCTGGGCCAAGCCGAGGCCGCCCTGGCTCGCTGGCTGCTGCACTGGGCAGAACATGGTTTTGGCCAATGGGCGATTACTACACAAGAGGCGCCGGGCTGCGTGATCGGCTTTGGTGGCATCACCTTGTACCCCTACAACGACGTTGAGCGGATCAACCTCGGCTACCGCTTTGCGGTCAGCGCCTGGGGCCAGGGCTTTGCAACCGAGATTGCCAGGGCGGCGTTGCAGTTTGCGTTTGTCGAACTGGACCAGCCGCAGGTGTACGGCGTGGTGCGTCCGGCGCATACAGCGTCGATCAAGGTGCTGGAGAAAATCGGCATGCAGTACATCGATGAGCTGGACGATGTACCCGGTCAGGCGCCGAGCCTGGTGTATGTGGCCCGGCGGGCCCTCTGACCTTGTATCGCAGTGTGTCCAAACACCGCTGCGATACAAAACCTTTAACCCACGGGTTTTCTCGAAACAGACGGGATACACAACTACGTTCAACTGTGAGCCAGGCACACCACCCGCCGCCGGAGACTCACCATGCACACACAGTTGAACCCCCCACCCCGCCGCCTGATGGGCGCGTCGCTGCTGGCCTTTGCGCTGTTGCAGTTCGGTGCCCTCGGCGTCGCCAGTGCACAGGACGCGCAAGCACCTGCGGCTGCCAGCGCAACTGCACACAGCGCGCTCGGCCCGTTGAAGCATGTGAAAGCCGGCTTGCTGGATGTGGCCTACGCCGAAGTCGGCCCGGCCGATGGACCGGTGGTGATCCTGCTGCATGGCTGGCCCTACGACATTGACAGCTACTCCGAGGTAGCGCCGCTGCTGGCCGCCCAGGGCTACCGGGTGCTGGTGCCTTACGCCCGCGGCTATGGCGATACCCATTTCCTGTCGGCAAAGACCCTGCGCAACGGCCAGCCGGCCGCCCTCGCCGTCGACCTGATCGACTTCATGGACGCGCTGAAGATCAAGCAGGCCGTGCTCGGCGGCTATGACTGGGGTGCGCGCACCGCCGACATCGTCTCGGCGTTGTGGCCTGAGCGGGTCAAGGCGCTGGTATCGGTCAGCGGCTACCTGATCGGCAACCAGGCCGCGGGCAAGAACCCATTGCCGCCCAAGGCCGAGTTGCAATGGTGGTACCAGTTCTACTTCGCCACCGATCGCGGCGCCGCCGGCTATGCGAAAAACACCCACGACTTCGCCAAGTTGATCTGGCAGATCGCCTCGCCAAAATGGGCATTCGACGACGCCACCTTCGACCGCAGCGCCAAAGGCCTGGACAACCCCGACCACGTCGCCGTATCGATCTTCAACTACCGCTGGCGCCTGGGGCTGGTGCAGGGAGAGAAAAAATACGCTGCGCTGGAGCAGAAACTCGCCACTGCACCCTCCATCAACGTGCCCACCATCACCATGGAAGGCGACGCCAACGGCGCGCCGCACCCGGCCGCAGAGGACTATGCCAAACGCTTTACCGGCAAATACGAATACCGCCTGATCAGCGGCGGCATCGGCCACAACCTGCCGCAGGAAGCACCGCAAGCCTTTGCCAAGGCTGTGATCGATGCGGACCACCTGTGATGAAGCGCCTGCATCTTGCTGCACTCGTCGCTGCAACAGCTGCCGTGGTGGCCACCGCTACCGGGTTCGCCTTTGGCGGCCCGGCCACCAGCGAGCCTTCGCCGATCTACGGCGTGACCATTCCCGACGGCTACCGTCAATGGGAGCTGATCGCGCCGGCCCAGGAAGCCGACCCGCTGAATGAACTGCGGGTGGTGCTGGGCAATAAAGTGGCGCTCAAGGCGTACCGCGACGGCACGCTGCCCTTCCCCGACGGCACCGTTCTGGCGAAACTGGCCTGGAAGCACGTGCAATCGCCCGAGTTCAAGACCGCGTCGATTCCCGGCGCGGCGACCACCGTGCAGTTCATGGTCAAGGACTCGAAGAAATACGCAGCGACCGGAGGCTGGGGCTTTGGACGGTTCATCAATGGCAAGCCGGTGGACCAGGCGCAGCATGAGACCTGCTTTGCCTGCCATCAGGCGCTGGTGAAGAACCACGATTATGTGTTCACCCGGCTGGCGCCTTAGCGCAATAGCCCTTTTCAACAACAAACGCCGTGGCGCTCACGCCCGGCTTCAGGCCCAACTCGGCCACCGCGTCGCGGGTCACGATGGAAAACACCTTCGAACCGCCCGCCAACTGCTCGCCGCCGGGCAGGGTCAACACCACTTCGGCATTGACCGCGCCGTGCTGGACCTGGCTGACCTGGCCTTTGAATACGTTGCGTGCACTGACTTTCATGGAAACGGTTCTTGTCTTGACTTGTAGGTTGGGAATTGCCGCGCATGGTTAAACGTTGCCTTGTGTAAAAACAACTGTAGCGCCCTGCTCTGGCTGGAACCCCACGCCAATAAAGAAGGCCGCCCAATGGGCGGCCTTCATCTGGAGCAGTTACCGACGACTGATTAAAACAGCGCGTAGGTGTAGTTGAAGATCAGGCGGGTCTGATCCTGGTCGGCGGTGCCGGTGTTATGGCCGTGGTAGCTGCCGGTACGGAACGTAGTACCGAAGCCTTTCAGCGGGCCTTCCTGCACGACGTAATCAAGACGGAAATCGGTTTCGCGTTCCGACTGATCGCTGCCACCGGCAACCTTGGCCTTGATGTCGCTGCCGTTCAGGTAGGCAATCGAGGCTTTCAGGCCCGGCACCAGGGTTCTGAAGTCATACAGGTACTGACCGAAATTGACCTGCTCGCCCGCACGGGAGAACTGGCCAACCACCGCGTCGGTGAACAGGTAGAAGTCGGAACCGGCCGCGCCTTGGGCGGTTGGATCGGCGATGCTGCCCTGGTTGACCCAGACGAAGCCACCGTCATCACTCACGCCGATATGGCCGAGCATCAACTGGCTGCCGCCCAACTGATAGGTGAAGGCAGCACTGTAGGTTTTGTTGTCGACTTCACCGGCGTGCTTGGCATAGCCGCCGTTGTTGTTGAACGCATAGCCGGCCGAACCGTTTTTGCCGTCGCTGGTGCTGTCGAAATAACGCAGGTCGGTCTTGAACGACTGGTCATTGCCCAACGGCAATACATGGACCAGGCCGAAATAGTTCTGTTTGTAGAAGTCTTCCAGGTTGGCGTAGTAGTACTGCAACGTCAGGTTTTTAGCGATGACGTTGTCAGAAGAACCAAACGGCTGGTAGTCGACACCACCGAAACGGAAGCTGTCGCTGTCGCGAGTGGCACCGGCCACGCTCAAGCCCGTGGAGTTGCTCGATGCACGACCTTCAGCCTTGTTCAGCTCGCCGCCGGTGAAGGTGACGTTGGGAATGTCCTTGGAGGTCAGGATGCCGCCGTCAAAGGTTTGCGGCGCGGCACGGCTGTCGTTCGACACCAGGATCGGCAGGATCGGGGCCAGGCCACCGCCCACGTGCAATTCAGTCTGGGAAATACGGAATTTAACGTTGCCGGCTGCGCGACCGAAGCTGTCAGCAGGCTCGGTGCCGTTGTTCTTCACCGGGAAGAAGCTGTTGCCGTTACCCGACAGGCCATTGCCCGCTGCGTGGCCATCGCCACCGTCCAGGCGCAACGCGCCGAAAGCCATCACGTCGAAACCTACGCCGACGGTGCCCTGGGTGTAACCGGATTTATAGTCGAAACGCAGTACTTGAGCCGCTTCCCGCAGATCGTTCGCCGTGCCGGAGTGAACGTCGGCGTTGTAGTACATGGTGCGCGAACTGATCGAAGAATGACTGTCTTCGAGGAAGCCGCTATGGCCGTCACCCGTGCCGAGTGAGCCAAGACCAAAGCCGTCTGCGCTGGCGTGTTGTGCAAGGACAGCCGCCGTGATGGCCAACGCTAATGTAGAGAGTTTCATTTACTGCGCCCCTGTGAACATTATTTTTTTACTGTCCTTCGAGCGAATACCGTTGCGGCCCTGCAAACGCTGCGGATTGTGGCATGGGGCCGATGGCGCAGAATGTGAAATTTTTGTCATGTACCGATGAAAAAACCGTCATGAAAAGGCCGTACAAGCCGGCCTTTTCCGAGGGTTGAATGGCCTGCGGTTGTACGACAACCGCTACTGCGCCGTGCGTTGATCAGGCTGGAGTCGGTGGCGAAAATGCGAGAAATGGTAGGCAACCGCCAGCCACATAAACCATGCAGGCATCACGCAAAGGGCCAGGCGGGTATCTGGGCGAAGTGCCAGCAGGCAAAGTACGAACGCCAGGAAGCCAAGTGAAACCCACGCCAACGGTACGCCTCCGGGCATTTTGTAGAGGGATTTTTCATGTAGCTCCGGGCACTTTTTCCGATAGGCGATGTAGGACGCCAGGATGGTCGACCAGGTAAAGATCACCAGGATCGCCGAAACAGTGGAGACGATGGTAAAGGCCGTCATCACTTCCGGGACTATAAACAGCAGCAACAAGCCCAGCAGCATCAGGAAGGTGGTAAACGCCAGGCTGATAAACGGCACGCTGTTTTTCGACAGTCGTCGGAATATCCCGGGTGCGTCTCCCAGGTCCGCCAGGCCGAACAACATTCGACTCGCCGAAAACACCCCGCTGTTGGCCGAAGAAGCCGCTGAGGTCAGTACCACGAAATTCACAATCCCGGCGGCGGCGGGAAAGCCGGCCACCAGGAACAGCTCGACAAACGGGCTCTTGCTGGGGGACACCTGCTCCCAGGATGTCACCGCAATGATGCAGGCCAAGGCCAGCACGTAGAACAGGATGATCCGCAGCGGAATCGAGTTGATTGCCTTGGGCAGTGTCTTCTCCGGCGAACGGGTTTCGGCCGCCGCCGTGCCGATCAACTCGGTACCGGCAAACGAGAAGATCGCCATCTGGAACCCGGCAAAGAAGCCGAACACGCCATTGGGAAACGCCGCCTGTTTATCCAGCAAATGATTCAGGGAAGCCGTGACGCCGGTGGGCGACACAAACGAGCTGGCAATCAACACCACGCTCACACTGATCAGGGTCACCACGGCGATGATCTTGATGATCGCAAACCAGAACTCCACCTCGCCGAACAGCCGCACCGTCAGCACATTCAAGGCAAACAGGGTCAGCAGCATTGCAATCGCCGGTATCCAGGCCGGCACGTGCGGGAACCAGTACTGGAAAAAGCCCCCGACCACCACCGCATCCCCCACCACCGCCACGCTCCAGCTCAGCCAGTACGACCAGCCAAGAAAAAACGCCGCACGCGGCCCCAGGTAGGCACCGGCAAAGTCGGCGAAGCTCTTGAAGTTCAGGTTGGACAGCAGCAGCTCACCCATGGCGCGCATCACGAAATACACAAACAGCCCGATGATCATGTAGATCAGGATGATCGAGGTGCCGGACAGCGCGATGATCTTGCCCGAGCCCATGAACAGGCCGGTGCCGATCGCACCGCCCATGGCCATCAGCTGGATATGGCGGTTGTTGAGGGTGCGTTGCAAAGCGGGCTTTTCAATCAGCCCGGGCACGGTTGTTTTCATCACAAAACCTCTTGTTATGTTTTTGAGTTTTGGCAGAAAAAAGTCAGGCGTTGTTTATTGTTGGAATGGCATCGGGGTCAGGCGTGTTTGTTCTCGAAACCGTGCAGCACGTTGACCGCGTTGATGCCGATTTCATCGACCATGTAGCCGCCTTCCATCACAAACAGCGTGGGCACGCCGACGCTGGCGATGATCTCGCCGATGCCGAGGAAGTCGCGGCTTTCCAGCAGGAAATGGCTGATGGGGTCGTCCTTGAAGGTGTCGACGCCGAGGGAAATCACCAGCACTTGCGGCGAGAACGTTCTGAGTTGATTGCAGGCGTCGAGCAACGCTTCTTTGTAGGTGCTCCACCCGGTGTTTTTCGCCAGCGGGTAGTTCAGGTTGAACCCCTCTCCCGCCCCGGCACCGCGCTCGGCACTGAAGCCCGAATAGTAGGGATACGACACCGACGGATCGCCATGCAGCGAGACGAACATCACGTCATTGCGGTCATAGAAGATGTTCTGCGTGCCGTTGCCGTGGTGGAAATCCACGTCCAGCACCGCGACCCGTTTGGCGCCTTGGGTGATCGCCTGTTGCGCGGCAATGGCTGCGTTATTCAGGTAGCAATAACCGCCCATGTATTCCCGCGCCGCATGGTGGCCCGGTGGCCGGCACAGGGCGAAGGCGCTGTCGTGGCCTTCATCAATCAATGCCAGGCCGGTGAGTGCGATATCGGCGCTGGTCTTCACCGCTTCCCAGGTGGTGCTGGTGATCGGTGAACCGGCATCCATCGCGAAAAACCCGAGCTTGCCGTCGATGAATTCCGGCACCTGCTCATTGGCCAGGTCCCGCACCGGCCACACCAGCGGCAAGGCGTCATGGGCACGGCCAATCGCCGTCCATTCGGCCCAGGCGGTTTCCAGGAAGGACACGTAGCGTTCGCTGTGGGCATTGACGTAACAGGCCCGGTCGAACGTGCGCGGCACGATGATATCGCCCAGCCCAACGTGCTTGACCCGATCACGCACCGTGTCGGCGCGGCTGGGTTGTTCGAAGGACGGCTTGAGCACGCCATCCTTGAGTTCGGTGCCATGGTGCAAACGATGAGAGTCGCTGAAAACAGTCAACATGAAAGACATCCACCCGTGAAAGACAGGTGATTATTTTGTTCTGGCTGCGGTGGGCTTTCTTTGCTTTTACGTGCGCCGATGCTAGCGTAATCGGGAATTTTTACCCCAAAGAGCCGCCATGAAGAAAAATAAAACCAGACAGGTCGCACTTGACGACACCGATCTCGCCATCCTCGCCTTGCTGCAGGAAGACGCGAGTATTTCCAACGCCGAACTCAGCGAGCGGCTGTCACTGAGCCTCACTCCATGCTGGCGACGGCGCAAGCGGCTGGAGGAAGAAGGCGTGATCAAGGACTACCAGGCCAACCTCGATCGCAAGATGCTGGGCCTGGAGATCATGGCGTTTGTGCATGTGCGGTTTGCCGTGCATTCCGACCATACGCCAGAAGACTTTGAGGCCGTGATCAAGGAGCTGCCGCAGGTGCAGTCCTGCCACAAGATCACCGGGGATGCGGATTATCTGCTGCAGGTGCTGGCGGAGGATCTGGATGCCTACAGCGATTTTGTAGAGAGCGTGTTGCGGCGGCAATTGGGGATTGCGTCGATTCAGTCGAGCCTGGCGTTGCGGGAGGTGAAGGCGACAAGTCGGGTGGCCATTCCGGGGCGGGTGGGGAAGTGATCCAATGCAAATACCATTGTGGCGAGGGAGCTTGCTCCCGTTGGACTGCGTAGCGGTCCTGTCGTTGGAGGCGCTTCGCACCCCAGCGGGAGCAAGCTCCCTCGCCACAGGCTGTGTGTTGTCCGAGGACATCTGACGGCTAGTGCAGGGACTGCTGCAGGAACTCGCTGATCAAGCTGAGTACCTGCTGCTGGATCTGCGGCTTGGGACGAGCCCCCTTGGCATCCAGGCAAATGAAGCCTTCGCCGGGGTCGCTCTGTTCAATCCGCTCCACCGCGCCCGGCTTGCAGATGGGCAGGAAGCTGAAGTGCGTGGCGTCGCTGATTTCCACGTAGCGCGAAGTCTTCTGCGGCAGGCGCTTGGCCAAGTCGGCCGACTCGAGTGCGGCGGGCAATTCCGGCGATGGCGTGCCCGCCGCAATCACCAACGTTGGGCGGTTCAGCGCCGCGAGGCTGGCATCGCTGAAGCCGCGGGCGAAGCCCAGGTCCAGGGAAACAATGGCCGCCACGCGCGGGTCGCTCAAGTCACCGGCCAGTCGCTGCCTCGCCTGCTCGGTACGACCAACCTCAAGTTGTTCGTAGGCCTTGCAAGGGGCAATTTCCGGATGCAACTTGCAGTCCTCGGTAAAGCGCTGCGGATCAAAGCGGGCACCGCCGACTTCGAGTGCGGTCCAGCCACCGAGGGAGTGCCCGACGACGGCGATCTTGCGTTGGGCCACCGCGCCGAAGCGTTTCGGCTGGGCAATCACGGCATCAATCACCCGATGGATATCCAGGGGCCGTTTCCACAGCTCGGAAGCGGCCGGCTGTGTGCGGTCCTTGCTGGTGGTGCCGGGGTGGTTGGGCGAGGCGACGATGTAACCCTGCCCGGCCAACGCGCTGGCGAGCCAGGACTGGTTGATCCAGTTGCCGAAGATGCCGGGGGAGATCACCACCAGCGGATGCTCGCCGGCAGCCGGTGCAGCGTCCTTCAAGGCCGGCGCGCCGACAAACACCGGATTGTCAGCAATCAGTTCTGGTGTGCCGGAAGCATGGGTCGGGTACCACACCGCCACCTGCAACGGCCTGCCGTGCTCCGCGTCGGGAATCACTATTTCCTGGAAGCCGATCCGAACCTCATTGGCCTGGGCCAGACCGGTTACAACCGTCAACAACAGCGCAGCACACAGCGTTTTCATCCTTGAGTTCCCTAAGTGGCTAAGCGCCATATTCTGGCATGCCCGTAATGGGAAAGCAGGTGGGAAATCAATGCGCGTATAAACCTTCAGGCTATGGCAACTATCCGAATGGTACGTCTACCATGTAGTCACACTCCTTTCAGATAGCCCCCAATGATCAAAGCCAGCCTGCGTAGTCACCTGACCCTCTGGTTTGCCGGTTTGTCGCTGCTCACCCTGGTGAGCGTAGGGTTCTACGTTGGGCACATCGCTACCGAGCAACTGAAACTGGCCAGTGGCAATGCCTTGTTGAGCACTGCCCGCTCCACCGCCGCGCTACTGGCGGTGCAGCTGCGTGAACGCCAGCTCGAAGTGTCGCTGCTCAGCCGCGCACCGCTGTTCAGACGGGGCAACCTGGACGATCCGGACATACTGACCTCCATGGAACAACGCACCCAGTCCCGCGCCGAGTACGCGTGGATGGGCGTCGCCGACACAGACGGGCGTGTGCGCCAGGCGGTGAATGGGCTGCTGGTCAACCAATCCGTAACGGCACGGCCCTGGTTCCAGGCCGGTTTGCAGGGCAACTACACCGGCGATCCCCACGAGGCGGTATTGCTTGCCAAGCTGCTGCCGGGCTCCAACGGTGAGCCCTGGCGCTTCATCGACTTTGCCGCACCGATTCGCAATGCCGGGGGCCAGGTGATCGGCGTACTGGGGGCTCACGCCCACTGGACGTGGGTGACACAAATTGTCGAAGCGGCCAAAGGCAATACGCCGGACATCGAGGCGCTGATCATCGACAACGACGGCAAGGTGCTCTACCCGGAACAACTGGCCGGCCAGCAACTGCCCCAGGACCGCCTGGCCAATGACACCGGCTGGTCGGTCGACAACGGCTACGTGACCAGCGCCGTGGCGGTGCCCAGCCCGTCGAATTCCAGCCTGACCTGGTACATCGTGATGCGCCAGCCGCTGGAAATCGCCCTGCACCCTGCCCGCGTATTGCTCTACAAACTGCTGCTGTTGGGCGTCATTGCCGCGGTGATTTTCGGCTTCGTGGCGTATTACCTGGCGTCGTACCTCAGCCGGCCCATCGAAGAACTCGCGCGTTCAGCCAAGCAGGTCCAAAACCAACAGCCTGGCGCGTATTTCCCTCAAGACCATTTCGTACTGGAAATCGCCCAGCTCGGGCGCTCCATCAAGGGCATGACCCAATCGCTGCTTGGTAAGGAGCGCGAGCTGCAGGACACCAATGCGTCCCTGGAAGCCACCGTCGCCCAGCGTACTGCCGCCCTCACCCAGGCCAATGCCGAGCTGTTGAACCTGGCCAGCCATGACGCCCTGACCGGCGTCTACAACCGTCGGCGCTTCGATGAAAAACTGGCGGAGTACAGCCTGCTGTTCCAGCGCAGCGGGCGCGCGTTTGCCTTGCTGCTGATCGACGTTGATCATTTCAAGCGGATCAACGATACCCATGGGCATGCCGTCGGGGACGATGTACTGCGCCAGCTCGCGCAGTTGATTCAGGACGCCACCCGTGCCACTGACTTCGTCGCCCGTTACGGCGGTGAAGAGTTTGCGGTGCTGTTGCCGGAAATCGAAGCGCCGGACAGCCCGGACGTGGTGGCCGAGAAGATTCGCGCGGCAATTGCCGGAGCGTATTTCGAGACCGCTGGGCAGGTCACGGTGAGTATTGGCGTCGGACTCGTTGAAGCGTCGGACAGCGACACCACAGTGCTGATCAAGCGTGCGGATCAACAGTTGTATCGGGCCAAGTCGTCGGGGCGCAACCGCGTGGCGTGACGGTGTAGCGCGTCATGAGCCTTTCCAGAAAGCCACCACGCTCTTGATTAAATATCGACAGCCGCGCACCCATGACCGTAACCTGCCCCACGAACGATGAATACAACGTATGCAGGTCATCAATGGCTGAGGTGCTGGACCGTTTCGACCAATGGCTGGCTCGGTTCGGCAAGCGTTACGTTCATCTGGACTCGGGAGATGACGATTTCCATGGCTTTATCATCGATGCTGAACAGGTCGCGGCAACCATCGAGCTGGCGCGTGTCGCCGGTATCAACGCCAGTCTTGAGAGTTTCTGATTTCAGGTAAATATCCATGTCCATCACCGACAACCTGCTCGCCTTCACCTTCGCCGCCACGCTGCTCACGTTGACGCCCGGACTGGACACGGCCTTGGTATTGCGCACTGCAACGGTGGAGGGCAAGCAACAAGCCTTGCGCGCCACCCTGGGTGTCAATGCCGGCTGCCTGCTGTGGGGTGCAGCGGTGGCCTTTGGGCTGGGCGCGTTGATTGCCGTGTCCGAGATGGCCTTCAACGTCTTGAAGTACTGCGGCGCGGCTTACCTGGCGTGGCTGGGCTTGAACATGCTGGTGCGCCCGCGCAGTTCGCTGGCGTCCGTCGAGGCCGATGGAAAACCCGGTGCCAACTGGTTCCTGAAAGGCATGATGGGCAACGTGCTCAACCCCAAGATCGGGATTTTCTACGTGTCTTTCCTGCCGCAGTTCATTCCCCAGGGGCATCCGCTGGTGGCGTGGACGTTCGGGCTGGTGAGCATCCACGTGGTGATCAGCCTGGCCTGGTCACTGATACTGATCGGTGCCACGCAGCCATTGGCCGGCATGCTGCGGCGTGAAAAGGTGATCAAGTGGATGGACCGCACCACCGGCATGATATTCGTGCTGTTCGCGGCCCGGCTGGCCTTCAGCAAGCGCTGAAGTCAGCGCCGGTCCCGATGCCGTACCAGGCCTTCCAGGGTAAACCGCGCCTGCATCAGCACCACATCCCGCACCAGTTCCATTTCCTTCTGGCTCACTTCGGTCCAGTTCAAGGCGGAGAGCAGCTTGGGTTTCTGCACCCGAAACGCCAGGCCCTGGGTGAACAGCGCCATTGAGTGGATCACCGTGCGCTCGTCGTCAACGGCAAGGCCGGCAACGCGCGCGATCAGCAGGCGGATCACGTTGGCGATGCGCGCCTTGAAGCGTTCCTCGAACGCCATGGTCGCGCTTTCAGGGCAGAGCCCGGCTTGATGGCGATCAAGAAACGCTCGCCACGCGGTGGTCTGGGGACTGTCCTGGATCGTTGAAACCACCGCGCCGAGAATGCCCAGTGAGGCGTCGATCAACCTCTGATCGTCGACCCCGGGATCGGCCAGCGCACCTTCTGCGGCTTCAACGGTAGGCGCCATCTTTTGCCACAACAGCGTGATCAAGTGCTCGACGCATTCCAGGTACACGCCTTCCTTGCCATCGAAGTAGTACTGGATCGCGGGCGCATTGACGCCGGCAGCATTCGCGATGTCTCGCGTGGACGCGCCGTCGTAGCCACGCTCGCCAAATACCTCGACAGCCGCCTCGATAATGCGTGCGCGGGTTTCTTCACCCCGCTGATAACCCCCTTCGGCGGCCGGTTTGTGTCGTGCCATGTGCCACTCCATTTTTTTAACGTAACCAAAATATACCAGTTGACAAAAATTCGCGAAAAAACGAATTTATTCCAACTGATATAAAACTGGAGTGACTTGATGTCCGCTGCACCTCCCTCTCCTCAGGTCATTCCTGAAACCACCGTCAACGGCCAACGTGGCAAAGCCCGACGGATTCTACTGTCACTCGCCGGCGTGGCGCTGTTGGCCGGGCTGGCGTGGGGCGCCTGGTGGTGGCTCACCGGGCGCTTTATCGAGACCACCGACGACGCCTATCTGCAAGCCGACAGCATCAGCGTGGCGCCGAAAATCAACGGCTACGTCGCCGAGGTGCTGGTGGCCGACAACCAGAACGTGAAGCGTGGCGACGTGCTGGTGCGCCTGGATGCGCGCAAATACCAGGCAGTGAGTGACGAAGCCTCGGCGACGATTGCGGCCCGCGAGGCTGACTTTGCCAAGGCCCAGGCCGACCTGGTGCAACAGGACTCGACCATCGCCGAAGCACGGGCCCAACTGCAAGGCGCCCAGGCCGACGCCCAGCACGCGCAAACCGAAGTCGCACGTTATGCGCCGCTGGCGCGTTCCGGGGCCGAGCCGGAAGAACGCCTGGCGCAGCTCAACAACCAGCTCGCCCAGGCACGCAGCACCGTGGCCGCCAAGCAGGCCGCGTTGCGCTCCAGCCAGACCCGCTACGGCACCCTCGAAGCCCAGCTCAAGCAAGCCCAGGCGCAACTCGGCGTGGCCAAGGCCAGCGAAGCCCAGAGCCAGCTGGACGTGGACGACGCGGTGATTCGCAGCCCGCTCGATGGCCGCGTCGCTGATCGCGGTGTACGCGTCGGCCAATACGTGCAGCCAGGCACACGCTTGTTGACCGTGGTGCCGGTGAGCGCGATCTACCTGACCGCCAACTACAAGGAAACCCAAATCGGCGAGATGCGCGCCGGGCAGACCGTCACCGTGCATGTGGACGCACTGCCAGGCCATGATATTCAGGGCCATATCGACAGCCTGTCCCCAGGCACCGGCGCACAGTTCGCGTTGCTGCCGCCGTCCAACGCCACCGGCAACTTCACCAAGATCGTGCAGCGCGTGCCGGTGCGGATTTCCCTGGATGTACCGGATGACGACGTGCGCCAGGCACTGGTGCCCGGCTTGTCCGCCACCGTGGAAGTCGACACCCGCACCCACAAGGCAGACGCCAACCATGGCTGAAGCCATCTTGACCGAAGTGCCCGCGGACAAACCGCGCAACGCTTCGTTGACCGACTGGATCGCAGTCGCCGCCGGCTCGCTGGGCGCCTTGCTGGCGACCCTGGACATCTCGATCACCAACTCGGCGCTGCCGCAGATCCAGGGCCAGATCGGCGCGACCGGTACCGAGGGCACGTGGATCGCCACCGGTTACCTGATGTCGGAAATCGTCATGATTCCCCTCGCCGCCTGGCTGACCCGGGTATTCGGCCTGCGCCGGTTCCTGATCGGCACCGCGTTGATGTTCACGTTTTTCTCGATGTTCTGCGGGTTGTCTTCCAGCCTCGGCGCGATGATCGCCGGGCGTATCGGCCAGGGTTTTGCCGGCGGCGCGATGATCCCGACCGCACAGACCATCGTACGCACCCGCCTGCCTGCCCACCAGCTGGCAATCGGCACCACGATGTTCGGCATGACGGTGATCCTCGGTCCGCTGCTGGGCCCGGTGATTGGCGGCTGGCTCACGGAAAACATCAACTGGCGCTGGTGCTTCTTCATCAACCTGCCCGTCAGCATCACCTTGATCACCTTGCTGATCACCGGCCTGCCCAGCGACCGCATGAACCTCCAGCAATTCATCAAGGCCGACTGGCTGGGCATCATTGGCCTGGCCATGGGCCTGAGTTCACTCACCGTGGTGCTGGAAGAAGGCCAGCGCGAACACTGGTTCGATTCGCAGTTGATCATCTGGTTGAGCATCACGATGGTGATCGGCTTCTTCCTGATTGCCGTCGGGCAAGTCCGCTCGAGTACGCCGATCCTGCGCCTGCAACTGGTGCTCAACCGCAGCTTTGGCAGCGTGCTGCTGATCGCCACGGCGGTCGGCGCCGGGCTGTATGGCACGGCGTACCTGGTGCCGCAGTTCCTCGGCATCCTGTCGGGCTATAACGCGCAACAGTCGGGTTCGATCATGTTGCTGTCGGGGATTCCAGCGTTCCTGCTGATGCCGATCCTGCCGCGAATGCTTGGCCGCCTGGACCTGCGGATGATGGTCGGCGTGGGTTTGTTGATGTACTGGGCCAGCTGTTTTCTCGACACCCAGCTCACCGCCCAGAGTGTCGGCCATGATTTCTACGGGTCGCAGATCCTGCGGGGCTTCGGGCAGATCCTGGTGATGATGCCCCTCAGCCAACTGTCGATGCGCTCGGTGGAAACCCGCGATGCGGGTGATGCGGCCGGGCTCTACAACATGTCACGCAACCTCGGCGGTACCTTGGGGCTGGCGCTGCTCGGCGTACTGATGGACCGGCGCAGCCACTTCCACGACGACATGTTGCGCGAAGGCATCCAGGCCAACACCCAGTTGACCCAGGATCAAATGGCGAGCGATACCGCCAGCTACCTGGCGCAAACCGGCGACCCGTCCACCGCCTCGCTGCAGGCCCTCAGTCATCTGGCCAACGACATCGCCCAACAAGCGGCGGTGATGGCCTACAACGACGCGTTCTACGTGCTGGGACTCGCCATGCTGGCGTGCCTTCCCCTGATCTTCATCCTGAAAAAGCGCGCGGCGCAGGCAGGCCAACGAACATGATTTATCGCTCACTTCCCTTGCTCTTCACCGTCGGCCTTCTGACGGCGTGTACCGTGGGGCCGGACTACCAGGGCGCGCCGGATGCCTCGCCAAAAACCCTCGCGGCCGGGCGCTTGCCCCACGCCGACATAGGCCTGCCGCGCACACCCGCGGTCGCCCAGTGGTGGCAAGCCCTGGGCGATCCGCAGCTCAACCAATTGGTGGCCCAGGCCCTGCAAAACAGTCCGGACATGGCGACCGCCCAGGCGCGTCTCAAGCAGTCGCGAGCCAGCTTGAGTGGCGCCAACGCCAACGCCCTGCCCAAGATCACCGGCGATGCAGCGATGCTGAAGCTGCGCTCCCCCGACACCTCGGCGCTGGGTGGCAGCAGTGGCGGTGGTCGCGGGCCATTGAGCCTTTACCTCGCCGGGTTTGATGCCAGCTGGGAGGCCGACCTGTTCGGCGGCACCCGGCGTGCAATCGAGGCGGCCCAGGCGGAAAACGACGCCTCGCAGGCGCAACTGGCCGATGCCCAGGTGCAACTGGCAGCCGAGGTGGTGCAGACCTATGCCGACGTGCGTGACCAGCAGGCGCGACTGGCGCTGGTGGACGCCAGTGTCGAGATTGAGGAACAGGCGCTGGACCTGACCCAGCAGCGACGCAGCCGTGGCGTGGCCTCGCAGTTACAGCTGGAGCAGGTCCTGACACAGGCCGAAAACACCCGGGCCCAACGCCTGCCGCTGCAAGCGTCAATCGTCGAGGCGATTGACCAGTTGAACCTGCTCTGCGGCCTGGAACCGGGCGAGTTGGACGCGAGCCTCAACACTCCTCGCGCCCTGCCCGCTATCCCTAGCCAGGTGCCATTTGCCGACCCGGCGGCGATCCTGAAAGCACGCCCGGATATCCGGGTGGCCGAGCGCCAACTGGCTTCCAGCAACGCGCAGATCGGCGAGAAAACCGCCGACTGGTTTCCCAAGCTCAGCCTGATGGGCGACTTGTCGTTCTCGGCGGCCGATCCCGGGCACCTGGCGCGCAAGGACAGCGGCACCTGGCTGCTGTTGCAGCGGCTGACCTGGAACGCATTGGATTTCGGCCGGGTGGCGGCCAGTGTCAAAGGTGCGGAAGCCGGGCGCGACGAGGCCCTGGCCCATTACAAAAGCGTGGTGTTGAGTGCGTTGCGTGATGCGGATGTGGCCCTGGCGCGATATGGCAACCAGCGGCAGAACGTGGTGCTGCTGCGTAACGTGGAATCTTCGGCAGTACGGGCTGCGGACCTGACGCGCCAGCGTTATAAGGCAGGTACGGCGAGCACGCTGGATTGGCTGGACGCGGAACGTACGCGGTACCAGGCGCAGGAAAGCCGGATTTCCGGGGATGCGCTGTTGCTCAAGGACTTTGCGTCATTGCACAAGGCGCTGGGGTTGGGATGGACGTTGTGACAAATAACCCGAGTGACCACTGACCTGTGGCGAGGGGGCTTGTCCCCCGTTGGGCTGCGCAGCGGCCCCAAAAAAGAGGGACTGCTACGCAGTCCAACGGGGGACAAGCCCCCTCGCCACAACAAGCCCTCTCACCACAGGTACGGTGTCAGCTTTTAATTGGCCGTATTGGCCCGCGCCGCGTGCAGCTTCTTGTAGCTGTCGATCAACCGCAGGTGCCGGTCCAGCCCTTCCAGCTTCATGCTCGTCGGCGTCAAACCATAGAACCGCACACTGCCATTCACCGACCCAATCGCCGCGTCCATCCGCTCGTTGCCAAACATGCGGCGGAAATTCACTTCGTAGTCCGCCAGTTCCAGGTCTTCGTCCAGCTCCATCTCCAGCACCGCATTCACGGCCTGATAGAACAAGCCGCGCTCGACGGTGTTGTCGTTGTACTGCTGGAACATCTCCACCAGTTCCTTGGCTTCTTCGAACTGCTGCAGGGCCAGATAAATCAGCAGCTTCAATTCCAGGATGGTCAGTTGACCCCACGCCGTATTGTCATCGAACTCGATTCCGATCAAGGTGGTGATGTCGGTGTAGTCGTCCAGTTCGCTTTCCACCAGGCGCTCAACCAACCCCTTCAATTCCGCTTCGTCGAGACGATGCAGGTTCAGGATGTCTTCGCGGAAAAACAGCGCCTTGTTGGTGTTGTCCCAGATCAGGTCGTCGATCGGGTAGATCTCCGAATAGTCCGGCACCAGGATGCGGCAGGCGGTCGCGCCGATGTGCTCGTACACCGCCATGTAGACTTCCTTGCCCATGCCTTTGAGGATGCCGAACAAGGTGGCGGCTTCCTCGGCGTTGGAGTTTTCACCCTGGCCGGAGAAGTCCCATTCGACGAACTCGTAATCCGACTTCGAGCTGAAGAAGCGCCACGACACCACGCCGCTGGAGTCGATGAAGTGCTCGACAAAGTTGTTCGGTTCGGTCACCGCATGGCCTTCAAACGTCGGCTGCGGCAGATCGTTCAGGCCTTCAAAGCTGCGGCCTTGCAGCAGTTCGGTGAGGCTGCGTTCCAACGCCACTTCCAGGCTGGGGTGCGCGCCGAACGAGGCGAATACGCCGCCGGTGCGTGGGTTCATCAACGTCACGCACATCACCGGGAATTCACCGCCCAGGGACGCATCCTTCACCAGTACCGGAAAGCCCTGGGCTTCCAGGCCCTGGATACCGGCCAGGATACCGGGGAATTTCGCCAGCACTTCCTGCGGTACATCCGGCAGCGCGAATTCACCTTCGATGATTTCGCGTTTTACCGCGCGTTCGAAGATTTCCGACAGGCACTGCACCTGCGCTTCAGCCAGGGTGTTACCGGCACTCATGCCGTTGCTGAGGTACAGGTTCTCGATCAGGTTGGACGGGAAATACACCACCTCGCCATCGGACTGGCGCACGAACGGCAGCGAAACAATGCCGCGTTCTTCGTTGCCGGAGTTGGTGTCATAGAGGTGTGAGCCGCGCAGCTCGCCGTCACGGTTGTAGATGTGCAGGCAATGCGCGTCGAGTATCTCCGGTGGCAGTTCGTCCTTGCGGCCCGGCTTGAACCAGCGCTCGTCCGGGTAATGCACAAACGCCGCGTTGGCGATGTCTTCACCCCAGAACTGGTCGTTGTAGAAGAAGTTGCAGTTCAGCCGCTCGATAAACTCGCCCAATGCCGACGCCAATGCGCCTTCCTTGGTCGCGCCCTTGCCGTTGGTAAAGCACATCGGCGAGTGCGCGTCGCGGATATGCAGCGACCATACGTTGGGCACGATATTGCGCCACGAAGCGATCTCGATCTTCATGCCCAGGCCCGCGAGAATGGCCGACATGTTGGCGATGGTTGTTTCCAGCGGCAGGTCCTTGCCCGCGATGTAGGTGCCCGCGTCGGACGCCGCGCTCGGCATCAGCAATGCCTGGGCATCGGCATCCAGGTTTTCCACTTCCTCGATGACAAACTCCGGCCCGGCCTGCACGACTTTTTTCACGGTGCAGCGGTCGATGGAACGCAGGATGCCCTGGCGGTCTTTATCGGAGATGTCCGCCGGCAATTCGACCTGGATCTTGAAGATCTGGTTGTAGCGGTTTTCCGGGTCGACAATGTTGTTCTGGGACAGGCGAATATTGTCGGTAGGGATGTTGCGGGTTTCGCAGTACAACTTCACAAAGTAAGCCGCACACAACGCCGACGACGCCAGGAAGTAATCGAACGGACCGGGGGCCGAGCCATCGCCCTTGTAGCGAATAGGCTGGTCGGCCACCACGGTGAAGTCGTCGAACTTGGCTTCAAGTCGAAGGTTGTCGAGAAAATTGACCTTGATTTCCATGCGGGATTACCAGAATAGCGAGCAAAATATGGCCGCCATTATCCGGGTTTCGAGGCGTAAGTCTTGTGCTTTCGGGCCTGGCCGATCGTTGGCAATGGGTATCAGCCGTGTTGAAAGTCCGCAATCTGCTGCCACATCGCGATCGGGTTGGAGTACATCGGGAAGTGCCCGCACCGGGCAATCGGCGCCAACCGCACGCCTTGCGCCTGGATATGCGCCAGGTACGACAAATGGGCATTCTGCTCGCCGTACATGAACATGCGCGGGCATTCCAGGCCGAGGAACTTGCCCATCAAGTCGGCGTTATCCGACAGTTCGACCATCGACTGGAAGATCCCCCGCACCGCCCCGGCACGCACCTTGTGCCGCAGGCTCGCCGAATACAGCGCGCTGGCGTAGGCCGGTGCCTGCCGGGTGCGCTCGATAAAGGCGCTGAAAAACGCCTCGGGATCATCCGCCGGGTAGTCGACGATCTGCCGGCTGAGAAAGCAGTCTTCCGGGGCGATATTGCCTTCGATATCGACAAAGCTCAGCACCCGGCCCGGCAACCGGTGCGCCACCATCAGCGCGGTAAGCCCGCCCATGGAGTGGCCTACCAGATGGAAGCGCTCGATGTTGAAATGCTCCAGCACCTGCAAGGCGGTTTGCAGCAGGAACGGGATGGAGATCTTCGACAGGTCATCGCAATGGCTCTCACCGCAACCCGGGGCGTCATAAGCCAAAAATGGATGACCGTCGAAGGCAGGTTGCTGGACGATGTCGGCGTAATCTTCCTTGGTCGAGCCAAAGCCATGCAGGAACACGATTGGCGCCAGGGTACCCGCGCGGTGGATCGCGGCGATGTTCAACGGCACATCGGCGACGACGATGGGGAGTTGTGTGTGGGTGAATGGCATGGTGAAGACTCCCTGAAAAACCGATTGGCGGCTCAAAAGCCGTTAATTTCAACGGTATTCAGGTTTCTGTAAATTCCTGATTCGGGAAGGTATTCATAGGCTGATCGTATGAGTCGTTCCATAACGCCCTACCCCGCACTCAATCCCCACAACACGTCCAACACATGTTGCGTAGGCCGCTCAACCTCCCCGGCGCGATGGGCGATCCCCAGTTGCCGCCACAGCAACGGTTGCAACGGCCGCATCGCAATCCGGGTGTCGTGCAAGGGCGTGGACGCTTCATGGGGCAACAACGTGGCCCCGTAACCGGCGGCCACCAGGCTTTTGATTGCGTCGTTGTAATTCAGCTGAATACGCGCCGTCGGCTGGTAGCCGTCATTGGCAAACCACTCCGAGGTCAGGCGCGAAAGCCGGGTGGTGTTGTCATTCAGGATTAACGGCTGGGCAGCCAGCCAAGCGGGTGTTACCACCTCGGGGCATTCCCGACGCGCCGGCAAAAACGCCATGACCGGGTCGCGCCGCCAGGGCTCGATCCGCAAGCCCTTCACCGGTGCCTGGGGCAGCGCCACCAGGCCGATCTCCAGGGCGCCCTCGGCCAGCTTCTTCAATGTGTCCTGCGACGTGAGCACCGCCACCTGCACATCAATGGCGGGATGATGTTGGCTCAAGGTTTCCAGAGCTTGCGGCAGCAACTGTGCGATGGCTCCGGTTGAGGCTCCCAGACGCACCCGCCCCGCCAGCCCCTGCACCTGTCGCTCCACGTCTTCAAGCGCCTGCTCGGCATCCGCCAACAAGCGGCGCGCGCGCTCCACCAGGGTTTCGCCAATCGCTGAAGGCTGCACCCGCCCACGGGTACGCGATAGCAGCTTGCCGCCCACTCGCGCCTCCAGGTCGGCGATATGCAGGCTGACGGTGGGTGGCGCCAGATTGAGCATGCGGGCGGCCTCGGCGAACGAACCGAGGTCGGCAATTGCCACCAACGTACGCAGGCGGTCCAGGCTGATTTCGCGCATGGGTCAATCCTCGTTCATAAAAACTGAACTTCATCGTTTGGAAATTCAACTTTTCCTATCCTAGCGGCTGGCCGAAGATTGGAACACCTGATTTCCTATCCGAGTGCATCCCATGGCAAATCCTCTTGTATTCATCGACGGCGACCAAGGCACCACCGGGCTACAGATCCATCAACGCCTGCGCGACCGCACCGATCTGCAACTGATCACCCTCAGCGCTGAACACCGCAAGGACCCGCAGCAGCGCGCCGAGATGATCAACGCCTGCGATATCGCGATTCTCTGCCTGCCTGACGACGCCGCACGGGACGCCGTCGCCAGCATCCACAATCCGGCCGTGCGGGTGATCGACGCGAGTTCGGCACACCGCACTCATCCCGACTGGACCTACGGTTTCGCCGAGATGACCCCGCAACAGGCGCAACGCATTGCCACGGCGCAGCGGGTGAGCAATCCCGGTTGCTATCCCACCGGTGCGATTGGGTTGCTGCGCCCGTTGCTTGAGGCCGGGCTGCTGCCCGGGGACTACCCGACGACCATTCATGCCGTCTCGGGCTATTCCGGCAAGGGCCGCGCCGGGGTGCAGGAGCACGAGGGCGCCGACGCTTCACAGGCGCCCGCGTTCCTGGTGTATGGGCTGGGACTGGCACACAAGCATGTGCCGGAGATTCAGCAGCAAAGCGGGCTGACGCAGCCGCCGCTGTTTGTGCCGGCCTACGGGGCGTTCCGCCAGGGCATCGTGCTGACCATCCCGCTGCAACTGCGGCTGTTGGCCCCGGGCGTGGACGCGGCGCGGTTGCATGCCTGCCTGACGCAGCACTACCGCGACACCCGTCACGTACAGGTGCTGTCGATGCAGGCTGCGAGGGAGTTGACCTACCTCGACCCTCAAGCGCTGAACGGCACGGACGATGTGCGCCTGATCGTGTGTGAAAACCACGAGACGGGCCAGGTCCTGCTGGCGGCGATATTCGACAACCTCGGCAAGGGCGCCGCAGGTGCCGCCGTGCAGAACCTGGATTTGATGATCAAGCCGAGACCGTAGCGATAAAGGCGCGCAGGTCCGCCAGCATCAACGCCGGCTGCTCCCAGGCCGCGAAGTGACCGCCGGCGGGCATCTCGCTCCAGTGCACGATGTTGAAGGTCTTTTCGGCAAATGAGCGCGGCGGCGGCACGAACACCGGATCACGAAAGGCGGCAAATCCGGTCGGCACCTGGATGCGGGTGCCGACCGGGAATTTTGACGATCCCTCAAGGCGCTTGCCGTGATACATCCACGTCGCGGTGACCATGGAAGATGGCGCGAGATACAACATTATGTTGGTCAGCAGTTGCTCCTCGGTAAAGGTGCCCCAGAGATCCGGGCTGCCATCGGCGGTAGTGGGCAGATCGGCCCATGTGCCGATTTTTTCGAGGATCCATCCCGCGGCCCCCACCGGGCTGTCGGCCAGCGCGACACCCAGGGTCTGCGGGCGGGTTTCCTGCTGGTGGTTGTAGCCGGTTTCCCAGTCGATCAGCACGTCACGCCGGGCGACGAAAGCCTCCTCCTCCGGCGTGGTCGCAACGGTGCCCTGGGCCAGCAGGTCGGCCATGTTCAGGTGAATCCCCAGTAACGCCTCGGGCCGATCGTGGGCCATCCAACCGGCGATGCCCGAACCCCAGTCACCGCCCTGAACGATGAAGCGGGTTGGCCCGAACAGCCGGGCCATCAGCCCATGCATGAGTTCGCCCGCCCGACGTGGGCCAATCACTCCGGTGATCGGCCTGGAGAATGCAAACCCCGGAAGCGACGGCACGATCACATCGTGTCCGTCAGCCGCCAGCGGTTCCAGCAGCGCCTCGAATTCCAGGTACGAACCTGGCCAGCCATGGAGCAGCAGGATCGGCGGCCTGGAACCGTCGCCCCGCACATGGACGAAGTGCAGGTGCTCGCCCTCAATCTCGGTGATGAAGTTGGGCAGTTGGTTGAGGTGTTTTTCGACCCGGCGCCAATCATAGGATTCCAGCCAGTAAGCGACCAGGCGCTGAAGGTCGCGCACGCCAACGCCCGACTTCCACCCTCCCAAATCGGGAAGCCGGGTCCAATCGTAGGCGGCGACTTTGTCGCGGATGGCCACAAGACGTTCGTCGGGGACATTGATGGTGTAGGGCAAGATCATGGAATTCTCCTGGTGAGTTTCCGTATTACATTGCTTTACGCAATACTGAACCCGACAAAAACCGATGTGAACCCCATTACGCCGCTCAAGGCCTTTGCGAAAAACGCACAAGTGAGTTTCCCGTGGACATAACGGACGAACTGGAAATCTTTACCCTCGTGGCCGAGACCGCGAGTTTCTCGGCGGCCGCGCGTCGCTTGAACCTTGCGCCCTCCTCCATCGCGCGGGTGCTGGACCGCATGGAGGCCCGGCTGGGCGTACGCCTGTTGCTGCGAACCACGCGCTCACTGACCGTGACCCCGGAGGGTGCCGCCTACCTGTCGTGCGCCCGGCGGATCCTCACGGACCTGCGGGAAACCGAACAGCAGATTACCGACCAGAGTTCACCCCGCGGGCGCCTGCGGGTCAGCAGTTCGCTGCTGTATGGCAGGACCTTCGTGATCCCGTTGTTGGGCGAGTTCATTCAGCGTTACCCGGACATCCTGGTGGACATCAACCTGACCGACACCGTGGTCGACATCGCCGCCGGGCAAGCCGACGTCGCAGTGCGATTGGGCCCGCTGCCCGACAGCAGCCTGACGTCCCGCCGGCTGGGCGCCACCCACAAGGTCATCATTGCTGCGCCGAGCTATCTGGCACGACGCGGCACGCCGCAGGTGCCGGAAGACCTGCTGGATCACGACTGCATCGGTTTCAACTTCAAGCGTGCGGCGCCCACCTGGCCGTTTCGCAAGGATGGCCACGACTATTCACTGACGATCAAGGGCCATGTCGAAACCAATAACGGTGACACCCAGGGCCAATTGGCGGCCGAGGGCATCGGCATCGCGCGGGTCTGCGCCGAGACCGTGGCGGACGCCATTCAGGCGGGTCGGCTGGTGCCGCTGCTGGAGGCATTCAATCCAGGCGATGGCGAAGAGATCCATGCCGTGTTCCTCGGCGGTACCCACACGCCGGCGCGGGTCCGGTGTTTTGTCGACTACCTGGTTGAGCGGTTCCAGTAGGCGCGAAATTGCATGATTACTCGGCAACGAGTTCGACGTAGCTCGACTCCCCGCCTCCCGTCGCGCCCGACAACCAGCCCCAGACGAAGGCCAGGGTGGTACGCCCGGCGTCATCCACGCCTAGCGTGCCCCGGGACCAGCCGGCAAGAATCTCGCCCTCGGTGGTCAGGCACTGGTACAGCAACTCGATGGTATCGGGGCCTGTGGCGCGCCCGACTTGATTGCCCATGCGAATCCGGCCGCCCTGGTAGGTGCCCCATATGGCGTTTTCATCGACGTGGTAATGAAACACGGTGCCTGTACCGGACACACCATGGGTGTTGCCCGCGACGATAAACCGGCGGTTGTCCAGGCGTTCGCTGATTTGGCAAAAGGCATTTGGCATTGACAGGCGCTTCCTTGGTCGAGAGGGTTCATTCCGGGGCGCCCAACCTACCTCATATGGCTTTTGTCGGTCATGTAAAACCTGCACAATTGTGGGCTTTCCCGCGACAGGACGTCCCTTCATGCAACGCATCGTGATTCTCGGTAATGCGGGCAGCGGAAAATCCACCCTCGCCCGCGCCCTCGGACAACGCCTGGGCCTGCCCGTGGTGCACCTGGACACCCTGTTCTGGTCGCCCGGCTGGGTCGAGCCCGACGCCGAGCAGTTCCGTACCCGCGTGCGCGACGCCGTTGCCGCCGATGGCTGGGTGTGTGAAGGCAACTATGCGCGGCGCACGTTCGACCTGCGCCTGCCCCGTGCCGATTTGATCATCTGGCTCGACACGCCACGGCTCACCTGCTTTACCCGGGTGATCCTGCGCAGTGCGCTGAACCGCCCGCGCCCGGATATTCCCGCCGGCTGTACCGAGAAACTCGACCGGGAGTTCCTGACATTCCTGAAGTACGTGTGGACGTTTGATCGCGGCCACCGGCCAGGTATCGAGGCGGTGCGGTTGGCGGCAGGCCCGTCGGTGCCCGTGGTGCACTTGCGCGGTGGCCGACAGATCGCCGAGTTTCTCGAGCGCTTGCCCGCAGCATCTGAAGGCTGCCTTGAATAGAGGGAGCAGGAGCGTTGGCCGCGATAGTGGGTCGTCTTGCCAGTGAAGAAATCATTGATGGCAAGACTTCCACCGCCCTCGGGCCATGCCGTCCTGACAGGTTTTTTCAACTGTAGGATCTTGTTGGCAGCCGCTCCCTCGTGCGACCTGAAGAAGCCCCTATCTGGACCTCAGGTACCGATAGAGCGTCTGCCGACTGATTTCAAAATCACGCGCCAATTTGGATCTACTTTCTCCTGCAGTGGCCCGGTCAATCAAGTTTACAACCTGATTGTCAGACAGCTTTTTCTTGCGACCTCTATAAGTCCCACGATTCTTTGCACTGGCAATTCCCGCCGCCTGTCTTTCCCTCATCGCAGCGCGCTCGAACTCTGCAATCAGCTCCATTACCGCAATGATCGACTCCACGACTTCAAGACAGTCATGCCGGAAAACCAGGTTTTCGTTCAAACACTCCAGCGTGACCTGCTTTTCAATCAACCGGCGAATGATGGCGCACAGCTGCTCCGTGCTTGAAGTCAGCGCTGCCATGCTGTCCACCACCACGGTATCCCCGCACTGCAGGTAGCGGAGTAGCCTTTCCAGGCCTGCAGGATTCGCGGCATTTTCTGCCGGCTCATCGCAAAACACGGCATCAAATACATCGTCGCTTGTTATTTTCTCTGCGCCACCCTCGGGCTCTTTTAGAGCGCGCCGGACATATTTGATGCGATGCAATCTCATGGTGCCTCCTTGGCAATACTTGTACAGCGTCATTTTATACTTGTACAAACTGTAACTAAATCATCAATTCCTTACACCGCACTTGTAACACTGAACCCACCCAAAATACACAGTTGCAAAGAGTTGAACTTCCCTTATCATTTTGAAGCATGGAATTCTAACAAGCTTTTCGCAAAAAAGTCGATTTCGTATTCCTTGAATGCCCCGTGCAATTCAAGCAACCCATATGAGTATCTACTGTTTTACAGCTCAAATAATTGACATGACCGGCTTGACGCGGCTGTTAATTTCTCGATGCAATCAGAGGATGAATGGATGAAAGTCTTGGAAGGCGCCATCGAAATTGATCGCCCAACTACCGATCAGGAAAAGATTGATAAGGTAACCCGCAGTATTACCGATCATGGGAACTACCTGCGAAAGCGTTATCCGATCCTGCAGCACCAGGATGCTCTGGGCGCGAGTGTCATGGCGTTTTCCCTGATAGGGATGGTCATTACGGGAGGGCTCTATCTAAAGGGTTTTATCCCCGCATGGATGTGTATTCTGGTCAATGCGCTGCTGACTTCGTTCATTCATGAAATCGAACATGACCTGATTCATCGCCTTTATTTTAGAAAACAGCCGCTGGCCCATAATGCCATGATGCTCTTCTGCTGGCTGGCACGCCCGGGTATGCCCAGCCCGTGGCTAAGACGCAGTCTGCACTTTCATCACCATAAGGAGTCCGGAACTGATTCTGATGTTGAAGCCTGGATCACCACGAGCGGCAGTCCTTGGGGAATACTGCGATTACTGAAACTGGTGGACGGCTTTGTATTTGGTTTTCTAAATGCGGTGTTTGCCCCGGGATGGCGGCAAAAGGTAAAATTGTTAGGCAAGATCATTCGGCTCAATACACCATTCGGGCTTCTGTATTGGGGGTGCTGGTATGTGTTCCTCGGCTACCACCTGTATGTCTGGCTTGGGTCAATTACCGGGATGGAGGTTCACAGCGCTGCTACGACGCTGGAACTAATGGATATCGTAAATAGTGCAGTGGTTATTCTTATAGCGCCCAATATGATACGGCAGTTCTGCCTGTTCTTTATAAGTTCAAATATGCACTATTACGGCGATGTTGCCCCGCGTAACGCATTACAACAAACCCAGGTGATGAACCCTTGGTGGCTGTGGCCGTTCCAGTTGTTCTGTTTTAACTTTGGCAGCACTCACAGCATCCATCACTTCGTGGTGAGAGACCCGTTTTATCTGCGTCAGATGACGGCACCTCATGCTCATAAAGTCATGGCCCAGGCCGGTGTCAGGTTCAATGACTTCGGCACCTACAAACGAGCCAATCGCTTTTCCATGGAGCACTCCCAAACTCGGTCTCGTGGGTGAATTCCTCCACAACCATTATCCGTGTTCGGCAAGTATCAAGGGCCGCACTTCAAATACGAGGACGTTGAGGTATGAAAGCGCAAGGGATATGTGCGAAGCAGTTTGAAGCGGTCAAGCAGGCCTTCGAGGACATGTTCGATGATCCGCAGGAACGTGGGGCCGGCCTGTGCGTGCAGGTAGGCGCAGAGATCGTTGTCGACCTGTGGGCCGGCATGGCAGACCTGGCGGGCACGAAACCCTGGACCCGCGATACGCTGGCCAATACCTTCTGCGTAATAAAACCCTATGTCGCGGTGGCCGTCCTGATGTTGGTTGAGGCGGGCAAGCTGGAGCTGGATGCACCCGTGGCCCGTTACTGGCCCGAGTTCGCCCGGAGCGGGAAAGCAAAGGTCACCCTGCGCCAGGTGATGAACCATACCGCAGGCCTGCCGGCGCTGCGGGGGCCCGACCACAACCCCATGATGTATGACTGGGAGCATATGCTGCGACTGCTGGAGGCCGAGCCGCTGTGGTGGGAACCGGGAACGGACCTGGGCTACGGCACCACCACGTTTGGCTGGATCCTCGGCGAGTTGATTCGCCGGGTGGACGGACGAGATCCCTGTGTGTTTATCCACGAAGAGATTCTCGATCCCCATGAGTTGGACGTGCACCTCGGCGTGAACGAAGAACACTTTCATCGTATCGCGCGTTTCGACAGTGCCACGGGACGAGTCGGTGACCCTTACTCGCAGGCGTTGCGAACCGTGGTGAAAAACGAGCCGTCGCATATCGCGACGCTCGCCTTCACCAACCCCGGAATGGTGCCCAGACGAACCAGTGACCCTCGCTGGTGGGCCTACCGGCAACCCGCCGTGTGTGGACACGGTTCGGCTCACGGCCTGGCCGGTTTCTACAGTGCATTGATGGCAGGAAACTTTATCGGTCCCGAGCTGCTTACTGAATTCAGCCGTGAGCACAGTCATGGCATGGATCGAGTATGGATGCGCCCCATGCGTTATGGATTGGGTTGCATGCTCGAGCAGCAACGCGACCCGACGGCTTCCCATGCAATGGGCCCGAACACCTTTGGCCATATCGGGCTTGGTGGCCCGATCAGTTTCGCTGATCCCGAAAAACAAGTGAGCTTCGGTTTTGTCACCACGACTTCGGGCAGCCATTCGATGATTGATCCACGCCCCCGCCGACTTTCATCCCTTGTCTATGCGGCGCTTTGAAGGCAAGGGGCGGATCTGTTCATCTGAGGCTTTCAAGGGGGCGCAATACTGCCGAATGCAACGCAGCAAGTTTGTGGCAAGACACAAGTGGCTGATGGCAAACCGAAACATTCCCCTCCCGGCCAACAATGAGTCATTGGCTTATGAACGAAGGCTGGTACAACGACGACATGATTTATTTATAAATAAATTCATACGCCTCGATATAAGAACCTATCTCGTTTGAATGAGCAGTCACCCACACTGCATTCATGCCTGTCTTTCTTTGATCGTTGAATTCCGACTGAGTGGTACAAAGCGCAACCCAGCGCTCAGTCTTTAAATCCTTAATCCGCAGACCCGCCTCACAACGACTGAACTTTCCAACGTAGGGCCCCGGAGTCACCAGCTCGTAAGGTGACGCATACTGAACAATGTCGCCGGGCAACAGGTACGTAACGACGTCATAACTGTGCAAGGACAAAATCAGACCCAGGCAAAAACCACCAAAAAAAGATTCTCCAACACGGTTCGGGTTTCTTACAGCCGGACGATAGTAGGTGGCCCTTGCAGCAAAAAAGAGTCCAACCAGACAACCAATGACTATATAGGTCGTCCACTCGGGAATCGATGGCATTAAAACCGTTCGCATTACAATGCGACCGGCCCAGAGCGTATAAGCAATCCATGCTCCAAATAACAGACACACCACCAACAACAAGGTTCTTTTCTTTGATTTGTTTTCAAATGAAGGATATTCCATTCCCTGCCTACTCTATTTTTAATTCCCGGGAAAAGCGCTTCGTGCTTCACGCCAACTTCCTTTACCCGATTGGCATGCCGGGCATATTAACGAATGAGCGTCATGGTGACCGATCTATTTACCCACGACTCACAGACATGGCCAGAGCGCCATCGGTTCTACCCATTAGCGCAAATTGTTCAACCGCCTCACATCCCTTATCCTCGTGGCCTTACCTGCCAGCGCCCGCCGGAGCCCCCCATGGACCTCGCCACCCTCACCCTCTTCCTCCCGGCCTGCTTCGCCCTGAACATGGCGCCAGGCCCGAACAACCTGCTGTCCGTGAGCAACTCCACCCGCTACGGCTACCGCACTTCGTGCCTGGCAGGCGTCGGGCGACTGCTGGCCTTTGCCGGGATGATCGCCCTCGCGTCCGCCGGGCTGGCGGTGGTGCTGCAAACCTCGGAGTTGTTGTTCTACGGGATCAAGATCCTGGGGGCGGCGTATCTATTTTATCTGGCGTATCAACTGTGGCGGTCCAATCCGCACGCGGAGGCTGAGTCGACGGAGCCCAAGGCGGGCTTGTGGGCCTTGGCGCGACAGGAGTTCCTGGTGGCCGCCGGCAATCCCAAGGCAATCCTGATTTTTACCGCCTTCCTGCCGCAATTCGTCGACCCGGCACGTCCGATCACGCCGCAATTTGCCCTGCTGGGAGCGATGTTCCTGGCGCTGGAATGGTTCGCCATCAGCGCCTACGCCTATATGGGTTTGCATATGCGCCGCTGGTTCGCGCAGCCTCGGGGCAAGCGGATTTTCAACCGCTGCTGTGCGGGGTTGTTGTCGGCCGCCGCGACGGTATTGCTGATGGCGCGCAGGGCCTGAGCACTGCGAAAAACCGGCGAAAACGCTTACAATCGCCGTCTCACCGCAACTCAGGCAGGCCAGTTCGCCCATGGCGCTCGACCCCATCACCATACTGGTCCTCACCATCGCCCTGGCAGGCGCCGCCGCGCTGTACCTGGCGGTCGAGTGGCGCAACGTTCGCGAACCGTCGCTGCTGTACTGGACTGCCGGTTTCGCCATCATCAGCGTGGGCAGCACCCTGGCGCTGTTGCGGGCCAGCGGCCTGCTGTTGATCGGCATCTGGTTCGCCAACGGGTTGCTGATCACCGCCCACTGGCTGTTCCTGCTGGGCGTTGCGCGTTTCACCCAGGTGCGCCTGTCTCGCGCCTGGTACCTGATGTTCGTGGCCTGGTTTGCCATGCTGCTGTTGCCGGAAGGACAGTCGTGGTCCAGGGCCATGCTGCTGGCCAACTCGCTGCTGGTTGCCCTGCCGACCCTGCGGGCCAGTTTCCTGTTGCGCCCCCATGGCCGATCACTCAGCGTGGGCGCGGTGCAACTGCGCTATGTGCTGCTGGCCCACGGGCTGTTCTATCTGGCCAAGTCGCTGGTGGCGATCGTGCCGGGGACACTGATCGACCTGACGGCGTTTCGTGGCGAGATCATTCAGGTGTCGCTGGTGGAAGGCGCCATGGCGATCATGCTGATTGCATTGTCGATGACCGGCACCGAGCGCTACCGCCGTGAGGAACAGATTGCACGGTTGGCCGCCCGCGACCCGTTGACCGCGCTGTACAACCGCCGCGCTCTTGAAATGCGCGCGCCGAGCCTGCTGAGCGAGGTGTCGCAGGCCCGGCCGGGTGCCCTGCTGTTGATCGACATCGACAATTTCAAGCTGATCAACGACCTGTACGGCCATACCGCGGGCGACCGGCTGCTGGTGGCCCTGAGCGAGATGATTCGCGCGCAGTTGCCCGATGATTCGCTGGCGGCGCGGTTGGGTGGCGACGAGTTCGTGATCCTGCTTAATGACACCTCGAACGCGCGCATTGTCGCGCTGGGCAGCGCCCTGCGCGAACAGTTTCATCAGGCTGCCTCGCAGGCGTTCGCCACGCCCGAAGCGGTGACATTGAGCATCGGCGCCAGCCTGTTCGACACGCCCCCCGCCAGCCTCGCGGCCTTGATCGAACAAGGCGACGCGGCGCTGTATGAATCCAAGCGCGGTGGACGCAACCGTATTCGTCTGGTGGACCGGACTGCGGTGGGCGCCGATTGACTCAATCGGTGCATCAACCTTTGAGCGCCGCCTCAATCCCCGCTATATCAATCCTGGTCATCCCCATCATCGCATCAAACGCCCGCTTGGCCGCTGCCGGGTCGGGATGGGTGATCGCCGCGCTCAGTACACGCGGGGTAATCTGCCATCTCACCCCCCATTTATCCTGGCACCAGCCGCAGACGTTTTCCTGGCCGCCATGGCTGACAATCGCGTGCCACAAGCGGTCGGTTTCCGCCTGGTCGTCGGTGGCCACCTGGAACGAAAACGCCTCGTTGTGCTGCACGCCGGAGCCTCCGTTCAGCCCCAGGCAAGGAATACCCATGACGGTGAATTCCACGGTCAACACATCGCCCTGTTTGCCCGCCGGATAATCCCCGGGGGCGTGATGGACCGCGGTCACTGCGCTGTCCGGGAAGGTCCTGGCGTAGAAGTTGGCAGCGTCCAGTGCACTGCCGTCGTACCAAAGGCACACCGTGTTTTTGCTGAGCATGAGTGTTCTCCAGCGTGGAGGTTCGGACTTGCAGTGTAGTACCGCTACCGACAAGAATGCGTTCGCGTCCTGACATGAACCCAAACGGTGCAGAGAATGAGTAATGGTATAAGGATCGACCCGCGAATCATCCCGGTTCCGCGGTCCATCAGCCCCGAGGCCCAGGCGATGCTGCAACGCATGGTGAACGCCGATGGCGTGCCGCTGAACAGCCTGTACACCCTGCCCGCACCCGATGACCACGCTGGCTGGCGCCGCATGCAGGCCGCAGTTGCCCAACAGTACGCGGCGTCCCAGGCGGGACAGACGGCAGACCACGTTGAGACATTCACCGTGGAAGACGCCACGGTGTACCGGGCGACGCCGGCATACGGGGCCGAGTTCGCCTATATCGACCTGCACGGCGGCGCCCTGGTGTTCGGCGGCGGCGAAAACGCCCGCCTCGCCGCCGGCAAGCACGCCGACCTGCACAACCTGACCTGCTACGGCGTGGACTACCGCATGCCGCCTGACCATCCGTACCCGGCGGCACTCGATGACTGTCTGGCCACCTACCGGCATGTGCTGAAGCACCACACCCCGGACAAGATCGTGATCGGCGGACGCTCGGCCGGAGGCAACCTCGCCGCTGCCATGGTGCTGCGCGCCCGCGACGAAGGCTTGCCGCTGCCGGCCGCGCTGGTATTGCTGTCACCTGAAGTGGACCTGACCGAATCGGGCGACAGCTTCCAGGTCAACCGCACCGTCGACGTGGTGTTGCCCAACCCGCTGATGAGCACCAACCTGCTGTACGCCGCTGGCGCGGATTTGTCTCACCCGTACCTGTCGCCGCTGTTCGGGGATTTCGCACCAGGCTTCCCGCCGACGTTCGTGCAAAGCGGCACCCGCGACCTGTTCCTGTCCAACGCCGTACGCCTGCACCGGGCGCTGCGCCGGGCCGAGGTACCGGTGGAACTGCACATCTTTGAAGCAATGCCCCACGGCGGTTTCATCGGCGCGCCGGAAGACGCAGAACTGTCGGCAGAGCAGGTGCGTTTCGTGCGCCACTGGTTGAACCGCGACTGATCGCCGTGAGTTGACACACCCTGTAATAATCCATAAAGATAAGCGCCTTCTTCAGGGTGTGTCCTCAATGTCTGCAACGACCTTCAACTTTTCCGTCATTGGCTTGATTGCCAAGGCGCAAGGTTGCGTTGCGCACGCCCTCAAATCGAAGAAACAGTCGCTCATGTGACCGGGGCGCGCTGTCCCGTCAGATGAGCTGACAGGACATTGAGCGCGAAGGCCCCCTCCTCTTGCTTACTTCCCTCTGCCCTTCTGACGGTGACGAAATCGGTCAACCATCAGGAGAAAGCGCATGTCATCGTTTCAAGGTATCTGGGTTCCCGTCGTTACACCGTTTCATAACGGCGTTATCGACTTCATCGGCTTGCGCCGCCTGGTCTGCCATCTGCTGGAACAAGGCGCGGCCGGGATCATGGTCTGTACCACCACCGGCGAAGCCGCAGCACTGAGCCGCCGTGAGCAGTTGGCGATGCTGGATGCCGTACTGGAACTGGTACCGCCCCAGCAGGTGGTAATGGGCCTGGCGGGGTATAACCAGATTGAGCTGCTGCAGTTCCAGAGTGAAATCCTGCAACGCGCGGTGGCCGGTTTGCTGGTACCGCCGCCGAGCTACATTCGCCCGTCCCAGGCGGGCCTTGAGGCGTTCTTCCGCACCGTGGCCGATGCGTCCAGTGTGCCGATCATTCTGTATGACATTCCCTACCGCACCGGTATCGCCTTCGAACAGGCGACGTTGCTGAACATCGTCGCCCATGAACAGATCGTCGCGATCAAGGATTGTGGCGGCAACCTGGCCAATACCCTGGCGCTGCTGGCCAGCGGGAATGTGGATGTGTTGTGTGGCGAGGATGTGCAGATATTCAACGCGCTGTGCCTGGGAGCGACCGGCGCGATTGCCGCGTCGGCGCATGTGCGTACCGCAGATTTTGTGGCGCTGCATCGACAGGTTCGCGACAACCGGTTGCTGGCGGCTCGCGAGACGTTTTTCGGGCTGCTGCCGTTGATTCACACAATGTTCGTGGAGCCCAATCCGGCACCGGTGAAGGCCGCGCTGGCGATGGAGGGTTTGATCGGCAGTGAGTTGCGGGCGCCGATGTTGGGGGCGAGTGAGACGGTGACAAATCGGTTGCAGCAAGTATTAGGCGTGCGGCAATGACCCGTGGCGAGGGAGCTTGCTCCCGCTGGGCTGCGCAGCAGCCCCAATTCAGGCACCGCGTTTTCGCCAGGTAAAATGGGGTGACCGGTTTTGGGGGCGCTTCGCACCCCGGCGGGAGCAAGCTCCCTCGCCACAGGGCACGGGCTGCTTATCCTCTCGCCACCGCCAACCGATGCAACGTGATCTTGCGCACCTCCTGCTTGCTCACCTCGATGTGAGTCTTGAGCAGTTGCTGCGCCAGATCGCGGTGCCGTGCCGAGATCGCATCGAGGATGCTTGCATGTTCCTCATAGGTCGCTGCAATACGTGATTGCTGAGTGAAATCCAGCCGCCGAATGATGCGGATTTTCTCGGTTATCTCGTAATGCATGCGCGCCATTTCAGCGTTGCCCGTGGCCTGCACCAACCCGCAGTGGAACTCCTCATCCAGCGCGCAGACGACCTGTGCGTCATCCAGCCGGGCACTTTCGTCCACCCGCCAGATCGCTTCAAGCCGTTCAAGCCCCTGCTCCGCGATGCCACACAAGCGGCTGACGGCGGCCAACTCCAGCACGATTCTTACGTCGTAAAGCTCTTCGAAATAGTTGAAGTCGAACGGCCGCACCTGCCAGCCACTCCTGAAAAACACCTCCAGGTACCCTTCCCGCTCCAGCCGATACAGCGCCTGGCGCACCGGCGTGCGGCTGGCCTGCATGCGCTCGGCCACGTCACCTTCACTGAAGCGATCACCCGGCAGCAGGCGAAAGCCAAAAATGTCGTCCTTCAACTGCTGGTAGACCCGTTCCGCCAGGCTGTCCGGCCGTTCGCCGGGTTTTCTCGTGGTTGAGAGCTGCATGCCTAGTTCCTGCTCGCCATGTACGCGCGCCAGCCGCCGAATTCGGTGATGTCGGTGGCGCCTGCCAGGGCCCAGGGCTCGCAGATAAAACCCTTCACGCTGCGCCCGTCCGCCAGGGTGAGGTTGCCGATGCCCAGCGGCGCGGGAATCTCGGCGACGAACTCACCAAAGCGTGCGACAGGCATGTCCCACAGCTCGACGATGATCGAGCGGCCCGAGTCATCCCTGGCCAGCCCCGGCTTGGGCGGAACCGTGCCCGGCAGTGCATGCAGGCGGTAGTTGCTCGCCGTCAGGGTTTGCTCCACCAGCACGGCGTTGCGGCTGGTCAGCTGGAAGTTCAGCGGCATCCCGGTGAGATGCGCCCCAACCACCGCCACCCGCACGCTGCCGGGCGCCTGTCGCGCCGGTGCCGGTTGCGGCAGATTGCGTTGGGTAGCGCCCAGCGGAAGATCAAGGCCGGCCTGCCAACGCTTGCCCAGATGCGCCAGGGCGGCGTCGTGCCAGGCCGGTGCGATAAGGGTGACGCCGCACGGCAGGCCGTCGCTGCGCAGCCCGGCGGGCACGGCCAGTGCCGAGAGGTCGGCCAGGTTGGTGAAGTTGGTGTAGAAGCCAAACTGCGAGTTGTAGAGCACCGGCTCCACGGCCATTTCCGCCAGGGTGCGGATCGTCGGCGATGTCGGCACCAGCAAGGCGTCGAAACCGGCCAGGGTGTCGTTGATGCGGCGGCTCAGTTCGGCGCGCAGGTATTCGGCTTTATAGGCATCGCAGGCGCTGTACGTGTGGCCGTTTTCCACAATGCCACGTACCACCGGGTTGATCGCTTCGGCGTTGCTGGCGAGCATGCCTTCCAGTGCCACCGTGCGCTCCGCAACCCAGGAGCCGTAATAGAGCTGCTCGGCGAGTTGCTGAAACGGGCTGAAATCCACCGCCGTGATTTCGGCGCCGAGGGACTGGAACCTGAGCAGCGCCTGTTCAAATACGGCCTGGTTCTGCGCGTCGCCAAAAAACTCCAGGCTGGCCGGAACCGCCAGCTTGATTGTGGCGCCGACCGCTACGGGAGCAGTGTTGGGATTGACGCGTGAATAGGCGTCGCTGGCGTCGTAAGCAGCAGCGAGGCCCGCAACCGTCTCGGCATCTTCAACCGTCAGAGCAAACACCGAAATACAGTCCACGGTACGACAGGCCGGCACCAGTCCGGTGTTGGACAAGCGCCCCTTGGTCGGCTTCAACCCGACGATATTGTTGAAGCCCGCCGGCACCCGCCCGGAACCGGCGGTGTCGGTGCCCAGGGAAAACGCCACCAGCCCGCGGGCAACCACCGAGGCCGAACCCGAGCTGGAACCGCCGCTGACATAGTCCGGGTTAAAACTGTTGCCCACCGCGCCGTAGGGCGAGCGTGTACCCACCAGGCCGGTGGCGAACTGATCGAGGTTGGTCTTGCCCATCAGGATCGCCCCGGCCGCCCGCAACCGCGCCACCACCGAGGCATCCGTCGCGGCGGTATAGGCAAACTCAGGACACGCCGCCGTGGTTTCCCAACCCGCCGCATCGATGTTGTCCTTGATGGCAAACGGCACGCCATACAACGGCAACTGGTCGATATCGCCGTCGACCGCCGCAAGCCGCTCGGCCAACTGCGCCAACTGGTCACGCAATTGCTGCGGTTGCACCTGGCTGATCCAGGCGTTGTCCTCGGCGGGAAACATGCTCGCCAGGGTCAACAGGATGTCGGGAGTCAGCGCCTGGGTGCGGTAGGCAGCTTGCCATTCACCCAGGGTCCAGCCGAGTTGTTCGTTGCGCATTGAGGATTCCATCTTGTATCCAAGTTTGGATTTCTTTTAGCAATCCCTGGGCCAATCAGCTGCAAGCCAATGAATACGTGAGGTTGACAGAAAACCCACCGATGGATCGCCTCCAGCCGTGCTCCGTCATGAAGCAGCAATGCGCCAAAAAAAGACATTCTGGCGGCCGCGCGGTTGCGAGCGGCCCGATACCGGCCTATGTTCGAAACCATGTTGTAAACGCTGCTGTCCATCCCATACGCCCTTTCCGTAGCCAGGTGACGACATGCCCACCGCTTCCCGCCCCGCCGTGCTCGAACTGATTGGCAATACCCCGCTGGTGCGGGTCAGCCGCTTCGATACCGGCCCGTGCACGCTGTTCCTCAAGCTTGAATCCCAGAACCCCGGCGGCTCCATCAAGGACCGCATTGGCCTGGCCATGATCGACGCCGCCGAGCGGGATGGCCGCCTGCGCCCCGGCGGCACCATCATCGAAGCCACCGCCGGCAATACCGGCCTCGGCCTGGCCCTGGTGGGACGCGCCAAAGGCTACCGGGTGGTNNCCACCGAGAAAGTCTTGCACCTGAAAGCCATGGGCGCCGAGGTGCACATCACCCGCTCGGATGTCGGCAAGGGCCATCCCGAGTATTACCAGGATGTGGCGGCGCGACTGGCCAAGGACATTCCCGATTCGTTCTTCGCCGACCAGTTCAACAACCCGGCCAACCCCCTGGCCCATGAGACCAGCACCGCCCCGGAAATCTGGGCCCAGACCCAACATGACCTGGATGCCATCGTGGTTGGCGTTGGCTCGGCCGGCACCCTCACCGGCCTGACACGCTTCTTCAAGCGCGTGCAACCTGACCTGGCCATGGTGCTGGCCGACCCGGTCGGCTCGGTGATGGCCGAGTACAGCCGCAGCGGCACCATGACCGAACCCGGCTCGTGGGCCGTGGAAGGTATCGGCGAAGACTTCATCCCCTCGATCGCCGACCTCTCCAGCGTGCGCCACGCCTATTCCATCAGCGACGAAGAAAGCTTCGACCACGCCCGCCAACTGCTGCGGGCCGAAGGCATTCTCGGTGGCTCCTCCACCGGCACCCTGCTGGCCGCCGCCCTGCGTTATTGCCGCGAACAGACCGAGCCCAAGCGCGTGGTCACCTTCGTCTGCGACACCGGCACGCGCTACCTGTCGAAGGTCTACAACGACCAATGGATGAACGACGCCGGCCTGCTGCAATACAAACACTACGGCGACCTGCGCGACCTGATCGCCCGTCGTTTCGAGGACGGCCGGGTGATCAGCGTCGGCCCCGACGACAGCCTGCTCACCGCCTTCCAGCGCATGCGCCTGGCCGACGTCTCACAGCTGCCGGTGCTGGTGGACGGCAAGCAACTGGTGGGGGTGCTCGACGAGTCGGATGTATTGCTCGGCCTGCATCAGAACGCCGCGCACTTTTCCATGACCGTGGGCAGCGCCATGACCAACGCCCTTCACACCCTCGCACCCAGCGCCAGCCTTGCACAATTGCAGGCCGAGCTGGATCGCGGGCTGGTGGCAATCATTGCCGACGCCTCGGGCTTTCACGGCCTGATCACCCGCGTCGACCTGCTCAATCACCTACGGAGATCCCTTGCATGACCCAGCACGATAAAAGCGCCTTCGCCACCCGCGTGATCCATGCCGGGCAATCCCCGGACCCGACCACCGGGGCGCTGATGCCGCCGATCTACGCCAACTCCACCTACCTGCAAGACAGCCCCGGCGTTCACAAGGGCTTCGACTACGGGCGCTCCCACAACCCGACGCGCTTCGCCCTGGAGCGCTGCGTGGCCGACCTGGAAGGCGGCACCCAGGCGTTCGCCTTCGCCTCCGGGCTGGCGGCGATTTCCACCGTGCTGGAACTGCTCGACGCCGGTTCCCACGTGGTTTCCGGCAATGACTTGTACGGCGGCACCTTCCGCCTGTTCGACAAAGTGCGCCAGCGCAGCGCCGGCCATCGCTTCAGCTTCGTCGACCTGACCGACCTGTCGGCCTTCGAAGCCGCGCTGCAGGACGACACGCGGATGGTCTGGGTCGAAACCCCGAGCAACCCGCTGCTGAGCCTGACCGATCTCAGTGCCATCTCCCGCATCTGCAAGGCCCGGGGCATCATCTGCGTGGCCGACAACACCTTCGCCAGCCCCTGGATCCAGCGCCCGCTGGAGCTGGGTTTCGACATCGTGGTGCACTCCACCACCAAGTACCTCAACGGCCACTCCGATGTAATCGGCGGCATTGCGGTGGTGGGCCAGAATCCTGAACTGGCCGAGCGCCTGGGCTTCCTGCAAAACTCCGTGGGCGCGATTGCCGGGCCGTTCGACGCATTCCTGACCTTGCGCGGGGTGAAGACCCTGGCGCTGCGCATGGAGCGCCATTGCAGCAATGCGCTGGAACTGGCGACGTGGCTGGAGCAACAGCCGCAAGTGGCGCGGGTTTATTACCCAGGCCTGGCATCACACCCGCAGCATGAGCTGGCACGCCGGCAGATGCGCGGGTTTGGCGGGATGATTTCGGTGGACCTGAAAAGCGACCTGGCAGGAGCGACACGCTTCCTGGAAAACGTGAAGATCTTTGCGTTGGCTGAAAGCCTGGGGGGCGTTGAAAGTCTGATCGAGCACCCGGCGATCATGACCCATGCGAGCATCCCGGCAGCGACCCGGGCGCAGCTTGGGATTGGTGATGGGTTGGTGCGGTTGTCGGTGGGGGTTGAGGATGTGGAAGACCTGCGGGCGGATCTGGCGCAGGCGTTGGCAAAAATCTAACGCGCAATCTGCCGGAGCGAGCATGCCCGCTCCGGCAACACCTTAAAGAGCGTAATTGACCTCAACCATTCGCCCGGTCTTGATGGACTCCAGCGCACAGTCCGCCAAGTGCAACGCATACAGCCCATCGCGCATGTTGGTGGGCAGCGCGCGCCCCGCGCTCAGTGCCTGGATAAACTGCCCCAACTCATTGCGGTAGGCATCCGCATAACGCTCCAGGAAGAAATGCTGCAACGGCTCCAACGCCTCGGTGTGCTCGTGGTTCCAATGGCGCAAGGTGCTGGGTCGATGGTTATCCGTGAGCAACACCCCATTGGCCCCGGACACCTCAAGTCGCTGGTCATACCCGTAGACCGCCTCCCGACAGCAGTTGATATGGCACTGTTTCCCGGATGCGGTGCGCAGTAGCACCATCACGCTGTCGAAGTCGTCAATCTGCGCCAGGCTCGGGTCTACCAGCCGGCTGGCTATCGCGCTGACTTCGATGGGCTCTTCACCCAGCAGGTGCCGCGCCATGTCGAAGTCATGAATGGTCATGTCCCGCAGGATGCCGCCGGAATGTGCCAGGTAATCCCGTGGCGCCAACCCCGGGTCACGGCTGGTGATGATCACCTGCCGCACAGCACCAATTTGCCCCGCGTCGATGGCCTGGCGCAGGCGCAGCGTGTCGGGATCGAAGCGGCGGTTGAAGCCCAGCATTACTTTGCCGCCCTCGCGCTCCACAGCTTGCGCCGCCGCCCGCGCCTTGGCGAAATTCAGGTCAATGGGCTTCTCGCACAGCACGGCCTTGCCCTGGGACACGGCCGCCAGCAGCAAATCGATATGAGTGTCGGTGGGTGTGCCAATCACCACCGCGTCGATATCGTCCCGACTTAGCACTGCTGCGCAGTCATAGGCCGCCTCGCAACCCAGCTGCGCAGCCAAGCCATCGACGCCCTCCCGCCAGGGGTCGGCGACCACCACCAGAGTGGCATCAGGATGGGCCGCGACATTGGCCGCGTGAATGTTGGCGATGCGCCCTGCACCAAGGACAGCGATACGTAGCATGGTCGAACTCCTGGGATTGTTATTGGGTTTGGAGATTCAGTCCGGCAGGTTGAACGGTGTGACGATCTGTACCTGTGACGGCGCAATCGGCCCAGCCTTCCACAGCCGATGAAATTGCAGGATGTGCAGGAACACATGGCGCGCATCGATCTGCAGGTTGTGATCGATAATCGCGGCGACTTTTTCTTCAGCCAACAGCTGGCGATTCTCTTCGTCGAGGTCGTGAGCAATAAACACGTCCAACGGGCGATCCAGAGCCGCGAAGGCGTCGACAATTGCGCGGTTGCCACCGCCGACGCTGTACACCGCCTTCAGTTCGGGATGCTGCTTCAACGCATCGGTGACCCGGGCAAATGTTCGGTCATACACGCCGTACCCACCGCTGATATCCAGTACCCGCAGGTGCGTCGCACGGCCGCGCAGCCACATGCGAAAACCCATTTCGCGTTCTTCCTCGCCCCGGAACAATTCACTGCCAATCACCACCGCCACTTCCTGGGGTTGGGGTGACAGCCAGCGGGACAGAAGGTACGCGGCGGTTTGTCCAGCGGTGCGGTTATCCATGCCTACGTAGCCGATGCGCTCGCTGTGGGGCAGATCGGTGACCAGGGTCACCACCGGAATACCTGCGGCCGCCAGGTGCTTGACCGCCAGATTCACCGCCGGCTCGTCCGCGGCCTTGAGCACCACACCCTGGCTGCCGGTCTCGAGGCAGCGCAGCAATTGGTCGTGCATCGCCTGAGGCTCGATCTCTTCGAACACATGAAACCGCGGGGCGATACGAAACGGTGCCAGGCTGCCCAGTTGGGCGGTGATGGCGGCCTGCACCGCCGCACTGAAGCGCTTGGGCGTGTGCATGATCACATCGACATGAAAGGTACGGCCTACTGCCAGGCCATTTTTTTCCTGGGATTCCAGCTCATCCAGAGCCTGTTCGATACGCCGCCGGGTTTGGGCGTGCACGCTGCCGCGCTCATGCAAGACGCGATCGACTGTCGCCTTGCTGACGCCCGCCTGGGTGGCCAGTTGCTTGATGGAAAAGTGTTTAGCGCGTTCGAGCATGCTGTTGAACCTGAGGTCTTTTTGAGGTTTTTTTGAGACTCGTTGAGGTGACCGCAATGCTAGTCTCAGTTTTGCCCGGCGTCGAGCCCGGCCTTCAAAACAACAAAAACCCAGGAGACCCCGATGCCTTCAACCGACCTCAGCCATACCTTCAAAGGCCAATACTTTGTCGTCACCGGCAGCACCCAGGGATTGGGGGCTGCCGTCGCCCATACCCTGGCGCGGCGCGGTGCTGCCGGCCTGATCATCTGCGGACGCCGTCCGGACCAGGGCCAGGAGCAAGTACGGCAGTTGGCAGCGCTCGATTGCCGCGCGGTGTTTGTCCAGGCGGACCTGGAACAGATTGGCGACTGCCGCGCCGTGATCGAGGCGGCCCGTGCCCACTTCGGCACCCTCCACGGGCTGATCAACTGCGCCGGGATGTCGGATCGCGGCACCATTCTCGACACCTCCCCTGAACTGTTTGACCGACTGTTTGCGGTCAATGTGAGGGCGCCGTTTTTCCTGATGCAGGAAGCCTTGAAGCTGATGATCAGCCAGAGGGTTGAAGGTGCAGTGGTCAATATCCAGAGTGTCACCGGCCACGGCGGGCAATCGTTCTTGAGTGCCTACGCGGCGTCCAAGGGCGCTCTCGCGATTCTGACCAAAAACGTGGCGTTCAGCGCCCTGCGCAACCGGATTCGGGTCAACGGCTTGAACATCGGCTGGATGGACACACCGCACGAGGATGAAATCCAGCGGCACTACCACGGTGCCGGGGATGCCTGGTTGGAAGCCGCCGAAGCCGCACAGCCCTTCGGCCGCCTGCTCAAACCTGAAGAGGTGGCCCGGAGCGTGGCATTTCTATTGTCACGCGAGTCGGGAATGATGACCGGCACGGTGATCGACCTGGAGCAAGGCGTCATCGGCTGTGGCGACGGCGGCACCCCACGCCCCGATCAGGCCTTGAGCCTGGTGGAGGGTGCGTGATGCCTGCCTTTGTCAGCGCCGATGCGGTGCAACTGGAAGATTTTCACTCGATCTGTGCCCAGCAGGCTGCTGCCGAGGACTACCCGCACTGCGCCGAAGTGTGCAGCAACATCCCGATCTATCAGGCCCAGGCACTGCGCAACGGCGATCGTCACGCCGTGCTGGACGAACTGCATCGCCTGTTCAGCCAGGGGCCGGGAGTGATGGTGGTGCGCCAGGGCTACGCCGACCTGGACGTGGTCGACCGTCACAGCCAGGTATTCGAAGCGATCTTTGCCCAAGAGGCTGCGCAAGGTGTGGCCGCCGACCACTTCGCCAAGGCCGGCAGTAACGGACGTATCTGGAACTCATTACAGAAGGCCGCACTGCAGTCGCCGGCATCCTTTGTCGAATATTACGCCAACCCACTGCTGGGGTTGATCGCACAAGCCTGGCTCGGCCCGGGCTACCAAGTCACGGCCCAGGTCAACGTGGTGCACCCCGGTGGCCAAGCCCAGCAACCGCACCGTGATTATCACCTCGGGTTCCAGACCATCGACGTGGTGGAGCGCTTTCCGTTGCCCCTGCACACGCTGTCCCAATACCTCACGCTGCAAGGGGCCGTGGCCCACAGCGACATGCCCCTGGAAACCGGCCCGACCCAACTGCTGCCGTTTTCCCAGCAATACCCACTGGGCTACCTGGCCTGGAGGCGCACTGAATTCATCGAGTACTTCCAGCAGCATGCCGTGCAATTGCCGCTGAACAAAGGTGACCTGCTGTTCTTCAACCCGGCCCTGTTTCACGCCGCTGGCACCAATCGCACACCGGACCGCCGGCGCATGGCCAACCTGCTGCAAATCTCCTCGGCGTTCGGCAAAACGATGGAGGCTGTGGACCGCGACCGGATGATGCTGGCGCTGTACCCCTGCCTGTTGGAGCGCCTGGCGGACAACGTCATGGATGGCGAGGCGCTGCACGCGGTGATCGCCTGCACCGCCGATGGCTATTCCTTTCCCACCAACCTGGATACCGACCCACCCTTACAGGGCCTGGCTCCGCAAACCGGGCAGCAACTGATGTTGCAGGCACTGAACGAACGCTGGCCCTGCGAGACCTTTGCCGAACGCGTTGCGCAACTACACGCCAAACGCCAAGGCTGAGGAATGTTTTCAACGTCTTTCAAAACAACAAAAAAACGGACTGACACCATGAAAAAACAGCTGCTGACCTTGCTCCTGACCCTCATCGTTACCCCGCTAGCCCTCGCCGAGACACGCATCGGCGTCAGCATCGCCCAGGTGGACGACGTGTTCCTCGCCCAGATGCGTGACTACATGGCGACCCACGCCAGGGACCTCACCGACGTGACCCTGCAATTCGAAGACGCCCAAGGCGATGTGGTGCGCCAACTGAACCAGGTGCAGAGTTTTTCTGCCCAAGGCATGGACGCGATTATCGTCAACGCGGTCGACACCGCCGCCACCCAGAAAATGACTGTGAATGCCCAGCAGGCGGGTATCCCGCTGGTGTACGTCAACCGTCGCCCGGACATCGCCGGCTTACCGGCCGGGGTGGGTTATGTCGGCTCGGACGAGATCAAAGCGGGCGAGATTCAGATGCGCTATCTCGCGGAAAAAATGAACGGCAAGGGCAACCTCGCAATCATGCTCGGCTTGCTCTCTAACAACGCCACCCACAACCGCACACAGGGCGTGAAAAACGTACTGAAGGATTACCCCAACATCCATATCGTCGAAGAACAAAGCGCCGACTGGCAGCGCAGCAAGGCCATGGACCTGATGAACAACTGGATCGTCTCGGGCAAGAAAATCGACGCCGTGGCGGCCAATGCCGATGAAATGGCTATCGGTGCCGCGATGGCGATTACCCAGGCCGGTATGCACCCTGGCAAGGACATCCTGGTGGGCGGCAGCGACGGCGGCCCCGCCGGCCTGGATGCGATCAAGAAAGATCTATTGGTAGTCACGGCCTATCAGGACAACAAGGGCCAGGCCGTCGGCTCGATTGACCTGGCGCTGAAGATGATCAGGAAGCAGCCCTACACGGCGGAGCTGACCATTCCCTATCAACAGATCACCAAGGACAACTATCAGGCCTTTCTCACCCCTTGATTGTTATCAGCCCAGCGCCAAGCAGACCGGCCAGCCCCGACAAACAGAGCACTCCCAATCCATAAGCGAGGGTGCGCCAGGGCTGGCGGCCGCTCAGATACATCACCGTATGCATCACACGGGCAGCGGTGAACAGACAGAACAACCCCGCGGTAGCGGTGCCTGGCGTTTCCATCGCCAGGCACAGGCCACCCAAAATGAAGAACAACGGAATATTTTCCAGATCATTGGCCCAAGCCTTTTCGGCCCGGGAGACTTGCGGTAACTCCTGGGGATTCGCATCGCGATGGAAGAAAGCTGCATCCTCGTGGTTAGTGAATGCACGGAATCTGAGTCGAAAGAAACCCTGGTAACAGGAGATCGCCAGCATCTTCATGAACAGCACCAGTACGCACAACGCATAAACCTCCATCACCGGCCCCCTGAAGGTTCGCGGAACCCGTTGACCACGATATACAGCAGCGGACCGATGGATACGAAAACCGCCGTTACCAGTAAATAGGGCAACACCGACGCCAGGGATTTGCCCCTGGCCCGCGCATCCCGGTACATCCATACGCCCGCCAAGGCCGCCATCAGATACAAGTCAATCACCACCTGGGCAGTATCCGGCCTCGATATCAATTCACGTCCGAACGCCATGAGCGATTGTTCGGCGATCAGCATCGTGATCAATGTGTACAGGGCAAAAGCCAACAGCCCGGCCAGGGCAATCCAGGGTCTGCGCATGTTCTCCTCCTTGGAGACAACGGTTCGGGAAGCTGCACATTAGTGATAACGTCGTTCCCCTCTCAATGACCTCGAAGGTCATCGACACCACCGACCCGCACGGCCAGAGTCAACCCATGAGCAGCCAACCTTTCCCCCGCGCCAACCCCGACACTACCGCCGGCACGCAACTGCGCGTGCTGCGTCGGCACGCCAGATTGAGCCAGCTGGAACTGGCGCTGATCACCGGGGTTTCCCAACGCCACCTGAGCTGCATCGAGACCGGGCGCGCCAAGCCGAGCCCGGGCACCTTGCATAATTTGCTGATGGCGCTGGAGGTTCCGCTGGAGCAATGCAACAGCGTGTTCCTCGCTGCCGGCTTCGCCCCGCGCTATGAGGCAACCCCGCTCTCCTCGCCCTCCATGGAGGCTATTCGCGAGGCAATCAGCCATGTGCTGCACGCGAACAATCCTGCACCGGCGATCGTGCTGGGCAGCCACTGGGAAGTGCTCGCCGCCAACGCCAGTACCCAGGTGCTGTTCGAGCTGGTGGGGATCAAACCGGAGGCGGCTGATGGGCTGAATTTGCTGGTCACCCTGCTACAGCCTGGCGGCCTGGGTGATCATTTGATCAACGCTGACGAAATCCGCACCATCGCCTGGCAACGGGCGACGCGCGAGGCGTTGGGCAACTCCGAACTTGCCAGGCTTCTGGACAGCCTGCCGGCCCCGCAAAGTACCGAAGCCTTGGTCAATGAACCGCCGCCACTGGTGCTGACACGCGTCAACTCCCGTGAAGGTGAGCTGAACTTCATGTCGACCTTCACCACCTTCGGCATGCCTCAGGACATCACGGTAACGTCGTTGCGCATCGAGCATTTGATTCCGGCGGATGCGCAGACGTGGCAGGTGATGACCGCGGCGTATGAGCGGTCATTGGTGAGGTAGAAAGCCGCGGCGGGGCCATTAGTTATTTGTCGTATTTTGCCCGCCATAGCTATTGGCGCGGCTCTTGGAGGAGGAGCCGTTGCTGTATTGGGTGTCTTGCCCGCCGTAGCTATTGGAGCGGCTCTTGGCTGAGGTGCCGTCGCTGTATTGAGTGTCTTGCCCACCATAGCTGTTGGAACGGGTCTTGGCCGAGGTGCCGTCGCCGTATTGGATATCCTGCCCGCCATAACTATTGGAGCGGCTCTTGGAGGAAGTACCATCGCTGTATTGGGTGTCTTGCCCACCGTAGCTATTGGCGCGACTCTTGGAAGAGGTGCCATTGTCGTATTCGCAATCGGACCCACCATAACTGTTCGCCCTGCACGTCTCGGCAACCGCTTGGTAAAGCGGCGCAGCCAACAAAACCGTGCCCAGCAAAACGACCTTAAGCTTCATGTTAATTCCTTGCAGAGGTGGCGATACGCTATTACAGACTGGAAATTCTGAACTTAGTTTCCAGCGTTCTGAAATGCGCTCGCGCGAGCCGACGTGGCAACCCTTTGCCAGCCCCGGCAACTCCTGGCCTGCGCCCTGCCCCGGCAATACCACCCAGCCCGCGCCGCACAAGGCATGCAGCACATGGCCCGGGTTTTGCTCTGTTGCTGCTACCAATAAGGGAGCGGCACCATGATAGGAAGCACGACAAGTCTGTTAGCGCTGGGACAGAAGACTTTTACACAATCCATGGAAAACGGCACCCTGCGGGCCGGGAGGATTGAAGTCACCAACGCCACGCCCGAGATCAAGACCAAGCTGGAAGCCAGCTATCAGGAGCAAGTGCGCTCGACCGCGCAAACCGTTGCCACCGCCAGGGCCAACCCTTCATGGGCGACCTTCGACGATAAAGGCAACGCCGTCGAACTGCCCGATGTTCAGTCACTCAGCAAAAGCGACGCCACCCATGTGGCCAACGGTCTTCAGTACCTGCTCGATATCGGGCGCCTGGACGGCAAGACTGTCACCGCGAAAAATGGCGACCAGTCGACCGATAACATCGCGGTCTACAAAGACTGGCTCCAGGCCCACATCGGCGTTGATGTACAGGCCTGAGACGGTTCACACCATCGGCACGGCAATCAGCAAGATCGCCGTGCCATGGGTGGCCGTCGCCGCCACCACACCGTAGCGCATCCGCACCAGCCCGCAGGCCACGCCTTCAATCAGGGTAAAGGCCAACACTGGCCAGCCCAGTTGCGTCACGCTCAACGCCAGAAATGAATGGCACGCGGCGAACGCCAACCCGCTGAGCAACGCCGCACGCAGCGGCGTAACGTGCTGTTCGAGATAGCCCTGCAGGAAGCCGCGAAACAGCACCTCTTCCAGCGCATTGGCGCAGTAGGCAAGCACCAGCATGCCCATCAGCCAGGCCCAGTAAACCGGCTCAATGCCTTGATACAGCCGCAATGGCAGGCCGATCAGACACCCGGCCCCGAGGCCCAGCGCCAGGCCCGCCCAACGATTTCCCTTGAACAGCACCGTCAGTTGCCACAACTCCGGTGCCAGGCGCGCGAGCAGTGCAATCAGCCCAAGGGATAACCCGCCCAGCGCGGCCAGCACCCACGGGTTGGCCGTGAACTCGATCTGCACCTCGCGGCTCAGCGACCACATGCCCAGTGGCGTCATCGCATCGCGCATCAGCACAAAGGCCAGCAGCAGGATAACGATGCGCAAGCCCGGCAATGTTTTCGGCGTGAGACCGAACCACAGGCCAAACAGGATCAGTCCCGGGAGCAGGTAGATTCCATAGTGGACCAGTACCGCAAACGCCTCGGCGATCACCCGGTTTCAGTCCCGTGCCACGGCGATCATGTCGATTTCCACGGCCGCGCCCTTGGGCAATTGCAGCACGCCCACCGAGGTGCGTGTATGGGATCCTGCGGCCCCCAGGATCTCGTTCAACAGGTCCGACGCACCGTTGGCCACTTCGCTTTGCTGGTCGAAGTCATCCGCGCTGCGCACGTACACATTGATCTTGAGGATCGCCTTGACCTGGTCCAGCGAACCCAGCGCCTGCTTGAGCAACCCCAGGCAACGCAGTGCGCTGACGCCCGCGGCAATCTGTGCGTCGGCCAGGCTGAGGCTTTCGCCGACCTTGCCGGGCAACACGATGGCGTCACCCACCCGCGGAATCTGGCCGCTGATGTAGACGTGATTGCCGTCCCTCAGCAGCGGCGTGTAGTTGCCGCCGATCTTGAACTCGTTGAGTTGGTAACCCAGGCGCACCATAGCCGCCGCGTATTTTTGATCCGGTGTCATTTTTTTGTTTTCCTCAGTCGTTGCGAATCCACGCCATGAAGTCGCCGGCCACAGCATAGCCATGTGCCATTTCCACGGGAAGTGCCGACCGCTATTTCGCAAGTGATACGACAACTAATACTGGCAAACAGCGCTTATCTTCTAGCCAAGAACAAATTTCACTTTCCTTGATCCCGGTAAATACGGCATGGTTGTACGACGACTTAAAAACACAGCCCGAGTCGTCCCGGTACCCACAACAACAAGGAAACACCCATGCAAAACGTCAAGGTTCTGATTGGTTTTCTGTGCCTGTTCAGCGGTTACGCGGCCGCCGCGCCTGCCGCAAGTGACAAGGATGTAGCCGCTGCGGTCGATCATCTGACCCAGGCCATGCTGCACAAGGACATCCCGCAACTGCAGGCCCTCACCGCGAACAACCTCACCTACGGCCATTCCAGCGGCAAGGTCCAGAACAAGCAGGAATTTATCGCCGACATTGAAACCGGCAGAAGTGGTTTCAAGACCCTGGAAATGCAGAAACAGACCATCACCCTCAATGGCGACACCGCCCTGGTGCGCAACCACTTTTCCGCGCAGGCGGTGAACAGTGGCGTCGAGGTGCCCACCGAAATTGAAAACTTCCAGGTCTGGCAGAAGCAGAAAGGCAAATGGCTGCTGATCGGGCGCCAGGCCTACAAGTTCTGAGTCCCGCCTGGATCGTTCCCACGCTCTGCGTGGGAATGCATCCGGTGACGCTCTGCGTCACTATCGCGCAAATCTACAGCGGGACGCGGAGCGTCCAAGGCGGCGTTCCCACGCAGAGCGTGGGAACGATCCGGCCCCCTAGCACGCCTCCACCGCCCAGCGCACTTTCACCAACGCCTCGCGCAGCACCTCCCGGTCCACCGACCCCAGCGCCACACGCAAGGCATGGGGCACGTGGGCCGAAACGGCAAACGGCTCGGCGGTGGACACCGAGATATTTTCCCGTGCCAGCGCCATGGTGATCTGATCGGCGCGGGCATCTTCCGGCAACGGCAACCACAAGAAATACGAAGACGGATGGCGGATAACATTCAAGCCCGCCAACACCTCATCGGCCACCGCCTGGCGCGCCTGGGCGTCCTTACGTTTTTGCGCTTCAAGCTGCAGCACCGTGCCGTCGTCGATCCACGCGGCAGCCACCGCAGTCATCACCCCCGGAGTGTTCCAGGTGGTGGCCATGACCGTACGTTCCAGCGCCGCCATCCACGGCAGCGGCGCAGCCACGTAACCCACCCGCAGGCCGGTGGCGACGCTCTTGGAAAGCCCCGACACATACACCGTGCGTTCCGGTGCCAGTTCGGCCACGGGCGGTGGCGCGTCCTCGGCTAAAAACGCGTAGGCAGCATCCTCGATCAGGATCAGGTCATGCCGACGGGCAATCGCCACGAGGTGCTCGCGCTGCTCTATGCTCATCACCCAGCCCAACGGGTTATGCAGGGTCGGCATGCTGTACACGGCGCGTACCGGGCGCCGGGCGCAGAGTTGTTCAAGAAAGGCCAAGTCGGGGCCCGTCGCGGTCACCGGGATCGCGACGATTTCCAGGTGCAGCGTCTCGGCCAACACCTTGAACCCGGAATAGGTCAGCGCATCCACCGCCACCACATCGCCGGGCTTGAGCAGCGACATCATGGTCACCGCCAGCCCATGCTGGGCACCGCTGACGATCAGCACCTGCTCGGCCTGCACCGTCAACCCACGACTCAGCAGATGACGCGCCACCGCTGCCCGCTCATGCAGCCGACCGGCGTGAGGCTGATAGCGCAGCAGCGCCGCCAGGTCGCCGGACAACGCCAACTGGCGCAATGCGGTGCGCAGCAGGTCGGTCTGGCCCGGCAGCGACGGGTAGTTGAAGTTGAGATCGATCATGCCCGCCGCCACCGCGATCTGGCCGACGCCCTGCCCCGGCGACAACGCGATTTCCCGCACAAAGGTTCCGCGCCCGGTTTCACCACTGACCAGGCCCATGGCCTCCAGCTCGGTGTACACCCGGCTGGCCGTGACCAGCGCCAGGCCATGGCTGGCGGCCAACTGGCGGTGCGTCGGCAACCGGGTGCCCGCCGCCAGCGCGCCCGAACGGATATCCCTGGCGAAGGTGTCCACCAATGTCTTGTAGCGGGCGCGGGGCATAGGCGATGTATCCATGACAATTCTTTGATTGTCTTGATAGTGAATCATAGGATGCGCAGGACGCAACTTATCCCTATCGAGCCCTACACCCATGGAACGAACCACCCACCTCAACACCCGGGAAAACAACGCCAGCGGCTGGATCAACGGTTTGATCGGCGTGGTGATCTTCAGCGGCTCGCTGCCGGCCACGCGCCTGGCGGTGCTGGAGTTCGATCCGGTATTCCTGACCGTCGCCCGCGCCACCATCGCCGCCCTGCTCGGCCTGTGCCTGCTGTGGCTGTTCAAGGAAAAAACCCCGGCCCGCAGTCAGTTGCTGCCCCTGGCAATCGTCGCGCTGGGCGTGGTGATCGGCTTTCCTTTGCTCACCGCACTGGCCTTGCAGTACGTCACCAGTGCCCATTCCATCGTATTTGTCGGCCTGCTGCCGTTAGCCACTGCGGTCTTCGGCGTATGGCGCGGCGGCGAGCGGCCCAAGTTGGTGTTCTGGCTGTTTTCGATCCTGGGCAGCCTGCTGGTGGTGGGCTACGCGGTTGCCCAGGGCCTGAGCGCTGCGCCCGCCGGGGATTTGCTGATGCTGTTGGCAATCCTGGTGTGCGGCCTCGGTTATGCCGAAGGGGCCAGGCTCTCACGCACCCTGGGTGGCTGGCAGGTGATCTGCTGGGCGCTGGTGATCGCGCTGCCGATTGTGGCCCCGCTGACGGCGATCCTCGCCCCGGGCACTTTCGTGAGCATCAGCCTGCCGGCCTGGCTGAGCCTGGCCTATGTGTCGCTGTTCAGCATGCTGATCGGGTTTGTGTTCTGGTACCGCGGGCTGGCCCAGGGCGGCATTGCCGCCGTCGGGCAATTGCAGTTGCTGCAACCGTTTTTCGGCCTGGCACTGGCGGCCACGCTGCTGCATGAGCAGGTGAGCCTGGGCATGCTGGGGGTGACCGTCGCGGTGATTGCGTGTGTGGCGGGGGCCAAGAAGTTCGCCCGCTGACCATCAGCGTTCAGGCGCAACCATCTTGAACTTGATGACAATCGCATTGGACACCACGCTGTCCGCCCACTCCCCCGCGCCGATCCTGAAGTCATCGCGCTTGAGCACGAATTCGCCGTCGAACACGCCAATGCCGCTCTGCTCCTTGAGGGCCACCTTGACCTCCACCGGCCGGGTCTGGCCCTTGAGGGTCAGGTTGCCGCTGAACAGGTAACGGTTGTCGCCCAGGTCAGTGATGTGGGTCGAGGTGAAGGTGCCCACCGGGTAGGTGGTCATGTCGAACCAGCCGGGCTTGGGCAGCTCGGTGTTGGCGTCGTCGCTGCCGGCATTGATGCTCGGCAGCTGGATGGTCAGTACGGTGCTGGCGGCAGCCGGGTTTTGCGTGTCGAAATTCAGGGTCGCCGAATAGGTGCCAAACGTGCCGTACACCTCTTGGCCCATCTGGTCATAGGTGAAGCTGATGGTGCTGGCCGTCGGATTCACGTCGGTGTATTCCACGGCGTACGCGTTGGACAAGGTGGCGAAGGCAAGGAAGACCGCTGGCAATCGAGATTTCATGGGATTCTCAACCGGGAATGAACACGCTGTGCACTGCTAACAGCGTAGGCGCTGGATTTATTCACGCGCCTGGCATTAGGCTCGTGCCTCGACGGAACTCAAACAACAAGGAGCCACGATGCCCGCGCTTTCCCTGCAAGACACCACCGCCCCCGAAGGCGTCTGTTATGGCTGCGGCAGCAGCAACCCCCACGGGCTGCACATCAAGAGCCGCTGGGACGCCGACGGCATCCACGTGATCGCCGAGCACCAGCCCGACGCCCGATACAGCGGCTGGCCAGACCTGGTCTATGGCGGCTTGATCGCGATGCTGGTGGACTGCCACTCGAACTGGACCGCCATGGCCTACCACTACCGGGCCGAGCAACGCGAACCCGGCAGCCTGCCGCGTATCGACTGCGTCACCGGCAACCTGGGAATCAAATTCATCAAGCCGACACCCATGGGCGTGCCGCTGACCTTGCGCGCAAAAGTCGAAGGTGACGTGGGGCGCAAAAGCCGCGTGGTGTGCGAGGTGTACGCCGATGGCGTGCTGACGGCGATTGGCGATTCGGTCTTCGTACGGGTCGACACCGGGCAACTGGCCGCCGCGGCCCATGGCCGGGAAGCCTGATACTGGTCTACATTCAGTCCCACCGCTAATCGAGGACGCTACCGATGACTCGTCTGACCGCCAAAGACTTCGCCCCTGAACTGCTGGAGCTTTACGACGGCTACGCCCACGGCAAGATCAACCGCCGGGAATTTCTCGACCGCGCAGCACTGTTCACCTTCGGCGGGCTGACGGCCTCCGCCCTGCTCGCCGCCCTGAGCCCCAACTACGCCCTGGCCGAGCAGGTGAAATTCACCGACCCGGATATCGTCGCCGACTACATCACCTACCCGTCACCCAAGGGCAACGGCACGGTGCGCGGCTACCTGGTGCGCCCGGCCAAGGCCAGCGGCAAGGTGCCGGCGGTGGTGGTGGTGCATGAAAACCGGGGGTTGAACCCGTATATCGAAGACGTCGCCCGTCGGTTGGCCAAGGCCGGATTCATTGCCCTGGCGCCGGATGGCCTGACCTCGGTGGGTGGCTATCCCGGCAATGATGAGAAAGGTGTGGAGTTGCAACAGAAAGTCGATCCCGAGAAGCTGATGAACGACTTTTTCGCGGCCATCGAATGGTTGATGCACCACGATGCAAGCACCGGCAAGGTGGGCATTACCGGGTTCTGTTATGGCGGCGGCGTGACGAATGCGGCGGCCGTGGCTTATCCGGAGCTGGGTGCGGCGGTGTCGTTTTATGGGCGCCAGCCGGAAGCCAAGGATGTGCCACGGATCAAGGCACCGATCATGTTGCATTACGGTGAGCTGGATACGCGGATCAATGAGGGCTGGCCGGCGTATGAGAAAGCGTTGAAGGCGGCCGGCACGACCTATGAGGCGTTTATCTACAAGGGCGCCAATCACGGCTTCCACAACGATTCGACGCCGAGGTATGACGAGGCGGCGGCGAATCTGGCGTGGGAGCGGACGTTGGGCTGGTTCAAGAAATACCTGGTGTAACCCGCCCTCCAAAACACCACCCAACTCATGTGGGAGCGGGCTTGCTCGCGAACGCGGTGTGTCAGTCAGCAGATGTTTGACTGATCCACCGCTTTCGCGAGCAAGCCCGCTCCCACAGGGGACTTTCAGCGTTCTTGAGCTCAGTGCTCCAGCGCATACCGCCGGCAATGATTCAAATACCCTTCCTCATGGCTCCCCACCAACTGCACCACACTGGTCCACAGCCACGAAGGCGCATCCAGTTGCCTGGAGCGATTCTCTTGCAACAGCGCCATCCAATCCTTGCGCGTATCCCGGTCCATCTGCCGCGCATGGGCTACGCCGACCACCCGCGCCAGGTACCCGGCCGCGTGCATCGCATCAATCTCGCTCAGCTCATCCAACTCCAGCTTCATGTCCTGGGGCAGCAGTTCGCGGATGAAAAACCCGTGATCCAGAAACCGCGTGGCCAACATTCGCTCCCCCAACGCCGGTGACAGGTGCCGCGCACCCTCCACCACCCGCCGGCCGTTATCCCGAGGCATTTTTGCCCGGGCCGCACGCGGCGCCGCAGCGCCTACCGCTTCCTTGATGTCGAGCAGGCAGTATTCCTGATCAGACTTGTCCCCTACTCCCAGCAACACCGCATAACGCAGCAATCCAAGGGAGCTGCAACCCTTGACCCAATAGGCCGAGTCCAGCAGCTCAACCTCGGCGTCGTTGGAGCGGCCTTTGAGCGAAGTCACCAGCCGGTGGATTTCATCCGACGCGCACAACGTTTCAAGGGCGGACTTTTCTGCCCGCGACAACGACCAGAAATGCTTGCCCAATGGAATTGTCGGCCGGGTGTTTTCAATACGTTCGCGGGCCAGATTCTTCCAGGTGCGCTCCACCGCACTGCGCATCCCGGACTTGACCTGGGACGGGCGCGGTGGTGCCTCGTCGGGCTTGTCTTTAAACGCCTGCGCGTAGCCCACCATCATCTCTTCAAGCATGCGCGCGGTGGTCACCCCCGGCAGGTCCGAACCCCGCGCAGCGGTGGCCAGGGACAAGGCCAGGCGCACCAGGTCATGGGCCGGATTGCCGATCACCGCCTGGTCAAGGTCACGGATATGCATGTCGATCCGGCCCTTGGTATCGCCCGTGGGCCCAAGGTTACCGGCGTGGCAGTCGCCGCAGATCCAGATCGCCGGCCCGTGGGGCAAGCGCCGGCCGCGCTGGCTGTGCAGCCACTCGTAAAACTGAACCGTACTGCCCCGCACATAGGCGTGGGCGGAGCGCGCCATCTTCAGGTTGCGCAGTTGCGTGAGGTGGGGCATTCGCGAAGAGGGACGCGGAATTTTCATAGAAGTACTCGTCGTGGAGATACGGTAGAGGCTGGCCCGCGACAAATGTTTCATTTTGTTTCAGAGGATTCTATTAATAAGCCACGCCAATCAATCCCACTGCAATCGGTCTTTCTATTCCTCCCGTCTCCGGGACTAGCATCGGGTCAACTCGATGCAGCGAGTCACAACCCTAACTGCACACATCCCCAAACACTGCCGCCCTAACAAAAGAGATAACGCAGATGAATGAAGTGATGAACACCGCACCCGCCAAGATCAACCTGGTCAAGGCCCGAGGCTCGCTGGTATGGGACGATCAGGGCAAGGAATACATCGACTGTACCGCCCAGGCCTGGTCGAACAATTTGGGGGCCAATGACCCCCGGGTGGTGGAAGCCGCCGTTGCGCAATTGCGCGAAATGACTCACATCCGCCCCAACTTTGGCTCACCGGCCCACACCCGGCTGGTGAAGAAGCTGTGGGAAGTCTCCCCGGGCGCCCTCAACCAGATGGGCTTTGCCCTGCATGGCAGCCTCGCCGGTGAAATGGCGATGAAACTGGCTTTCAAGAACCGCCCCGGCGCACAGAACCTGCTGGTGCTGCAGGACGGCTACCACGGCCGCTCCCTGGCCACCCTCGGCGCCAGTTGGCCGCACCCGAACAATCCGTTCCTGGCGATCCAGCCACGTTTCACCCGCGTCCCCCACCCCAACCCGTACCGCACGCGCCTGGGCATGGACCCGGAAACCGAGTCGCAGCTGTGCCTTGGCCTGCTGGAAGAAACCATCCTCAAGGGCGTCGACGGTGGCGTGGCAGCAGTGATGATGGAACCGATCCAGGGCAATGGCGGGCATATCGAGTTCCCCCGCTCCTACTACAAAGGCGTGCGCGAGATCTGCGACCGCCTCGGCGTGCTGCTGATTTTTGATGAAGTGCAGACCGGTTTCGGGCGCATGGGCACGATGTTCGCTGCGGACTATTACGACGTGCTGCCCGACATCATCGTGTTCGGCAAAGGCGTCGGCGGCGGCTTCCCGCTGGCCGGGATCCTCGCCGATGACAAGCTCAAGTGGTTCGACGAAGGTGAAGAAGCCCTGACCTTCGGCCACTTCCCGGTCTCGCTGGCCGCCGGCTACGCCACGGTGGAAGCGATCGTCGCCGACAACCTCTGCGAAAAAGCCCGCGACTCCGGCGACTACATCACCGCCCGCCTCAAGGACATGCAAACCCGCCACCCGCTGATCGGCGACGTGCGCTGCCCCGGGCTGATGGCGTCCATCGAGCTGGTCAAGGACCGCACCACCAAGGAACCGGCCTGCCGCGAATCCCAGGAGGTGTATCGCCTTGGGGTGGAGCGCGGCGTATTGTTTGGCGAAAGCCGCTACGCCGGGCTGGGTAACCTGATCAAGGTCAAGCCTCCGCTGGATATCGAACGCCCGTTGCTGGCCAAGGCCCTCGATGTGCTGGACGAGGTGATCGGCATCATCGAGGAGCAACGGCCATGAGCACATTCGTTGAAAACACCGTGACCGCCCCGCCGAATGCCCAGGCCCCGCTGTCCAGCGACGACGCCGACCTGGCCAGCCTCGGCTACGAGCAAAAGATGCACCGCACCATGAGTTCGTTCACCTCGTTTGCCCTGGCCTTTTCCATGGTCTCGATCAACACCGGGGTGGTCACGCTGTTCGCCGACCCGTTCAACCGCGTCGGCGGTATCGGCATCCTTTTGTGGCTGCTGGTGATCCCGCTGGTGTGCTGCATCGTCATGGTCTACTGCCACCTGGCCGGGCGCATTCCGCTTACCGGCTACGCCTACCAATGGTCCAGCCGGTTGGCGGGCAATCACTTCGGCTGGTTTACCGGCTGGGTCGCGTTCACCTCGTTTGTCGCCGGTACAGCCGCCACCTCGGCGGCCATCGGCACGGTGTTCGCGCCGGAGATCTGGGCCAGCCCGACACAGGGCCAGATCCAGGGCCTGAGCATCGGTGCCACGCTGGTGGTAGGCCTGCTGAACATCTGCGGGATTCGCCTGGCCACGCGGATCAACGACATCGGCGCGATCATCGAAATCATCGGCACGGTGCTGCTGGCGATTGCGTTGTTCTTCGGGGTGTTTTTCTTCTTCGAGCACACCCAGGGCGTGGCGATCCTGACCTCCGCACAACCGGTGAGCGGCGGCACCCTCAGCTTCACCACCCTCGCCCTCGCCACCTTGCTGCCGGTCTCGGTGCTGCTGGGCTGGGAGGGCGCCGCCGACCTGTCCGAAGAAACCAAGGACCCACGCCGCGCCGCGCCCCGGGCGATGATTCGTGCGGTGCTGGTGTCCAGTGTATTGGGCTTCGTGGTGTTCGCGTTGCTGAGCATTGCGATCCCGGGGTCGGTCAGCGAGCTGCTCAGCCACAGCGAAAACCCGGTGATCAATATCGTGCGCCTGCAACTGGGCAATGCCGCCGGCGTGGGCATGATCGTGATCGCCTTCGCCTCGATCCTCGCCTGCCTGATCGCCAACATGGCGGTGGCCACGCGCATGACCTTCGCCCTGTCCCGGGACAACATGCTGCCGGGCTCCAAGGTGCTGGCGAAGATCAACCCGCACTTCGGTACGCCGGTCGCCGCCATCGTGCTGATCACCGCCATCGCCGTGCTGCTGAACCTGGCGAGCGGCGGGTTTGTCACGGCGATCTACTCGATGGTCGGCCTGACCTACTACTGCACCTACCTGCTGACGCTGATTGCCGCGTACCTGGCCTATAAAAATGGCCGGATGCCGGGGGCGGCTGCGGGTGTGTTCAGCCTGGGCAAGTGGTTGTTGCCGATGATCGTCCTCGGCGGCCTGTGGGCCATCGCGGTGATCCTGACCCTGAGCGTGCCCGAAGAAAGCCACACCGGCGCCATCACCACCGGGGTTACACTCGGGGTCGGCGTGCTGTGGTGGTTGTTTTCGCTGCGCACGCGCCTTAACAATGGCACCGCCGGGCCGAGCGGCAAATTGCTCGACCACTAGCCGCTGATTGCAGCCAAACAACAAAACCCCGGGCGCCGGGGTTTTGTCTTGTCACCTCCAAGGAGCTTCCCGATGTTTGAACAGGCCAGCTGGCTCAATCAACCCCAGCAATGGAGCCGAGAAGGCCAGCGCCTCAAGGTGCGCACCGATGCCAGCACCGATTTCTGGCGAGAAACCCACTATGGTTTTGTGCGCGACAACGGGCATTTCCTGTTTGTTGAAACCGACGGCGACTTTACCGCCCAAGTCAAAATCCACAGTGAGTTTACCCACCTGTATGACCAGGCCGGGTTGATGGTGCGGGTGGATGAAGCCCATTGGGTGAAGATCGGTGCGGAACTGTCCGACGGTGTGACGCTGTTGAGCAGCGTATTGACCGATGGTGTGTCGGACTGGGCCACCGGTGTGTTCCCGGGTGATCCCGAGGCGTTCTGGATTCGCGCCACCGTGGCCAAGGGCGTGCTGCGCGTGCAGGTGTCGGTGGATGGTGTGAGCTGGCCATTGGTGCGCCTGGCGCCGTTCCCCGTGGCTGCGTCGTATCGGGTGGGGCCTTATTGCTGCACGCCGGAACGTGGCGGGCTGGAGGTGGAGTTTTCCGAGCTTCAGGTAAGTGCGCCCAACGGCAAATCCCTGCACGACCTGTCCTGACTAACCCCGGCTGCTCGCCACTTCCATTGCCAACTCGGCAAAGTTGCGCGCCGCCACACTCGGTTGTGGCGGCAAGGCGACCGCCACTTCACACATCGGCATATCGCTGATCACCGGGAAGGCCAGGCCGGGCCGTGCATAAAAACGTGCGGTGGACAGCGCGGTGATACTGATCCCGCGCTCCGACGCCACCGCCTGCAACTCGGTCTCCACCGTCGAAGCTTCATGGACGATCCGCGCCGGCTGGCCATCGCGGTACGCGTCGGCGGTCCAGAAACTGCGCCACACGCCCACTCCCGGTGCAGCAATGATCGGCTCATCCAGTACGTCGTAGATGCTCACGCTGCTCTCCCCGGCCAACCGGTGGCTGGACGCCAGGCACGCCACGCAGGGTTCGGTCACCAGGGTGTGCAACTCGATGTCCGGCAGGCCCAGTGGCGGGCGCAGCACCGACACGTCCATGCCCTCGTCGATCCCGGCATGGGGCGAGCCGAAGTCATACTCGCGCACCACCAGTTCGATCTCCGGGTAGCGCCTGGCGAACACGCTGAGGATTTGCGGCATCAAGTCCACACCCGCGCCGATCAGGAAGCCGATATTCAATGAGCCGCGTACGCCGCGTGCATGTTCGTGGGCGGTGCGTACCAGGCGGCTTACGCCATTGACGATTTCCCGCGCCTCTACCAGCAAGGCCAGGCCGGCTTCGGTCAGTGCCACGTTGCGGGTGTTGCGTTGGAACAGTTGTACGTCCAGCAGCGCCTCAAACTGGCGGATGGTCTGGGACAGCGCCGGTTGCGAGACATGCAGGCGGGTCGCGGCGCGCACGAAGCTGAGCTCCTCGGCCACCACCACGAAGGCCTTGAGTTGACGGATGTCTACGCCGGAAGTTTGCATTGCAGCCTCTTATGATCAATGGGCAGACCGAGTGGGAGAATAACCTGTGGCGAGGGAGCTTGCTCCCGCTGGGTTGCACAGCGCCCCTGAAACCATCCGCCGCGTTCTTGCTGAACTAACACCGTCGCTTCTTTGGGGCCGCTACGCAGCCCAGCGGGAGCAAGCTCCCTCGCCACAGCGTCGACCCAACCTCAGTGCATGACCACTTCACGCAACCAGGTCTTGAACGCCAGCATCGCCGGCGTCTCGGCCCGTGACTGCAAGCGCGTCAGCCAATAACTGCCGGTGGTGATGCCGATCTCGAAGGGCTGGCGAATCACGTCCGTCGCCAACTGCCGGCTGAACATCATCGCCGGCGCCAGGGCCACCCCCGCCCCTTGCAGCGCCGCCTCCATCATCGCCAGGGACGAGTCGAAAACGATACTGCGCGGCACCAGCGTGTCGGCTGGCAATCCCGCGGCCTGGAACCATTGCGTCCACTCATCCGCACGATATGAGCGCAGCAGCGTGTGCTTCAACAGGTCCGCCGGAGTCTGCAATTGCCGAGCAAGTTGCGGCACGCACAGCACCGTCAGCGGTGCCTCCAGCAATTGGCACGCCTCGGTGCCGTGCCACGCGCCGGAACCAAACCGGATTGCGTAATCCAGGCCTTCGGCCGCCACGTCGACGCGGTTGTTGTTGGTGGACAGGCGCAAGTCGATAAACGGGTAGCGCGCCTGGAAATCCGCAAGCCGCGGCAACAGCCAGCCCACTGCAAAGGTGCCCACCGCGCCTACCGTCAATACTTCGCGGTAATGCCCACCTTCAAACTGGCCTAAGGTTTGAGCTATCCGGTCGAAGGATTCGCGCAACACCGGCAGCAGGGTCTCGCCCTCGCTGGTGAGCATCAGGCCCCGGGGCAGGCGTTTGAACAGCGTGACATTGAGCTGCGCCTCCAGGCTTTTCACCTGGTGACTGACCGCCGCCTGGGTGACGCACAGTTCAATCGCCGCCCGGGTAAAACTCAAATGCCGCGCAGACGCCTCGAAGGCTCGCAGCGCGTTGAGTGGCAAATGGGAACGGAGCATGGCTTGACCCTAATTTTTCTAATGGCTGTTGCGAGATATCATCGTTTGCCGCGGGATCACAAACTGCCTAGATTTGCGGCGCCTGCGCAGGCAACGGTATTCACCCGATCACCTTCATGGAAGTCACGTCATCATGTACACATCCCTTTTTCCAACCGTGCGCAACACCGCGATATTCGCCTTATTGCTCGGCGCAGGCAACTGCATGGCGGCTACCGACATGCGCCAGGTCGTGGACAGTACGGTCCAGCCCCTGATGCAGCAACAGGACATCGCCGGCCTGTCGGTGGCGATCGTACAGAACGGCAAGGCGCAATACTTTAACTACGGCGTCGCCAGCAAGGAGAGCAAGCAGCCCGTCACCGAAAACACCCTGTTTGAAATCGGCTCGGTGAGCAAGACCTTCACCGCCACCCTTGCCGGCTATGCCCTGGCCAACGGCAAGCTGAAGCTGTCGGACCCGGCCAGCCAATACCTGCCGGCATTGCGCGGCGACACGTTTGACCACATCAGCCTGCTCAACCTCGGCACCTACACCGCAGGTGGCTTGCCCCTGCAATTCCCCGATGAGTCCGATAACGCCGGCAAGATGATCAGCTACTACCAGCACTGGAAACCGGACTTCGCTCCCGGCACCCAACGCCTGTATTCCAACCCGAGCATCGGCTTGTTCGGCCACCTGGCAGCGCAAAGCCTGGGCCAGCCGTTTGACCGGTTGATGGCGCAGACCCTGCTGCCGAAACTCGGCCTCAAGCACACCTTTATCAGCGTACCCAAGTCACAAATGAACCTGTACGCCCAGGGTTACGACAAGGCCGGCAAACCGGTGCGCGTCGGGCCTGGCGCCCTGGACGCCGAGGCCTACGGCATCAAGACCAGCACCTCGGACCTGATTCAGTACGTTGAAGTGAACATGCACCCGGCGAAGCTGGAGAAGCCGCTGCAACAGGCGATTGCCGCAACTCACACCGGCTACTACACGGTGGATGGCATGACCCAGGGCCTCGGCTGGGAGATGTACCCCTACCCAATCACGCTGGATGCATTGACCCAAGGCAACTCGGCACAAATGGCCTTTCAGCCCCACAAGGTCAACTGGCTGACACCACCGCAAGCGCCCCATGCCGACACGCTGGTGAACAAGACTGGCGCCACCAGTGGTTTTGGCGCCTATGTGGCGTACGTGCCGAGCAGAGGCCTGGGGGTGGTGATCCTGGCGAACAAGAACTACCCGAATGCCGAACGGGTAAAAGTGGCCCATGCGATCTTGAGTGCGATGGATAAATAAATCCCTGCACACCTCAAATGTGGGAGCGGGCAAGCCCGCTCCCACATTGTTTTGTGGCGTGATTCAAGTTGGGTTTACATCCCCAGCCAATGCGGCAAGGCCAGCGATATGAACGGCAGGTAAGTCACCATGATCAGGAACACCAGCAGGATCATCAGCCACGGCAACGCCGCGCGGATGGTCTGCCCCAGCGTCAGCCCTGTCACTGCCGAGGTCACAAACAGGTTCAACCCCACCGGCGGATGCACCAGGCCAATCTCCATGTTGACCACCATCACAATTCCCAGGTGAATCGGGTCGATCCCCAGCTTCATCGCAATCGGGAAAAAGATCGGCGCCAGGATCAGCACGATCGCCGACGGCTCCATAAAGCTGCCCGCCACCAGCAACACCACGTTGACCATGATCAGGAAACCAATCGGCGTCAGGCCCTCGGAGATCACCCACGCGGTGATTTCCTGGGGAATCTGCTCCGTGGTCAGCACGTGAGCGAAGAGCATGGCGTTGGCGATGATAAACATCAGCATGATCGCCAAGCGCCCGGACTCCAGCAGCACCTTGGGGCAATCCCTGATCTTCATGTCCTTGTAGATGAACAGCGCGACAAACGCCGAGTACACCGCCGCCACCGCCGCCGCTTCGGTCGGGGTGAACATGCCGCTGTAGATCCCGCCCAGGATGATCACCAGCAGCAACAGGCCCCAGAATGCCCGGCGGGCGCAGGTCAGCCACTCGCGAAAGGTCGCCCGTGGCTGGGCCGGCAGTTTCTTGATGCGCGCGACGATGTAGATCGCGACCATCAACATCAAGCCCAGCAGCAGGCCCGGAATCACCCCGGCCATGAACAGCTTGCCCACCGAGGTTTCCGTGGCGGCCGAGTACACCACCATCACGATCGACGGCGGAATCAGGATGCCCAGGGTACCGGCGTTGCAGATGATCCCGGCGCCGAATTCCTTCGGGTAGCCCGAGCGCACCATACCCGCCACGGCAATCGAACCCACCGCCGCCACTGTCGCGGGCGAGGAGCCCGACAGTGCGGCAAACAGCATGCATGCCAGCACCGCCGCAATCGCCAGCCCGCCGCGGATATGCCCAACGCAGGCGTTGGCAAAGTCGATCAGCCGCTGCGCCACGCCACCGGTGGTCATGAACGCACCCGACAACAAGAAGAACGGAATCGCCAGGAAGGTATAGGCGTCCGAGGTTTCAAACAGCTTGATCGCCAGGGAACTCACCGAGTCCGGGCTGAACATCAGGATCGACACCGCGCCCGACAACCCCAGGGAAATCGCGATGGGCACACCGAGGAACATGAACACGAACAGCAGCAAAAACAGACACAGAACGGCCATCAGTGACGCTCCTCATGGCTGCCGGCCAACTTGCTGGCTTCACCGGCTTCGTCGGCCAGGCCCAGCCCGGTTTGGCGGTGGGTGAAGATGCGGTAGAAAATTTCCAGGTAGCGGATGAACACCAGGGCAAAGCCGATGGGCACGATCACCACGATGTCGTCGACGTCGATGCCGAACTTGTCGAGGTCTTCGGCGCCGATGTGCGCGGTGGTGACCGCACTCAACCACTTGTAGCTGGCAACCATGAACAGCCCGGCGTAGGCCAGGCAGCACAGGCAGGCGAGCATGCCCAGCAGGCGCTGCACCCGGCGCGGCGTCAGCTTGACCAGCGCGTCCACCCCCAGGTGGCCGGCGGTGCGTACGCCGTAGGAGATGCCAAAGAAAATCAACCAACCGAACATGGCCTTGGTCAGCGCCACGCTCCAGGTCATGTCCTGGGCCCAGCCCATGGTGTGGTCACCCAGGGCGTTGAAGAAACCGCTGCTCCACGCCCACTTGTCGGCGAGGGCAAAGAACAGGGTGTAGATGTTGTTGAGCATGACGTAGACAAAAGTCACCAGGGTCATGGCGGCCAGCAGGATGGCGATAAAGCCTTCCTCCAGGTGCTCCCAGACGCGCCTTAGCGTTTGCATGGCAAAACCTCGCGAAGCGGAGATAGGTGTGTGCAAGGCTTGGAGGCGGGAACCGGATCAACATGTGGGAGCGGGCTTGCTCGCGAATGCAGTCTTTCAGTTGATGCATTCGGTGACTGATACACCGCATTCGCGAGCAAGCCCGCTCCCACATTTGATCTCGGTGCTCTCCAAATTACTGGTTCGACGCGTCGGCCGCCTTGATCAGGTCAGCGCCGATTTCACCTTCGAACTTCTGCCACACCGGGCGCATGGCTTCGCGCCAGAGCTGGCGTTGCTCCGGTGTCAGTTCGATGATTTCGCTGGTCTTGGCGTCGATGATCTTCTGCTTGGCCGACTGGTTCAGCGCCTCGGCCTGCTTGTTCACCTCGACGGTGACTTCAACCATGACCTGGTCCAGGGTGGTGCGCACATCCGGCGGCAGGCCGTTCCAGAACTTGGCGTTGGTGATCACCATGTAGTCGATCAGGCCATGGTTGGATTCGGTGAAGTACTTCTGCACTTCGTTGACCTTCTGGCTTTCATAGTTCGACCAGGTGTTCTCGGTGCCGTTGACGGTGCCGGTCTGCAAGCCCTGGTACACCTCGGCAAAACTCATCTTGCGCGGGTTGGCGCGGATCGCCTTGAACTGCTCCTCCAGGACGCTGGAGGCCTGCACGCGGAACTTCAGGCCACGGGCATCCTTGGGCTCACGCAATGCCTTGTTCGCCGACAGTTGCTTGAGGCCGTTGTGCCAATAGGCCAGGCCGAGGATGTTCTTGTCTTGCATCGAGGTCAGCAACGCCTTGCCCTGGGCCGCCTGGAAACGGTCGACCGCCGCCAGGTCGTTGAACAGGAACGGCAGGTCGTAGATCTGTACTTGCTTGGTGTACTGCTCAAACTTGGCCAGGGACGGCGCCAGCATCTGCACGTCGCCCAGCAGCAGCGCTTCCATTTCCTTGCCGTCGCCGAACAGCGAGGAGTTGGGGTACACCTCGACTTTCACCCGGCCGGGCAGGCGTTCTTCAGCGAGCTTCTTGAACAGCAAGGCGCCCTGGCCTTTGGGGGTGTTTTCCGCGACGACGTGGGCGAACTTGATCACGATGGGGTCGGCCGCCTGGGCCAGGCCCGCGGCAAACAAGGTGGCGGCGCAGAACAGCGCCCGAGAAAGCTTGAGCATGGAAAATCACCTTCTTATTGTTGTGTTATAGGGCAAGGTGCCTGATGTCACGCGTATAGAGAATTTCGAATTTTAGATACCTGCGTTCGGCGTGGACGAACGCCGATTTTGCAAACGACAGAGATCCAATGTGGGAGCGGGCTTGCTCGCGAAAGCGGTGTGCCAGTCACCGGATGCACTGGCTGCCCCACCGCTTTCGCGAGCAAGCCCGCTCCCACATTTCTACGGTTGCGCGGCTAATAATCGTTGGGCCCGCAACAACACCGGTGCATCCACCATCTGCCCGTCCAGCTGATACGCCCCGGCCCCATGGGCACCAGCGTCCACCACCCGTTTGGCCCAGGCCAGATCCTCGGCACTGGGGGCCAACGCCTGGTGAATCACCGCCACCTGCTTGGGATGGATACACAGCGCGCCGGCAAAGCCCATTTCATAGGCATGCCGAATCGAACGGCGCAGGCCTCCGGGGTCGTCGATGGCCGGGTGCACGCCGTCCAGCGGCGCCACCAGCCCGGCGGCGCGGGAATGCACGATCAAGGCAAGGCGAGCCTGGTCCAGGGCAAATTGCGCGGCCGGGGAGCCGCTGCTCAGGTTCAAGTCCAGCGCCAGGTCCAGGCCACCAAACGACAGGCGCTCCACCAGCGGCGCATGGGCGATTTCCGCCACCGCCAGCAAACCCCGCGCACTCTCGATAATCGGCCAGATAGCCTTGCCCGTTGCAGCCACCACGGCCACCTGGGCCGCACTTTCAACCTTGGGCAGCAACACCCCCGCGACCCCGGCGTGGGCCTGACAGAACGCCACATCGGCAAAATGCTCGGGATGCTCCGGCGCGTTGATCCGCACCCACACCCGCGCCGCCGGCGTCGCCTGCAAAAACACCCCGAGGTTGTCCCGGGCCTGACGCTTGAGCGGCTCTTCCACCGCGTCTTCAAAATCCACAATCACCGCATCGGCGCCACTGGCCAGGGCCTTGGCAAAACGTTCCGGTCGGCTGCCCGGTACAAACAGCGCAGAGCGCACAAGAGAGATTGGCATCGTTCGATTCCTTGTCAGATAACGCCGCGGATACGCAGGCCGTCGATGGCTTCAGCGGAGTAACCCAGCTGGTCGAGAATCCCCTGGCTGTGCTGCCCCAGCCCCGGCACCGCATCCATCCGCGGGGTGAACGCGGCATTGCGTGCCGGTGGCAGCAACGACGGTAATTTGCCCGCCGGGCTGTCGACTTCACGCCAACTGTCCCGGGCCTTGAGCTGCGGGTGGTCCCACACGCCTTGCATGTCGTTGACTCGTGCACTGGCGATTTGCGCGTCTTCCAGGCGCTGGATCACGCCCTCGGCGCTCATCTGCGCAAAACGGTCGACGATGATCTGGCGCAGCACGTCGCGGTTTTCCGAACGCTTGAAGTTGGCCGAGAAACGCTCGTCGGTGGCCAATTCCGGGGTAAGCAGCACCTTGTCGCAGAACGCCGCCCATTCCCGCTCATTCTGCAACCCGAGCATCACCGTGCCGCCGTCGCCGGTGGGAAACGGCCCGTAGGGGTAGATCGTCGAATGCGCCGCACCCGCGCGCGGTGGCTGGGGCGCGCCGTCGAACGCGTAATACATCGGGTAGCCCATCCACTCCACCAGGCTTTCCAGCATGCTGACGTCGATGCGACTGCCCTGCCCGGTCTTGCCCCGCAGCAGCAGCGCCGAGAGGATGCCGCTGTAGGCGTACATCCCGGCGGAGATATCGGCGATGGAGCAGCCGGCCTTGGCCATCTGGTCTTCACCCGGGCCACCGGTGACCGAGAGAAAGCCGCCTTCGCTCTGGATCAGCAGGTCGTAGGCCTTTTTCTTTTCATACGGGCCACCCTCGCCATAGCCGGAGATGTCGCAGACGATCAGCCGCGGGAAGCGCTCATGCAGCGCCTCGAATGACAAACCCATGCGCGCGGCCGCGCCCGGTGCGAGGTTCTGCACCAGCACATCGGCATCGGCCAGCAGGGTTTCCAGGATGTCCCCGGCATCGTCGTGCTTGAGGTCCAGGGTCAGGCTTTCCTTGGAACGGTTGGTCCACACGAAATGCGAGGCCAGGCCGCGCACGCGCTCGTCATAGCCCCGGGCAAAGTCGCCGGCGCCGGGACGTTCGATCTTGATCACCCGCGCGCCCAGGTCGGCCAACTGGCGGGTGCAGAACGGTGCGGCAATCGCGTGTTCCAGGCTGACAACGGTGATGCCGTCCAGCGGTCGTTGATTAGCGGTCATGACAGTTCCTTAAAGCCAGTGAGCCAGGGACGCGGCGTTGCGCAGGTCCCAGACTTTTTCGATCAGCCCGGTGGTTTGCGCGGGTGTGCGGGCACCGCTGAATTGGGTCAGGCGCTGGAACTTGTCGGCCAGCTCCGAGCGGTTCAGGGTGTTGCCCGGGTCGCCCTTGGGTTCGTCGATGGCGCCGTGCAGGGTGCGACCATCGGCGGTGGTCACGATCACCCGGCCCAGCCAGCGCTGCGGATAGGCACCGTCGACTTCGGCGTCGAGGGTCATGGAGACCTTGTCGCGAAACGCCGCCACGTCCCCGTCGCTCAGCGCCAGCTCGTGAAACTCGGTCAGCCCGGCCTTGCCATGCACGGCAATCAACCCCAGCACGGTGCCCATGGAAAACTTGGCCTGGTGCACGGTCTGCGGCAGCGTCACCCGGCCCAACACGTCGATGGCGCCCTGGTGAACGCGGGTTTCCACATGGGCGATCTGCTCATGGCCCAGCCCTTCGCGCTGCATCAGATCCAGCAGCGCATCGGCGGCCGGATGGGTGTGGCGGCATGAAGCATGGAACTTGAACGACGTTTCCAGCAGCGCCCAGCGGCTGCCGAGGCGATCGGACAATTTGCCTGGGTCGGCGTCGGTGGACATGCCCGCCGCCATCCCCTGATCGCCTTCCAGAATATTGCGCGCACCGGTCAGCCCGTCCGCTGTCAGATACGCCGCCAGCAAACCATCGGCAGCGGCCTTGGCAGTGTGCAGTTGCTTGGAGTCGGCGGCGTCCCGCAGGAACTCCCACAGCCCGGCCGCCTGAGTGCCGGCACTGCCCAGCAGGTTGATGAATTGCTCTTGGTTGAAGTCGAGCAATTTGCCCACGGCCACCGCCGCCGCGAGGGTGCCGACGGTGGCCGTGGTGTGGAAGATCCGGTAATGGGAACGGCCCATGAACTCACCGATGCGAATCCCGGCTTCGTAGCCGGCCACCGAGGCCAGCAGCAGCTCGCGACCGGACTTGCCGAGGTCTTGCGCCGCCGCCAATGCCGCCGGAAACACCACGGTCGCCGGGTGCAATACCGAGCTGTTGTGCAGGTCATCCTGCTCCACCAGGTGCGACGACGCGCCATTCACCAGCGCGGCGAAATAGGCACTGCTGCTGCCGCCGTTGACGATGATCTGCGCCGGGCCATCAGCCGGGCCCATCCTGCGGGCATAACGTTCGAACAGCGGGATCGGATGCGCGCCCTTGCTGGCCAGCGCCGAGGCGAGCCAGTCGAGGAACAGGTCTTCGGTGCGGGCGAGTACGGCGTCCGGCAATTGTGCGTAATTCAACTCGGCGAGGAACCGGCACAGCGCTTGGGTATGGCTCATGGTCGGGCCCTCAGAAGCTGCGTGGCAGTTCGAGCAGATGCTCGGCCACGTAGGACAGGATCAGGTTGGTGGAGATCGGCGCAACCTGGTACAGGCGGGTCTCGCGGAACTTGCGCTCCACGTCGTATTCGCAGGCAAACCCGAAGCCGCCGTGGGTTTGCAGGCAGGCGTTGGCCGCCTCCCAGGAAGCCTTGGCCGCGAGGTACTTGGCCATGTTCGCGCTGGCCCCGGCATTGGCGCCGCTGTCGTATTCCTCACAGGCACGCCAGCGCATCAAGTCGGCCGCTTCGATCTCGATATGGGCTTCGGCAATCGGGAACTGCACGCCCTGGTTCTGTCCGATGGGCCGACCAAATACCACGCGGTCGCGGGCATAGGCGCTGGCTTTCTCGATAAACCAGCGGCCATCGCCGATGCACTCGGCGGCAATCAGCGTCCGCTCGGCATTCAAGCCGTCGAGGATGTAGCGAAAGCCCTTGCCCTCCTCGCCAATCAGGCTGTCCAGCGGCAACTCCAGGTTGTCGAAGAACAGTTCGTTGGTCTCGTGGTTGACCATGTTGGCGATGGGCTGCACGGTCAGGCCGTTGCCGATGGCTTCCCGCAAGTCCACCAGGAAGATCGACATGCCTTCGGATTTTTTCTTCACCTCGGCCAACGGCGTGGTGCGGGCCAGCAGGATCATCAGGTCGGAATGCTGCACCCGCGAGATCCAGACTTTCTGGCCGTTGATCACGTACTTGTCGCCGCGCTTGACTGCGGTGGTCTTGATTTTGGTGGTGTCGGTGCCGGTGGTGGGCTCGGTCACGGCCATCGACTGCAGGCGCAATTCGCCGCTGGCGAGCTTGGGCAGGTAGAAGCTTTTCTGTGCTTCGCTGCCGTGACGCAGCAAGGTGAACATGTTGTACATCTGGCCGTGGACCGTGCCGGAGTTGCCGCCGCAGCGGTTCACTTCTTCCAGAATCACCGAGGCTTCCGCCAGCCCCAGGCCGGAGCCGCCGTAGGCTTCCGGGATCATTGCCGACAGCCAGCCGGCGTCGGTCAGGGCCTTGACGAAGGCTTCCGGGAAGCCCTTTTCTTCATCGACCTTGCGCCAGTAGGCAGCGTCGAATTCGGCGCAGAGTGCGCGCACGCCTTCGCGGATGGCATTCAGTTCTTCGTTGTCATTCGGGTTCATTAACGGCTCTCCGCCTGTTGTTCTTGGAGGTTTATTCGAAATGCAGTTCGGCGCGCTGGGCCAGGCCGTCGGCGTTGCCCGCCCACAGTTCCGCGACGCCCGGCGCGGTGACGTGCCCGCCCACTTCAAAGGCTTGCGGGGCAATCAACGGACGCACGCCGCGATACGAGAAACGGCGCAACGTGGCCGCGGGGTTGGCGCGGCAAAATGCGCGCAGGCTCAAGGTGGCGATCAGCGGCCCGTGCACCACCAGTCCCGAATAACCTTCGGTGCCGGTGACGTAGGGGTAGTCGTAGTGAATGCGGTGGCCGTTGAAGGTCACGGCGCTGTAGCGGAACAACAGGGTTGGCGTCGGGTCGACCGCTTCACGCCAGGCGCCTTCGGGGAGCGCGTCACCACTGCCCTGCTTGGGCGGCGTGGGTTCGCGGTAGACGATGTCCTGTTCTTCGCGCAGGGCCAGGCGGCCGTCCTGGGAATAGTCGTGGCGCACGGTGACGAACAACAACGAGCCGGTGCGACCGGTTTTTTCTTCCACCTGGGTGATGGTCGAAACGCGGGTGGCGGCCTCACCCGCACGCAATGCATGGAAGAACTCGATGCGCCCGCCGGCCCACATGCGGTTGCGATTATCGGCCGGCGGCAGGAAGCCGCCACGGGCCGGATGACCGTCACCGCCCAGGGCGGACTCGGGCAGCGGGTCCTGAAAAAAGCACCATTGCCACAACGGCGGGACCGGCTCGCCATCTGCCGGTGCCGCTTCGCCAAAGGTGGCGGCGATGCGTTTGAGCAGGTTGTGGCTCAAGTGGTCGTGGGCTGTTTCGCTACGGCCGATCCAGTCTGTGGCGCTCATCAGGTGCATGTCCTCGGGCAGGGAATCTGAACCGGATCATGCTGGGCCTTGGCCGTTCTGAGAATTTGCATTTCAATAAAGCAGCGTTCGGCTATGCTGAACGCCATCGCCCATAAAAAGATCTCAAGAACCCGGATGATCAATGTGGGAGCTGGCTTGCCTGCGACAGCGCCCTGTCAGTCAACACTGCTTTGGTTGGCCCACCGCTATCGCAGGCAAGCCAGCTCCCACATGGGTTCTTCGTCGCTGCCCCGGAGCCTTGCATGCACTTTGATCTGGCTGACTTACGCCTGTTTATCCATATCGCCGAATCCCCCAGCCTGACCCAGGGCGCCAAGCGCGCGTTCCTTTCGCCGGCCGCCGCCAGTGCGCGGATCAAGGCCCTGGAGGGCCAGCTCGACACCCGCCTGTTGTACCGCGACAGCCGTGGCGTGGAGATCACCCCGGCGGGCGAACGGCTGCTGCACCATGCGCGGCTGATCATGCGCCAGGTGGATTACCTGAAAAGCGAGTTCACCCAATACGGCATCGACTCGGCCGGGCATATCCGCATTTTTGCCAACACCACCGCCGTGACCGAGTTTCTCCCGGAGGTGCTGGCCGGCTTCCTGTCCCAGCGCCCCGGCGTGACGGTGGACCTGCAGGAGCGGCTGTCGCGGGATATCGTGCGGGGCGTGCTGGATGGCACCAGCGACATGGGCATCATCGCCGGGCCTGTGGAAGCGTCGGGTTTGCAGGTGCTGCACTTCAGCACCGACCACCTGGTGCTGACGGTACCGGTGGGGCATCCACTGGCGGGCCTGCCTTCGGTGACGCTGGAGCAAACCCTGGCTTATCAACATATCGGCTTGCATGACGGCAGCACGTTGCTGAGTTTCCTGCGTGAGCATGTGGAGCGGCTGGGCAAGCACTTGTCGTTGCGCATTCAAATGTCGAGCTTCGAGGCGATCTGCCGGATGGTTGAGGCGGGCGTGGGGATCGGCATCATTCCCGAGTCGGCGGCGGTGCGGCACAGCCGGACCATGCAACTGGTGACGGTGAAGCTGGATGAAGTTTGGGCAGTGCGCGAGCGCAGTATTCTGGTGCGGGAACTGGAGGCGTTGCCGGGGACGATTCGGGCGTTGATCGCGACCTTGATGCCCGAGATGGAACCGCCCCGGCTGCCGGGCGCCTAAGCTAACGTTGCCCTTTTGCGAAGGAGATCTGGTCATGCAGCTTGAAGGTTCCTGCCATTGCGGCGCGGTTTCGTTCAGTCTTGAGAGTGCGCATCCCTACCCTTATCAGCGGTGTTATTGCTCGATTTGTCGCAAGACCCAGGGGGGTGGCGGGTATGCGATCAACCTTGGGGGGGATGCCAGGAGCCTCAAGGTGCGGGGGCGCAAGTTGATTTCGATTTATCACGCGCGGATGAAAGAGCCGGGGGATAGCCGGGCGCATGCGAGTACGGCTGAGCGGCATTTTTGTTCGCAGTGTGGGTCGGGGTTGTGGTTGTTCAGTCCGCAGTGGCCGGAGTTGATTCATCCGTTTGCTTCGGCGATTGATACGCCGTTGCCGGTGCCGCCGGAGCATACGCATTTGATGCTGGGGTCGAAGGCGCCGTGGGTTGAGGTGAGTGTTCGCGCGGGGGACCTGGAGTTTGAGGAGTATCCAGAGGAGTCGATTGCCGAGTGGCATGAGCGGTTGGGGCTGGGTTGATTGATTAAGTGAGTGAGTGAGTGAGTGAGTGAATATCCGTTATTTGGGTGATGGCTGATATCGGTTCCGCTCTTACAGC